>CAYYKV010000374.1:0-2532 GCA_964468605.1 uncultured Occallatibacter sp. | reverse complement strand
CGAGCTCGAGCGCAAACGGCGTGCTCATGTAGGGGACGAAGATGAGTTCGACGTGCGGAAAGTGGCGGCGGAAGGCGTGCAATACCTGGGGCAGGCGATAAGTGAGGACGCTCTCGGGAGCGCCGATGCGCAGCGGCCCGCTGGGCTCTGCGCCGGTCTCGATGGCGCGCTGGCCCTGGTCCATGGCGGCGAGGGCTTGCGAGGCGAAGGGCAGGAAATTGCGGCCTGCGTCAGTGAGCGTAACGCGGCGGCCCAGGCGATCGAAAAGCGGCGTACCGAGCTCTTCTTCGAGCGCCTTGATTTGCGCGGTCACGTTGGACTGCACAGTGTGCACCTTTTCAGCGGTGCGGGTGAAATTCAACTCTTCAGCAAGGGTGCGAAAGATCTGAAGCTGCCGGACTTCCATCAGTGAATCTCCAATAGAGATTCAATATATCACATCAATCAATTGGACAGATACACGGTCCTGGGCCAGACTGAAAAACATAACGCGGCCGGGCGGGAATCCCCGATGTGCCCGGAGTGGATAGACGCTTTACCGCGGAACAGCACTGGAGGGACTTATGAATCGAATCGCCGCAATCGCGCTCGTTGTAACAGCAACCTTGATGACAGCCGGAAGTGCCAGCGCACAGAGCTCTGTGCTGAAGGTCAACGTTCCGTTCAACTTCACCGTCAGCGACAAATTCTTACCGGCTGGGAACTATACCATCGGTTTCGATTCGAAGCGCCCCGACATACTCGTCGTAGAAGACAGGACGAACAGCATCAGGGCCACGGCCTTGGTCCAGCGCGGTTCAATCGGGTCCGGGAGGCCTCGTACGCTGGTTCTCCATCGGTATGACGGTCGATATTTCCTGAGCGAGGTTCGCTTTGGCTCCGCCTCGAATGGGGCTTTCTTGCCCGCGTCAAAGCCTGAGAGAGAGGCGAGAAAGGTGAGCCGGAACGAGGAGTTTGCTTCCATAGCGGCTCGTTGATGGCGGCGGGGAACGCGCCGGAGGCCCGCCCACGGGGTGGGTCCCCGACCGTCGCCTTTCAAGACATGCGAAAACTGACGCGCTGCGTGGTATCGGCAAAAGCCGACTGTGGCCGGGATGGAGGACTTTGATGTGACGAAGACGATCTCGTTTAAGCAGAGTGCTTCTGTTTCGAGGCAAGCTGAGGCTCGTATTCCGGCAGCGGGTGATGACCGAATTTGGTTCAAGGCGCCCGCCGCAAAGAGCGCGGCCCCTTGTTTGATTTTCTGCATCGTGTTTATTTTCGGGATCAATCCAGAACGCGCCAGCGCCTTGACTGCTCAGTCCAGCGTTTCACTTGCCGGGCCGCGATTCATGAGCGACCGGGGATTTACGAACGGCCGGACCGAGGACCAGCCGGGGACGAATGGACTTTTCTCAGGCGACGGCAATGGAATGTTTCAGAATCTCGGTGTGGCGCTCTTTGTTTCCGGCTTGAGTCCCTATCTGCCGCAAGATTCCCCGCGGCAGCCGGGCCTGCCGGATCAACCTGCCAGCGCACGAGAATCCCGCGAATGCATGCAGACGGGTGGTCAGCGCCGGTTCCCTTTGTATCTTGAGATTCTCGCGAGCGTGCTCCTATTTGGCCTCATCTCCTGGGGCGACGCTATGTGGATAGGCAGACAATGAATTTCGAGTGCGCAGAGGATGAGAGAAGCCAAGGGCTATTTCTGCGGTGCAGGGCCGGCATCTGAATCTGCCGGATCGGAGGGAGAATCGCCGTCGGGCTCATGATCGAGCTCGTGTTCGTGGCGATATTGGTCGACGGGCATTTTGCCGTCCCACCAGGCCCAGTTCATTGGGTAGACGTCGGGATCGAAGAAGACCTGATAGAAGTGCCAGACGAGGATGGCGAGTGTCGCGAGGATGGCCTCGTAGAAGTGCACGGCGGTGGCCACATCGACCCACCAGCGGGCGAACAGATCTCCAACCCAGACCTTGGCCCAGAGCATGATGCCGGTGAGGCCCATGAGAGCCGTTCCCCATACCAGCGCCCAATACTCGGCTTTCTCGGCGTAGTTGAAGCGGCCGAATTTCGGCTTCAAGGTCGAGAGGCCGAGGTAGTAGCGCATGGTGGCCCACGCATCGAATGCGTCTTTGGGCCGGGGCGCGATATCGCGGAGGAGGCGGCGGCCTTCGCGCGCTGCGGCGAGATAAAAGACATGATAGATGCCGGCGGCGATGAGAATGACGCCGGCGATGCGATGGATGATGCCGCGCAGGTTTTCGCCCATGCCCAGGGTGTGAGCGAACCATGTGTCAGGGAATTTGAGCGCGAAGCCGGTGATTACGAGAACGATGAAGCTCGTGAGCAAGACGAGGTGCTGCCAGCGCTGATTGACGGTCATTCGCGTCATGAAGGGGTTCATCAGCCGGCGGCGGGCGACGGCTTTTGAGCGCCAGATGATGGCGTTATGCAGGAACATGGCGCCGATGACGAGAAGGATGAGGGGAATGTAAATCCAGCGCACCCAGCGGACGGCGACGGAGTCAATGTCGCTTGAACGCGCGCCGG
>CAYYKV010000373.1:0-2557 GCA_964468605.1 uncultured Occallatibacter sp. | reverse complement strand
CCTCAATCAGGTTGCGCCCCTTGATCTCCATGGTCAGCGGCTTATCCAGCGGGAACGCGGAACCGATGTCAATCTTGATTTGTTCCGCTGTGCGCTCGCCGATCAGTAGGTTATATTTCCGCTTGAGGTAATTGATGATGGCCTCATCCATCTGATTTCCGGCCATGCGCACAGAGCGCGAATAAACAATGCCGCTCAGCGAAATTACCGCGATGTCGGTCGTTCCGCCGCCAATATCTACCACCATGTTGCCTGACGGCTCGGTGATCGGCAGTCCGGCGCCGATTGCCGCCACCATCGCCTGCTCCACCAGATACACTTCGCTCGCCTTGGCGCGATAGGCAGAGTCCTCGACGGCTCGCTTCTCCACCTGCGTAATCTCAGAGGGCACGCCGATCACGATGCGCGGGTGCACCAGCATCTTCCGGTTGTGCGCCTTCTGGATAAAGTAGTTGAGCATCTTCTCGGTGACTTTGAAGTCGGCGATCACGCCGTCCTTCATGGGCTTGATGGCCACGATGTTGCCGGGCGTACGCCCCAGCATCTCCTTGGCTTCCTTGCCCACCGCCTCCACTTCGCCAGTCGTCTTGTTAATGGCTACAATCGACGGCTCATTGACGACGATGCCCTTGCCGGCCGCGTACACCAGAGTATTGGCGGTACCTAAATCGATGGCCAGGTCGCTGGAAAACATGCTGAACAGCGACCGGAAACCATGGGACCGCGAGGAACGGGATCGATATCCATTCGATGACATGAAAAAATTGAGTCAACCTCAAAGCCTATTGTACGGCCACTTGCCCTTGGCCGTTGTGATTGGCCCATAACACGAAGGAGGAACCGAGCGTCAGGCGTGCCGCCTTAGTAAACGGCAATCTGCCAAAGCTTCCCCGGCTGGCCGGAACCGTCTCTTGTGGCGTACCCTGTTTGGCGGAATCAGTTAGGGTCGAGATAGCGTCCGGCGTCGTCGCGTTGCGCTTCCGGCTTCTGTCATCCGGTTTTCGAGGCTTTCATGACCTATCCCATTTACCACAACCTCATTGGCGGCAAGTGGCTCCCGGCCACCAGCGGCAAAACGATCCTCAATCTCAACCCCGCTGACCACTCCGACGTCATCGGCGCGTTTCCCTCCTCGCACGCCGAGGATGTCGCCCAGGCCGTAGCGGCTGCAAAGAGCGCCTTCGCCGCGTGGCGCCTAATTCCCGCGCCCAAGCGCGCCGAGATCCTTCTCCGTGCCGGCAACAACCTAATCCAAAACAAAGAGAAAAATGCGCGAGAGATGACCCGAGAGATGGGCAAAATTCTGACCGAAACCCGCGGCGACGTTCAGGAAGCCATCGACGAGGCATTCTATGTGGCCGGCGAGGGGCGACGACTCTTCGGCGTCACCACTCCCTCCGAACTTCAGAACAAGTTCGCTATGTCCATCCGCATGCCTGTGGGCGTCGTCGGCCTCATCACACCGTGGAACTTCCCCATGGCCATTCCCAGTTGGAAGCTCTTTCCCGCGCTTGTTGCCGGCAACACCTGCGTCATCAAGCCGGCTACTGACACGCCGCTCTCTACCTATAACCTCGTCCAAGCGCTCATCGACGCTGGTTTGCCGCCTGGTGTCGTCAACATCGTCTGCGGTGGCGGCTCAACCGCCGGCGCGGCACTTGTCGAGCATCCCGATGTCCGCGCCATCAGCTTCACGGGTTCCAGCGCAGTAGGATCGCATATTGCGCAGCGCGCGGCCGCCACCTTCAAGCAGGTCTCGCTCGAAATGGGCGGCAAGAACGCGCAGATCGTTCTCGATGACGCTAATCTCGACCTTGCCCTGGATGGAGCGCTCTGGGGTGCTTTCGGCACCACAGGCCAGCGCTGCACGGCTACCAGCCGCATCCTGCTCCAGAAGGGAATCGCCGCCGAATTCACCGCGAGATTCGTCGCGCAAGCCAAAAAGCTCAAGATCGGTAGCGGTCTCGATGAATCGGTCGAAGTCGGCCCGCAGGTGAACGCCAATCAGATTGAGACGTCGGCTCGCTTTGTGGACTTGGCGGTGAAGGAGGGTGCGCAGCTCCTTTGCGGCGGCCACGCGCTCACCGAGGGCCCCTACGCTCACGGCACATTCTTCGAGCCCACCGTTCTCGCCGGCGTCAAGCCCCATATGCGCATCGCCCGCGAAGAGGTCTTCGGCCCTGTCGTTGCGCTCATTGAGTTCGCCACGTTCGAAGAAGCCGTCGAAATTGCCAACTCTATTGACTACGGCCTATCGACCTCGCTCTACACTCGCGACGTGAACCGCGCCTTCACCGCCATCCGCGACCTCGAAGCCGGGATTACCTACATCAACGCCCCCACCATCGGCGCTGAAGTTCATCTGCCCTTCGGAGGCGTGAAGCACACCGGGAACGGCCACCGCGAGGGCCTCGGCGCGCTCGATTTCTTCACCACCTGGAAAGCCGTCTATGTGGATTACTCCGACAAGCTCCAACGCGCCCAGATTGATAATGCGGAATAAGGCATCATGGTCGGATTTCTAAAGAATCACCGTGGAACTCGGCGCAATAATGAC
>CAYYKV010000372.1:0-2578 GCA_964468605.1 uncultured Occallatibacter sp. | reverse complement strand
ACCGCCCGACCGAACTGAAGATATTGATCTTGCCTTGCATGGTTCACGTCTCCCACCTTCCGGGCATGGGCGAGGTGCTGCCGCCCAGTCATTATAGGAGAGTTATGGCGATGAAACAATGGTTTACCGCAACGAAGCCATTTGAGAGCTCTCAGATCGCTGGAATAAGACGATGAAGTATATATTGGTTGAAACGAATTCCCGTAAAAGACTCGCGCGTCGTTGCGATCGTACTGCGCTGCGGCAGTGCCAGCCGCCTATGGTGAGATTCGCCGCAAAAACTCGGTGGGCGAAATGAAGGTCATTGAACCGCGGGATCCGACATTCAAAAGCGTTGTCACGGCGGTTGGAGATGGCTGGAAGCCAGGATCCGGCGCGGGCGATGAGCAGGAGACTAGAAAGATCTCGAATGGAGTCCCGCTGGGTCCGCATACGTTTGACGATCGTGCCAATCCCGAGTCAGGCGCGCGACAACTGAAACCGGCCATCAAAAGCTTCATCGAAAGCCCAAATACCTCCTCGCGCAATGGGGCCCGCATCAACATGATTGTGCTGCATTCGACGACGGCGGAGACTGTCGAGGGGACGATCAACTGGTTTTTGGACCGCAAGTCGCAAGTATCGGCACATTACGTTGTTGATAAGAATGGCGACATCTACCAGATGGTCAGCGATGATCGTTCCGCGTGGCACGCAAAGGCCATTAATTCCAGATCGATTGGCATCGAGCATGTCGCCACGGCGACCGATCGGCTGACGGATGCACAGAGCAAGGCGAGTGCGCAGCTCGTTCGCTGGCTCGTCGCAGAATATGGAGTTCCCGCCGCGAATGTGCTGGGTCACAGATTTGCACCATGTAACGAAAGAACGACCGACTGCCCTAACCACCTCTTCGGCGATGCGACAGAGGACGCCGTTGTGGAATGGGTGAACACGAATGTTGCTGATGCTTCGGGAACGATAGAGCCCCGAAAGAGCCGCGAAGTTGCGGCCGGGCCGGTTGCGCGGAGAACATTGCAGCTACCTGACCGAGCCCGGCCTTCGACGTGGCTCGCCAGGCTGCGAAACGACCTGTCGCGAATCGATCAGAACGTGCGGCCATTGCCGCAATCGACCGCGGCAGCATTGACGGCTTTGGAACTGATGACCATCGCCATCGAAGACAGAAGATTCTTTCGTCATCCCGGTGTGGACGTGCTCTCAATTCTCCGGGAGGCGATCAAGGTGCTCAGAGGCCGCAAACATGGAGGGGCAAGCACGATCGATATGCAGTTTGTGCGCACTGTGACTGGATACAGGGCGCCGACGCTGAAGCGGAAATTGTATGAGGCATTCTTAGCCCTCGTCATCCAATCGCGCCACAAGAAAATTGAAATTCTCCGGTCTTATTTGGCGTGCGCCTTCTTTGGCTCCGGCCTTATTGGAGCGGATGCAGCTGCACAACGAGTTTTCAATAAAAACGCCGATCGACTGTCGATGGAGGAGGCGTCGTTTATCAGCGCAATGCTGGCTTATCCGCGCCCCTTGCATGGATTGCCCCGCTGGGAACATCGAGCGCGACGGCGGGCCGCATATGCGGTTGCGGTGTGTGACCGACGCAAGGGCCGTTTGACTGGCCCTTACGAAATCGCTTCGCTCGAGAGCCACACTCTGGGGCAGACTGCAGTGAGAGCCGACTAATTCCCGCGCTCCAGCGCCTTCTCGATTCCCGCCTCGGCCAGCGGCGCCATGATGGCAAATCCGGCCGGTAGCGGATGAACTCCGTCGTCGCTGAGCGCCGGCGGAAGGCCACCGCGCTCATCATTCATGGCCGAGTAATAGTCCACGTAGACGTAGCCCTTTTCAGCCGCATACTGCTTGATCCACGTATTCAATTCCGCGATTCTGGGTGCAGGCTCCAGCGCCGGCGACCAGGCGAATTCAGACGACGGCAGCACCGAGCAGAGCACTACTCGGATGTTGTTTGCCGTGGCAAGATCTGCCATCGATGCAATAGTCTCGCCGCTCTGTTCAATCGTCATGAAACCTGTGTTCTCCATGATGTCGTTGGTTCCAGCGAGAATGAGCACGACCTTCGGCTTCAAGTCGATCACATCCTGGCGGAATCGAACCAGCATCTGCGGCGAGGTTTGACCGCTGATGCCGCGGTTGATGTAGGGCTTGCCTGGAAAGGAGTCTTCCAGCTTCCAGTCCTCGGTGATTGAATCGCCCATGAAGACGACGCGGTCCTCGCCAGGCTTCGGCGCTGGCAGCATGGCATCAGCCCGCCTGAAGCGCTCGAGTCCGCCGAAGTCGACCAGCAGTTGCGCGTCGTGCGCTTTCTTCCAAACATAGTATTGAGGCGGATGAGAGGCTTTGGCCGGCGCGGCTGGCTGGGCTCGAGCCGTTTCTGTGCCTGTCGGAGCGGCAGGTTGCTGTGCGTCGAGCAAAGCCACTGAAGAGATCCCGGCCAGCGCGGCTATGAGTAAGAACGCGTTGCTGAGAATCTGTCGAATCGCCGGAGCGCTCGGCCCTCCAGAGAGACGCCCGGCAGAGCCTGATCGATACGGGTCCATATGGTTTTTCCCCAAGACCTTTC
>CAYYKV010000371.1:0-2697 GCA_964468605.1 uncultured Occallatibacter sp. | reverse complement strand
CGAGCGTCGGAGTGATTTCGTCGATCCGGCGCGCAATCTCGCCCTGCGGCGTCACGTCGATGTCGTCTTCCGCGAAGTCGATGCCGGCTTCCAGCAGAGCGATCAGCTGCACCAGCGATTGCTTCGCTGGAGCAGCGCGACGGCTGAGCGCGCCGCCCATCTGGCTGGCGGCCTGGCGCGCCTGGGTCAGGGTCTGCGCATCGATCAGGTCGCGAACCGCTTCAGCCTGGGTCAAATCGAGTCGCCCGGCCAGAAAAGCACGCTGAGTGAACTCGCCCGGCTCGGCCAGACGTGCGCCGAGTTCGAGCGCGCGCCGTAACAGAAGCTCAAGCACCACGGGCGACCCGTGCGCGGCAATCTCGACAAGATCTTCCGACGTGTACGAGTTCGGGGCGCCAAAGAAAGTCACAAGAGCTTCATCGATGCGCGGACCATCTGCGTCTGCCGAGTCGATCACGTCGGCCAGTCGCGCGTGGGCGTGTTCCAGGGGTTGATGCGGCTTCACAAGCTGCGAAGCGATCGACGCGGCTCGCGGCCCACTCAGGCGCACGATTCCGATGCCGCCTCGCCCTGGCGGCGTGGAGATCGCGGCGATGGTGTCAGTTGCTGTTTCGGAACCTGCCATTGGTTGCACTCAGTGTAGTGTCTCGCGCGCTCGAACCGGTTGCATAAATGCGGTTTTGAAAGGGCATGGCTTCAGCCGTGCCGCCGCAGGCGCATAAGACCTTGGGCTTCAGCCCCCGAGGGGTGGTTCGTCTCATATCGACCAACATGGATGAAACCGGTTCGCGAAGTACCGCGGCACGGTCATTGGATTAGAGTTGCTTAACAGCCATACTCTTTTGGAACGCTCAAGCTGATTTTGCGTGTGAGTACGAAGATGTTTGTGGCCATCGCCGTGAAATCTGATCTAAACTCTAGACGAGAACTGCAACCCCAGCATCCTCTACTGTCCCGGCCCCGCAAATCTCGATCGACTCGAGGTAAAGGCGATGAAAGCTGCAAGGTTAGCCACGCTCAAATTCTTCGCGCTGCTTTTTCTGTTACCCGGTTTGGCAGGCCTCATCGTCTCCGCGATGATCTCCACGCATTATCTCGACACCATGCCAAGATGGCCGGCGCCGGAGGTGAATCGCGTGGTCCCGCGCGGCATTCACGGCACCACGGTATATCAAACCCCGGCCGAGGACCGTGATCTCAATCTGATTGAGTACTCATCGGTGGGAGTGTTTCTGGTCGGTCTCGCGCTTGGGGTCGTGTATTTGGAGCAATGGGGAGCCATGCAATCTCAAGCGTCGGAAGAGGAATCAGGATGGGTCGAGAATACCCGATAGATTCGCGCAACACGACGCCGATGCGCGATCCCCTACAATAAGCCGATGCCGGAACTGCCCGAGGTGGAGACGATCGCCCGCGGCGTCGATAAACGCGCTCGCGGCGATCGCATCGTCCAGGTCTGGTTTGACCATCATCCACAACCGTTCAAAACGCCCCGCGCGCGGCAGGCAAGGGGACTTACCGGCCGCACCATCCTGGCGGTTCACCGCACCGGCAAACACATCGTCTTCGAATTGAGTTCCTCGGGGTCCACGCCAGATGCTCAATGGATCGTTCATCTGGGCATGACGGGACGGCTCCTGGTGACCACGCCCGATGGTCCAGTTGCTCCTCATACACATGCGCGGCTCACCTTGGCAAGTGGCCGGGAACTACGTTTCGTCGATCCGCGTCGGTTTGGCCGCCTTGAATTCCGCGATCTGCATCGCGGAACAGTATTTGGCGCGCCAGGCGATGAACCGCTGACCATTGGCGAACGAGAATTCGCTGCACTCTTTCGCGGTCGGCGCTTGTACATCAAGGCGGCTCTGCTCAACCAGACGCTGCTGGCCGGCGTGGGCAATATCTACGCCGATGAAAGCCTCTTTCATGCTGGCATTCGTCCGCGACGCCGTGTCAACCGCCTCACCCGCGCCGAGCTCGACCGGCTGCGGATTGCGTTGCACGAGATCCTGACTCACGCGATTCGTCTGGGCGGCTCGTCGGTCTCGGATTACGTGGATGCCGATGGCGAGCGTGGCTTTTTTCAGCTTGAGCACTGCGTCTACCTGCGCACCGGCGAGCCCTGCCGCAGCTGTCAGACGCCGATTCGCCGGGTGGTCGTTGCCGGGCGCGGGACCCATTACTGCCCCAAATGCCAGCAATAATCGTCCTTCCGAGAGCGTGCGCGCCCCTTCCTCTATGCTTTTTTGAAGTGTTTTCGCCCTTCGGCTTCCAGAATCCAGACAATCTCGGGTCCAACTCGCGCATAACTCATTGCAAAGAAACAATGTTGTGAACGGAACGAAGATTGCTACGTTATGTGCGCCAGTGATGTTGGGCCGTGTGGGGAAAACCCAGCGAGCCTGCGCAACACCGGGTACCCGGCCGAGCAACCGCCAACGAGCGGCCCTCAAACAGGGATGAGCCAGCCGGGGAGCCTGCAATCGGGGCGGATATCCCGCTCCTCAACTCGCCGGGAGGCCAGTGACAGGCGCAGGGCCCCGATACCGATGTTGAAACGCCGCTCCTGGGAGTGGCGTTTCGTGCATCAGGGCTCATTTTCCAGTGAGCGTTTAGTCATCCCGTGGACGAATCTGAAGTTCACCGGGCTTATTACTTAAGGCGGTTCCCCCCAAGACCCCCGCTTGCCAGAGGGGG
>CAYYKV010000370.1:0-2725 GCA_964468605.1 uncultured Occallatibacter sp. | reverse complement strand
CGGTTTATATCGATGGGAAGTTATCGACTACGCTGCGCGGAGATACGATTGTGGCTGAGTTTAAGCAGATTCTTGATAACTATGTGGTGAGTCATTACGGGCAGGGCGCGAAAAGTGAAGAGTTAGTGGGCGCGCGCTGAAGCAGTCTATCTATCATGACGATGATACGGGTTCAAATCCCGTTGGTAACGCCATTTACATCAATAACTTACAGGAAACGCGGCACGCAAAAGTGAAAGTAAAATGAATGTCGAGTCGGATTCAGCTTGCCCTAGCGGAAAACACCGGCAAATTTGGTTCAAACTTTTTCCACGCAACCGACCCGCGTTTGGTCTTCCTGAAGTAGTCTTCGCACATGGAGGTTCTACCCATGACGCAACCGAAAATGGTTCGCTGCGAAGGAAGCGGGCAAAAGGTCTATGGGCCAGATGAGCAGGACGGCACAGTCCAGTGTCGCCATCCCAAGTGCGGCACGAGCGGCTCGAAAACGGTGACAACCATTGTTGATGGAAAGAAACAGTATTCTGTGCCGGAACACAAGCACCGCGCCAATCCTTTCCGCCGCCAAGGAGTGAAGAAAGCGACTAGCTACCAAAGAAAATCAGCGCGCGATTCTAGTAGGAAACGGTAACCAACATTTACGCCTCAATCATATAGCACGGAGGATATGCAATGAGTCCAGAGCCTAAAGAGACCGACTTGTTAATGAAATTTGAGATTGACAATTTCCCTGCTGAATACCGCAGCTACTACTCAGTGAAGCGCAACAATCTGTTTTCACGAATTCAGGAGTTCAATGCACTATGGCAACTCTACATTCACCTAGATGAGATGTGGATGCGCGAATTCAGTGATCTGCAGAGTGTGCAAGAGCCATATTCAATGCTCCCGCTACTTTGTTGCATGAACGCACATGCCAAGATGAGGGTCAGCCTTGAACTCGCATTTTCAGACTGCTTGGCAGAGTCACGTTCGATATTGCGGGATGCTATTGAATTCTTCGCTCATGCTCATGCAATGTGCAATGACACAAGTCTTCAGAAAATTTGGCTTAACAAGGTGATTGGAAAACAAGAGCTAGAGGCATTCAGAGATGCTTTCGAGCGAAACAAGAAACAGGGGCTATTCAAGGACTTGGACGAGTTGCACAAAACATGGGGTCAGCTATCTGAAACCGGCTCTCATGCAAATGCTATTGCAATGGCAGAGCGTTTTGTCCAAATCGAAATCGGCGACAATGTAGAATTTCGTCTTAACTATACGGGGTCAGAAACAAGGATGTGGGCCACTAGCGTGTTCACCATGCTGCTCACTTGTTCAACAATGGAGAAGACTTTTTTTAGCGACTACAACGAGCGTCTTAAGCTTGATACAGAATTGCTTCTCAAACGGACAGCATTTGATAATGCAAAAGAACAATTGAGGGCCAGCATCATCAATACTTTTCAATTGTCGCCTCCGGGTGGAATACACCGGCCTAAATCAACAATCTACACTCCATAATTCACCGCTCATTGGCACCCTCCCGATTGAACGCATTTCCCGTCAGCATGACGCGACTCAAAGTAAGTATCTTCTCGATGGCTCCGCATTGACTGCAAACGCGGCTCAACTCAAATTCATGTTCGCCGGTTTGCGTGAACTGTGCCCCATCGCCTGGTTTCAGTTCCTTTTCTCTTACGATCGCCGCTGGAACGGTAATCCAGAAGCCGTTTCCGCGTTTTCTCAGCTTGACCGTCTTTGTCAGCATGGCTGCCACTCAATGTAAATCGGCATTGGAGCGTATTTCATGAATGGTATCTGTATTCATGTTGTGATCCCTCAGGGGTTAAAACCCCTTCCTTTTCGTGCCCTTTTCGGCACGACTGAAGTCGTGCCCTGACACAAAGCAATTTATGAAAGATGCTCAAGCTAAATCCGAGTTAATCGTGTGCTTCACAATCTCCTCATTTCGCGCTAACATTCTCCCATTCCCCGGAAAAGAGATTTCATGGCCTTGCGTGCGTTGCATTGGGTCGTTTTGTTTTGTCTGGCTGCGCCTTTGGCGGCTGTGGCCGGGAAACCTAAGCCTTGCATTACGGCTGACGAAGCTACCAGGTTGCTCAATAAGGATGTTTGCGTTTCGGCGCATGTTTATGACGTGGTGCAATTGCCGGACGGGACTCGATATCTCGACGTTTGCACGCCGGAGACTACCGATGACGCTTGCCGGTTCACCATCATCAGCTTGTGGGAGGATCGCGATGAAGTGGGGGAACTGCTGAAGTATCGGGATATGAATGTGCAGGTGCGGGGGATTGTGCAGCCTATGCACGGGCGGGCGGGAATGCTGCTGAGCCATGCACGGCAGTTCTATGGAGGGCCGCCGAAGTTCAAGCCGAATCCCAAGCTTGTGCGCGGGTTCAATGCCGACCAGAGCCGGCCTCCGATTAGCGATCCTAATCTGCGCTCACAGGGGGGACGGCGGGGTTTTATGAATTCGCGGGAACAGGAGACGCGGACGGGGAAGTGAGAAAACAGCTTTTAGCTTCTAGCTGCTAGCTTTTAGCTTCTTCCAGCGGCGGGGCGAAGCGGGCGCCGGTGCGCAGAATTATGGCGGAGATTACCAGGAAGATCAGCGTTGCGCCGAGGCCGAGGCTCAGGTTTGTGCGGTCGGAGATGGCGCCGATGATGGTGGGCGAGAAGGTGTCGCCAAAGAAGTGGATACAGAAGAGATTGAAGGAAA
>CAYYKV010000369.1:0-2732 GCA_964468605.1 uncultured Occallatibacter sp. | reverse complement strand
TTTCTACTTGACAATTATGGTTCATTCGTAGAAAGTAGCACCAATCACGGTGCAGCGATGCATCTGGAGTCCCACGCTCTGGCACTCCGCGCATCCCAAATGGCAACTTCTCTCGTTAGCGTGGAAACACGCGAAGTGGTGCGGTGTGAATACTGCAGGTTGATGCAGTACAGGACCACCAACTCCCTATGCAGAAAATGCCACAGGCCCCTCGATATCGAGGAGCCAGTGTATCTGGCCCCAAGGCTAGTGACCAGCCAACCCGTGCCGGTTAGCGGCGGCGCCGGCATGCAGGTGGCCGGACAAGTGCGCGAGATGCGCCGGGCGCGCCACCTGAGCCAACGGCAATTGGCAGGGAGGATGCAGGTGCCACGGACCTACATCTCAAAGATCGAGAATGGCAAGGCTATTCCCACACTGGGCTCGCTGGAAAGGCTGGCCACAGCCCTTGGCGTTGAGATACGTCAACTGGTTCGCGATGAGCGCAGCCTCCGCGACGAAGAGGTGGAGTTGGTCCTGAGCGACCCATTCCTGGCCGAAGTGGCGGAACTGTTGCCGCATCTGGACTCGCTGCACCGGACGCTGTTCTTTGGGGCGGTTCGGGACGCGGCGACGGGCCGGCGCCGCTCCGCCTAAAGCCCGCGGCGGGGGCGTCGGTCGCGCGGGAGACTTCGGGCGCGCCTGCGCCCTGGGCATCAATCGACATGCCCGGCCCACGAGTTTCCTACGGGGCCTCATGTTGCCATGACGCTGCGGTGCCCCCGCGTACTGGCGGCGCAAGCGTTGCGTTGCAGAAATCACCAAAATGCTTTACGGTCGATGGTGTAACTCCCCGGATCCGGCCGAAGGTGTCTCACATTCCGACCGGAAGGTCGTTCACGGATTGAGCGGCTTCTATTCTTCACCGTGCGTGAACTCCGTCAGCCCCCTTCGGGATGCTCTCCGGGGCACCGCGTGGAAAGCGCAAATGCGATCTACAATTGATTCCTTGTCTTCATCTCCCACATTGCGCATCGATGAGTTGAGCCCCGAGGAGCGCGCCGTCTATGCGACGCTGAAGCCGGAGCGGCTGCCGCGGCATGTAGCCATCATCATGGATGGCAATGGCCGTTGGGCGAGTCACCGCTCGCTCAAGCGATTCGTGGGACATCAGCAGGGGGCAAAGTCAGTGCAGCTTGTAACGGAAACGGCGTCCCGCGTCGGGCTCCCGTGGCTGACGCTTTATGCATTTTCTCTCGAAAACAATCTGCGACGGCCCCGCGCCGAAGTCAGCTTCCTGATGCGCCTGCTGAAGACCTATCTGGAAAGTAACGTCGAACGGATGGGGGCAAACAATATCCGGTTCCGGTGCATCGGGCGGACACATGAACTGGCGCCTGACGTCCAGGACAAGATGCGATGGGTTGAAGAGACAACGGCGAAGAACACAGGCACCACACTGACACTGGCCCTGAACTACGGCGGACGATCGGAATTGGTAGACGCCTTCCGCGGACTGATGGCGGAGCTGAAACATAAGCATCTCAGCCCTGAAAGCGTCACGGAAGAAGACATTCACCGCCATCTCTACACGGCGCACATGCCTGACCCCGATCTGCTCGTGCGCACCTCAGGCGAGCAGCGCATTTCGAACTTTCTGCTTTGGCAGATCGCTTACACGGAGATCTTCGTCACAGATCGGTACTGGCCGGACTTCCGTGGAATCCACCTGTTGGAGGCCATAGCGGACTTCCAGCGCCGGGAGCGCAGGTACGGAGCGATCGGCGAACACGGCGGCGAGGTGGAAGAGGACCCTGACCGCATCCGGATCGCTGTGAGTTGAAGAGTCCTCAGCCCAGACCGCGATTTTGCCCGCCAAATCTTCCGTAACCATGCGTCCCAGCCCTAGCGGTGTATTCTCAACGCTGAATGAAACGCATTCTGACCGCTCTAGTTCTGATTCCGGTTGTTCTCGTTCTGGTGTTTTTAGGGCCCAGGTGGCAGTGGCTGTTTACGCTGGCGGTGGCGGCGATAGCCGCGCTCGCAGGTTGGGAGTACATGGCCCTGAGCCGGCGCTGCGGAGCCAACCCGCCGCGGATTGCAACCATGGTGGCTCTGCTGGCGCTGTTTGCCGTCGACTTTGAGTGGCCCGACCTAACCCCAGCCCTGTTTGGAATTCTGGGCCTCGGCCTGTTGGTGTATTGCACCTTCTTCAAACCGGTTGAGGAGACGATCGCGGACGCATCGGCGTCGATCTTCTGCCTTCTCTATACCGGTCTCACACTGCTCGCCCTGCCGGCTCTGCGCGAACAAGCCAATGGTCCCTCGCTGGTGGCGTTCTTGCTCTTCGTGGTATGGGCGGGGGATACGGCGGCTTACTACGCTGGCCGGGCGTGGGGCCGGCACAAGATGGCGCCCAAGCTGAGTCCAGGAAAGAGCTGGGAGGGAGCTATCGCATCGGTCGCGGGCAGCGTGGTGATTGCCGCGGTGCTTGTGAGCCTGGCGACGGTGATGCAGGAACCATCGAACTCGGCCATCATTTCCTGGCTGGAGCGTGTCTTTCCATCGGCAGTGCTGGCTTACCCAGATGAGATGTGGTATTGGCTCGGGCTGGCCGCAGTCATTAATGTGGCTGGGCAGGTGGGCGATCTAGCCGAGTCGGCGTTGAAACGATCCGCTGGGGTGAAGGATTCAGGCAACCTGCTGCCGGGGCACGGGGGAGTTTTGGACAGGATCGATGCGTTGTTGCTCGC
>CAYYKV010000368.1:0-2743 GCA_964468605.1 uncultured Occallatibacter sp. | reverse complement strand
TGCTGGTGCCGGCCTGGCGCAGCTCACTGGTCGGAATGCCGCAACTGAAATCCATCTCCCAGGTGTGGCCGTCGCGCCAGATTTCGACGTTGAATTCCTGCGAGAGCGCATTGACACAGCTCACGCCCACACCATGAAGACCGCCGGAGACTTTGTAGGTGGAAGCGTCGAACTTGCCTCCCGCGTGCAGCTTTGTGAGCACTACCTGCACCGCGGGCATGCGCAGGCCACCCGGCAAATCCATCATGTCGACGGGAATGCCTCGCCCGTCATCAACCACAGTGATGGAATTGTCGACGTGGATGACGACATCAATTTTCTTGGCATAGCCGGCAAGGGCTTCATCGACGGAATTATCCACGACTTCGTAGACGAGGTGATGCAACCCCATCTCACCCGTGGACCCGATGTACATTGCGGGACGGAGGCGGACGGCCTCAAGGCCTTCGAGGACCTTGATGTTCTCGCCAGTGTAGCTGTCATTGTCGCCGTGCATAGAGGTCGAACTCAGAACTTCAGTCGCCATAGAATTCCGTTCGCAAGGTGTTGCGTCATGTCGTGGGTCGCCGGGGATAAATCCCGACACTGAAGCGGGAGTAACTGCTTGAAAAGAGGGGCTATCAAGCGCGTTCACCTAGGGTTATTTTACCATGCGGGAACGTGCGATGCGGGACAGGCGGAGCGGCGTTAAAGCGGTTACTAATGGCACCTTGAAAATAAAGTGATATGACGTTGGTAATCCATCTTCGTTTCAATCTAGTATCTATATGAAAAAACTAGACTTACTATTGATTTTCGGCTATGATTCAAGCATAAACGGAGAGCAATCTCCTTTCAAATCCAAATCAGAGAGGTTACCAACGATGAAAGCAGCTATTCGCATGTTCGCTTTGTTCGTCGCCGTCGCAGGCCTTGCTTCCGCGTCTCTTGCGCCAGCCAACACGCAGATCCGCGCCACGCGCAATTCGGTGGCCGATGGTGATCCCGTCCCCGTGCCTCTTCTTCCGGCTCCACTTCCATGCCAATCAATCAACGCATGCTATTCTCCGGCGTCTTCAACGCGCTAAGCCGCGCAGAATAGTTTTCTTAGGCATGGGGTGATCGATGACATCCTGGGTAGCACGAAAGTGCCAGCGGCGCATTACCCTTTTGTGTTTGAGCCATATGGCATATCGGCGCTATCCTGAGGACGTTCGAACGATCGCACAATAGTCTCTATGCCATTGAACGTTGCAATGTCGGCGATGAGCGCGGCTGAAGTTGTCCTTTGGGCCGCGCTCGCTATTCTTTTTTGGAAGAAGGGACTGCATCGCCGCTTCCCGGCTATGAACTCTTACCTCGCATTGCGGGCGATTGCGACACCGGTAATGATGCTCATTCTTTACCTGGAGTCAAAACCGTGGGGAAGAGATTTCCATATCGGCCAAATTTACTATTTCGGCTTTTTCGCGACCTACCTCGCGGGCACGGTGCTGCTGTTCTTCATCTGCATCGAAGTCTTCCGCTCGGCATTGGCAGCTTTTCCCGGAATCGCGAAGCTGGCGATCGTAATTTTCCGCTGGGCGGCCGTGGTTTCGATGATTGTGAGCCTGACTTCAATCTCCTATGCGCACAAGGGGATTTACATCATAGCCGACATTTCTTACGGGCTGATGCACTCGGTAAGCGTCCTTGAATTGTGCCTGCTCGCATTCCTCTGCCTGAGCATGAATGCACTGCGCCTGACGGTGCGCGATTTGTCGTTTGGCATTGCCTTAGGCTTCGGCGTGATGTCCTCCGCCGATTTTATCGTTGCCTCCTGGATCTCTCGCGTTGCTTCGCTAACCGATCCGCTGCAGTTCGTTTACGAGTCGCTGATTCTCGGCACGCTGGCAATCTGGATGGTTTACTGCATCCTTCCTGAACCGGCTCGCAAGCCGGTGTTGATGCCAGCCAGTTCGACCATCTACCGTTGGAACGAAATCGCTTCGGCACTGGGCCACACGGGCACCCAGGTAGCCGTGCAGCAGCCGGCCAACAGCTTCTTCCTCTCGGACGTGGAACGCGTTGTGGAGAAAGTGCTGGCACGGAATATGAAGGGGCGAGAGTCGGAGACATAAGTACAGGGATCAGGAATCAGAAAGACGGAAGGCCGCGGCGATTGCCGCGGCCTTCTTGATTTGCTGAGAATTGCGCGCGCATTTTGAAGCGACAGCGCGAGAGTCTGGAATTGCCTGGGTTACTCGGTGGCGGGCTCGATGGAGGCATAGCGCCCGCGATTTCCGCGGTCAGTGAACTTCACACGGCCTGAAACCTTGGCGAAGAGCGTATCGTCCGAGCCGATGCCCACATTCACGCCCGGCTTGATGCGGGTGCCGCGTTGGCGGCTGATAATGGACCCGCCGGTGACAAATTGACCGGCAAAAGCTTTCACGCCCAGCCGCTGCGCGTTTGAGTCGCGTCCGTTTGTGGAGCTGCCTCCACCCTTTTTATGTGCCATGATTCAATCCCTCAGGGGCTAAAGCCCCGTGCTTCCTTTCATCTTCTTTCGGCACGCTAACCACCCACTGGGTGGGTGCCCCGGCCGTGCCCTTTCAAAATGGCGGCGCTTCGGATTCGCCTACTTCTTGTCCGCGTTATACGTAACGCCATCGGCCACGATGGCCTTGATCCGGACTTCAGTAAAGTTCTGCCGGTGGCCCTGAAGTTTCTTGTACTGCTTCTTGCGCTTGAAGTGGAAGACCAGGATCTTGTCGCCGCGCCC
>CAYYKV010000367.1:0-2746 GCA_964468605.1 uncultured Occallatibacter sp. | reverse complement strand
ACGGACTGAGAGGTGAATGCCGATCCGGTGACGGTGAGGGTGAAGGCGGGATCGCCGACGATGACATAGGCGGGCGAGATGCTGGAGAGCGCGGGAACGGGATTGGAGGGGTTCTGGATGGTGTAGTCTGCCGCGGCCACGGCGCTGGGGGAGTAGCCGCTGGCGATGGCGATTGCCTGCAGAGTTCCGGATGACGGGATGAGGACCGAGCTTGCATACCGGCTTGATGCGGTGGTTGGCGTGGAGCCATCGGTGGTGTAAAAGATGGCCGCGCCTGCAGTCGCATCGGAGATGGTGACTGACTGCTCAGACGCGTAGTTTCCGGCAGCGGGCGAGATGGTTGGCGTGGCAGCGACCAGTTGCGAGGTCACGGTGAAGGGAAGATTGCTGCTGAGCGTTGCGCCCGGCGTGGTGACTTTGACCGTGCCAGTCGTTGCGCCGGTGGGGACGGTGGTCTGGATTTCGGAGTCTGATACGACAGTGAATGTTGCCGCCATGCCGTCGAAGCTGACATCGGTGGCGCCTGTGAGATTGTTTCCGAGGATGAGGACGGGCGCGCCGATGCCGCCTGAAGTGGGAAGCGTCTTGATGAAGGGGCTTAATCCCATGGAAAGACTGAAGACTGTGCCGTCGTTGTTTGTTCCCCCTTTGGGGGTTGTTCCGTAGAAAATTCCGTTGGTGGCTTGCACAAGGCCGCCTTGCGTTCCGCCGCCGAGGCCAGGCGAACCGGCAAAGCTATAGAGCGAGGTGAAAGCGCCCGCGGGAGTGATCTGGTAGATGGTTCCCGCGTTATTGGTTCCGCCGCAGGCGGTGGTTCCATAAAGGTTGCCGTCGGTGGCCTGGATGAGTGAAGCGTCGGGAATAGCGCCGTCGGTTCCATCGAAGCTGTGCAGAATGACGGGCGCCTGGCCTGGAGTCATCTCAAAGATGGCGCCATCTCCGCCGACGCCGCCAATTTGGTTGCAAGACGAATTGCCGATGCCGGTACCGCCTTCAACCGCTGTTCCGTAGAAATTGCCGTTTGCGGCTTGCATCAGGGAGCTGAGCCCGGTGGCGGGGCAGGACGCTTGCGTGCAGGGAAATTCGGCGAGCGTGGTGAGAGCGCCCTGCGGCGTGATTTCGAAGATGGCTCCTCCGGCGGCGTTGACTGCGCCGGCCACGCCATAGAAGTTGCCATCGGCGCCGAGCAGGAGCGTTCCGGGCCCTGACGCTGTATCGTCGGGGCAAACCGGAAGGTTGCAAAAGTTGTAAAGGACATTAAGACTGAATCCGGGGACAAATTTGAAAAAGACGCCGCCGCCGTTCGAGCCGCCGCTCGCAATTCCGTAGAGGTTTCCGTCCGTGCCCTGCACCAGGGGCGCGTAGGGGTATTCACCATCGGGACCGCTGAAGTTATACAGATATGTCAACTGCCCGTCCGGGCCAAGCTGGAAGATGGTGCCGCAGGCAAGCGAAAATCCCTGGGAGGTGCACGTGCTCAGTCCGCCTAAACCACCGATTCCGGTCATTCCGTACAGCACTCCGCCGGCGGTTTGGGTGAGCTGACCGGGTTCATTGCCATCCGCGAAGATGTAATGGCAACAAAAGCTGTCCAATGTGGTTAGCGAGCCCTGTGGAGTGACGTCGAATACCGTGCCGGAGTTGGTGCTGGTGGCCCCGCCTTGGCCGGTAACACCGTAGAACTCCCCATTTGTTCCCTGAACGAGGGTCGTCGAAAAGGGGTAACCGCCGTTCGTGCCGCCGGTGAAATTGACCAGAGTGGTCACGGTGGGTGTTTGCGCTGGAAGAAAGGCCGAAGCGGCCAGGAGGAGCGCCGTGGCGAGGATGCTACGCATCCGGGATGTGAGGAGGAAGTCTTGCGTCATGATCTCCAATCCTTTTCGGTCGATGAAGCCCGGCGCACGATTGGGGATTCTGTTGACCTGGTTCCGCGTGGCTTGAAGGCGCATGGGATTGCTGCCTCCAAGCGACGGTATGGTCCAGATGTCAGGCCCGTGTGTTGCCGAGGGAAAATCTAACTGCTGCGTGAGGAATTCGTTGCGTCCACATCTTAGACGGGAGACTCGGCGGCTGTCTATGGATTTGGCGATTGAGCGACGGCGGTCGCTGGTGGGGGCAGTTCGCGTCTCGGAGTTTTGGAACGTTGACATAGGAGCGGTTGAGGTCGGCGACGGGGTTGTAGGTTTTTTCTGGAAAACTAAATGGGCGTTCGGCGGCCAAATGTAGAATGGCTGCGGCGCAAGTCGACCAGAGGAGGTTTGTCAAGATGATGATCGTTCGCAACAGTTTCATCGCCAAGCCGGGGCAGGCCGGCAAGCTGGCAGCCCAAATGAAGGAAGTGGCCAGTGCGGGGAAGCTCCGGAATGTCCGTGTTCTGACCGACGTTACCGGGGAATTCAACCACGTGATCATGGAGCACGAGGTCGAATCGTTTTCTGAATTTGAAGAGGCGATGAAGCGGTACTCTTCAGATCCGGCGATTCACGAAAAGGCGAAGGGGTACACCGACCATTGGATGACGGGCCGCAGGGAAGTGTTCCGGGTGGTTTGAGCCGGGTTTTCGCGTCGAGCGGTGGGACCGCGCCCGGCCGTTCGAGCGGACTTGATTCCCCATCCGGGCTGGACAGGCTGCGGAAAAAGTCATTGCGGGGAGTAAAAACATCCCTCAGCGGCTAAAGCCGCGATCATTTTGCGCTCTTTGCGGCACGAGTAAACTCGTGCCCTTTCAAAGGACCGAAAAGCAACC
>CAYYKV010000366.1:0-2807 GCA_964468605.1 uncultured Occallatibacter sp. | reverse complement strand
GCGTCTCATAGGCCGCGCGAGCGCCATGCCGGCCGGAGAGATAACTCGAAGGAAGTGGATTGTCGCTGCTGTTCCCATTGGGCAGCAGGAATCCGGTCAGCACGGCCAGCGTGATGGCAAAGCCCAGGCACCAGAGCAGCAGGCGGCGATCCGCGGAGTCGAGCGAGGAGAGAAATCTCATTGCGCCGCGCCTCCCGAAGCCCCGCCACCGGAGATCAGCACCGACGCCAGTTCTTCTGCCCTGTGGTAGTCGTGCTCTTCAGCCGCGCGGCCGCCGTACCAGGTGCGCTCAAAGCTGCCGGTCAGCGTGGCCAAACCAGCCCGGCGCTCATCCTCCGGCGCCACCAGCGCAAGATATTCCCGCGGAGTGCGGGCGCGGTCGGCGGGCCACAGCCGCTTCGATTCCAGCCGCGAGATTGCCGCCCAGTAGAGGAAATGAATCGCCTCGCGCCACTGGCCTGCCGCTGCGGCTTTACGCGCGTCCTCCATCCACAGTTGCCACTCGCGGGCCGAGGCAGCTCCTGTGGAGAAACTGCCGCTCTCCGGCGCAGGCCGCATGCGCCAGCGGCGCTCCAGTTGCAGCAGGCCCCACGCCAGCCCCAGGCAAACGGTCAGAATAAATCCCCACACAATCACCTGGCCCACCCACGCTGCGTGGACGCCGAGATGCGCTGCGCTTTCAAAGAGCTTGTTGAGCCAGTTGTCAATCTTTTCCAGCAGCGTATTCTTCACCGTAGGTTCGTAGAGGTTGCGGAAGTCGCGTCCGGCCAGCACCTGCTTCATGGCCTCGCGCTGCTGCGCGTGGTTCGGCGGGGCTAATGTTGCGGAGTTAATCTGAGCCAGGTCCGCAGCCAGGCGCGTCTCAGCCGCCTGCAATAGCTCAGTCGCGGTCGGCGCAGGCGGCAGCGCGTTCTCATCGGATGGTTCGTCGCCCGCGGGTTTGGCTTTCGGTTTTTCGGCATCCTTATCCTTCTCCTGAGCCTTTGCCAGCAGTACCCGCAGCCACTCGTAGCGCACCAGCCGCCGCTCCGCATTTGCAGCAAGCGGAACACGATCGTCCGACCCCACCAGTGCGGGATCGCAGATTTTTGTGTCGCGCGCCTTGGCGCAGGCTTCCACCAGTGCTGTCAGGTCCTGCAAATGCTTGCTGTAGTCGTCCAGCGAAGCGTCATGTGAACTTCCCGCCGCAGGGGAAGGCAGGTCAGGAATCGGTCCGGTGGCGCGTAACGGCACGGTGGCCAGAGTAGCCGCCAATGCAGCGCCTGCGAAAAGAGACCGGACCATCAAGGTTGAACTTCCTCCTCCGCAGCGGGCGTGATGGGGCTGCCTTTGACAGTCAAAGCAGTAGGCGCGTCTAGACCTGCTGATTTCATCATCATTTCAATATCGTAGCCTTCACGCCGTATGCGCTGATCATAGTAGAAGAGGGTGATCACGATTGGGTAAATGGGGCCGAGGAGGACGTAAACAGCAGTGCCGACAACGAAGACGGCTGCCGGATAGAGATTGCGCATTGCGTCAGATATATGCAATACATCGCCGATAAAATACATCATCCGTCCAAGAGAAAACTCCAGGACCCACGTCGACGCCCACAAGCCCAAAATGAGGGCTACCAGGGCTAGACAAATGCGTTGCCACGAATCCCTTGTGAGTATCCAACTACGCCGTAAAGACCGGAAACTCGGGAGATCCTCAATCACGGCTGCGGGAATGGCGAACGACAGACGCGCAAATAGCCAAAGAAAGAGCGCCCAGCCGGCGACGGTGGCAAAAGCGTTAAGAATCGGAGCAGCCCAATTAAAGCTCCGGCCAAGGGTACTGACGGAATCAACAAAAATCCACGCCACCACGGAACGGAATGCCGAATCGAGCACCAGAAATACCGACGCAACAAGAAATGCAATCCAGAGACATCGTCGGGAGAATGCCACAGCGAATCCGAGAGAAGAGAGGGCCGTACATTTTGTTCCCAAGAAAGAGCACTCAGTTACTTTCACAACCGCGGGCATCGCGAGCAAAGCGACTAGGAAGAAGGCATAATAATTAACGTGAGATGCAACGAAGTTCCATAGCAATATGCCAGTGTTCCCGGATGAATGGTCAAGGGTATGCGTTTGTAGCCAGTTGGTGTTGATAAAGAAAATCAACTCCCACGCAAATACGGGCACACTGGATATGCAAACGAATAGCCAAAACCGCGACCGATAAATCTGAAAGGTCCGGTCAAGAATCTCGCCCAGGCCCATCGACCGCAAATTTGTTGTCATAATGTCTCTCTCACTTTCACCGGCCGTCTGCCGGATGAATCCAAATTGCGTTACCACCGCCGGAGACCATATGCACATCGAGCACCGTCGTGCGGTCAACGGCTTGCTTTGAAAAGGTCGTGTGCGTGGCTTCAGTCGCAGCGTCCGCAGCGTCGGCGTAGATCTCGGCTACGTACTTGCCTTCGCCGAGAAAACTCAGCGGCGCCTTCACCGTTCGCTCATCCCAATTGGTCAGCGAGCCGACGTACCAGTCTTTGCCGCTGCGGCGCGCCAGCGTGATATTTTCCATCGGCCTGCCGCCGAGCACGCGCACCTCATCCCATGTGGACGGAACCTGCTTGATGAAGTTAAATGCTTCCTGGCCCTGGTAATGCTCCGGATAGTCGGCCACCATCTCGAAGGGACTCTCGAAGACCACGAAGAGCGCCAGTTCGTGCGCGCGCGTTCCCAGCCCCATCGGCATCACGTTGCGGGCAACAAAATTTTCGCGGTTGCTGTTGCCGAAGGCGCCGGGAGTGTAATCCATGGGACCGGCCA
>CAYYKV010000365.1:0-2808 GCA_964468605.1 uncultured Occallatibacter sp. | reverse complement strand
TGGCCGAGGCCGGCGACGGATCGATGCGCGACGCGCTCTCCATCATGGATCAGGCCATCGCCTCGGCTCCGCTCAAAGAGGGCCGTCCCGCCCTTTCGGCGGAACAGATTCGCGAGCTGATGGGCGCGGTGCCGAACACGGTCTTCGAGCGGCTCATGGAAGCTGTGGCCGCCGGCCAAAGCGCCGTGCTGATGGAAGAGACCAACACACTCGTCAATGCCGGTCACAGCCCGCTCTCGCTTGCGCGACAAATGGTCCGCTACCTGCGCAACGCGCTGATGGCGAAATTGGGCGGCGAGCAAACCGAGCTTCTGCAAATCTCCGCCGACGAACGCGCGCGCGCCACGCGCACCGCGTTGCTCTTCACCGAAGAAGAGCTCACCCGCAATCTGCAAATTGTGCTGCGCACCTTCGACGACCTCAACTACCGCCAGGAACAGCGCCTCCATCTCGAGTTGGGCCTGCTCAAGCTGATTCACGCGCAGCGGCTGCTGCCCATTGAGGAGCTGCTCAGCGGCGTGTCCGCCGGAGCAGCCTCGCGCTCGAGCATCGCGCCCGGTCCGCAGCGAACCAGCGGCAGCGTTTCACGATCGGCTTCGGTCGCAACGCCATCATCCGGCCCCGCCGCGCAGGAAAAAAGCTTGTGGTCCAGCGGACCAGTAGCGTCGCGAAGCCCGGAAATGAAATTCGAGAAAACGGTTGAAGAGTCGCCCGTAACTCATTCGCCGGTAAGGACAACTGAATCCATGTACCGCGAGGCCACACCCTTCCCTGTCGTTGCCAGCCAGCCATCGGGATACGCGTCGCCCGCAACTCTCACCGAAGGCGCACTGGCCGTGGCGCCGGATTCGACAGCGAAAACGTCCAACGGTCTCGCCCCAGGTGATCTGAGAATCGAGCACGTGCGCGAAGTGATCGTGGCCGCGCTGGCCACTGCCGGCCACAGCTCCGCCGCGCAACTGCTTGGCTCTGGGACGTGGACGCTCGACGCTGCCGCGGTGCGCGTTGCGGTGCCGGGCATGGGCAAAAAGATGCTCAGCCTGACGGTGAACGCCGCGGCCGAAAAACTGATACGGCTTGAATTGCAGCGGCTGGGCGCGCCCGCGCGTTTTGTGGTGACGGGCAACTCTGAAGCGGCTGCGGCAGCGCCCGCGCCGCAGGTTGTGGCCGCCGGCAGCGTGCAAGAGGTGGCGCTCGCGCATCCAATCGTGAAGCGGGCGCAGGAGATCTTCAACGCCGAGGTGCGCAGCGTGGTCGACCTCAGGCAGAAGTGAAGGGCGCGCGAAGAGGAGAATGGCGATGATCAACCCGCTCAAAATCTCGGAGATGCTTTCCCAAGCCAACCAGATGCACGACGACGTTCAGCGCAAGCTCGGCGAAACCGTGGTGGAAGCTTCGAGCGGCGGCGGCGCGGTCACCGCGACCATGAACGGCAAGAAGGAGCTGCTCAAGCTTCACGTCGATCCCTCGGCGGTGGTCAGCCTGAGCGGCGGCCAGGCCGACGTGGAGATGCTTGAGGATCTGATCGTGGCCGCAGTCAACGAAGCCGGCCGCAAGGCAGATGAAGCCATCAAGTCCAGCGTGCAGGGAATGTTGGGCGGCCTCAAGCTGCCCGGCCTCGGCTAGGCCCTGAGTTCCCCACTCTGGAGATCCAGACCAGGGCGACCTCAGCGAAGGAGAAGACAAACATGGAACGCTCGAGTGTCGTTTTGGCTGGTCTGCTGGTTGCTCTTGGAGCCCCCCTAAACTCCCAACCGAACACTAGCTCTGACCATACCGGCGTGCTCCTATACGAAAGGATATTTACGAACAAAACGCCTAACGAGCTTTATCACATCGATGGGTATGTTTGCACGCCGGGCTCTGAGCATTACGGTCCAGATTGCGTTCCAGAACCGAATGTGCCGAACTATCACGAATCAGTCACTCTGAAACTAGAAGATGGAAGAGTTCTGCGCGTCACAAATACAACGCTCGCAGGGGTCGCCGGTCTTGAAGCAATGTCACAGGCGAAAAATACGGGAACCTGGAACGTAACCTACCGATTCACCTCAACTAGAGAGAATCCGTTCACCCATCACATAATTCAGTATGTTGAGGTTGTGTTTCCCATGACTATCTCAGGAAAGCCACACCTTGTTACGAAGTACATATCTTTCGACACTTCTGACCCCACGTTGGGCGCATTTACAGCACCAGACTAGGTCTGTGACCAGGGAGGCCCGAATTGTCACGCTATGCCGAGCCAATGGCCCGGCTCATCGAGGAACTGAAGAAGTTGCCCGGCGTGGGCACCAAGAGCGCGCAACGCTACGCGTTCCACATTCTGCGCTCAAGCGACGATGACGCCAACTCCCTCGCCGAGGCTGTACGCGGGTTGAAGGCCAGTCTTCGCCTCTGCTCCATCTGCAACAACGTCACCGACGTCGACCCCTGCGCCTATTGCGCCAGCCCGACGCGAAACCAGCGCCTGGTCTGCGTGGTTGAAGAAGCCACCAACATCGCAACAGTGGAACGGACGCAAACTTACCAGGGCGTCTATCACGTTCTGCATGGAACGCTCTCGCCGTTGCATGGCGTTGGGCCGGACCAATTGCGCGCCGAGACGCTGGTGCGCCGCGCGGAACGCGGCGAGGTCGACGAAGTGATTCTGGCTACCAGCCCCACTCTCGAGGGCGAAGCCACGGCCGATTGGCTGGCAACCGCGTTGCGCGGCTTCTCGGTCAGGATCACGCGAATCGCAACGGGCGTTCCCGCCGGCAGCGACATCGAATACGCCGACGAGGTAACGATGGCCCGCGCCCTCGA
>CAYYKV010000364.1:0-2832 GCA_964468605.1 uncultured Occallatibacter sp. | reverse complement strand
TCGCCAAAACTCCACGAACGCCTTCAGCCGCACCACCTGAAAAAAGTCATTCGCGCAAAGGCCATCGGTTCGTATTGAAGCCGGTTATCGATTGAATTTAATTCCATACTTCTCGCAAATCGACTTGGCGTCCTGCCATTTCCCAAAGGCGCCATATTGGCGGGGGTGATCCATCATCTGCGCGGGCACCCTTCCCACCACTACATTTTCGGCAAGCCACTGTGCAAACGGAGCTCCGCCCATCTTTGCACCCAGTCTCATCGGGACGGTTCCGACATCGCCCTCTCCCAACCTGAGGAAAAACGCGTCCAACACCAGTTCTTTCACGGTCTCGAGCTTGAATCGTTTGCTCTTGGCAATCGTTTCCGCCGTTTTTTCGAGGGTCTCAATATAACCGCCTTTGTTCTTCTTCATTTCCTCATGAATCGTCGCGATGAGTTCTGCCTTTGAGCCCGACTTGGCCGCCCCTCCGAAGAGTCGATGCAGGAATCCAACCTTTGCCGCCGTCCCGGTGCTGGGTTCCTTCCCCACATCGTTGTGCTCCAACTTTTCTTGCTGAGGAGCTGGAACAGCGTGCGGACTGCTCAAAAAAAAGTCGGGAAGAGTGCGTTTGATTTGTATCCTGCACACAGCACAGGTAGCGTAGCCGGGAGAGGCAGTCAGAGGAAGTTTTGGATAGCAGTCTTCGCAATAGAGCAAGCCACATTTGGGGCAGAAATAGAAGTCGTTGCCTGCGCCCAATTGCAGAGATGCGCTGGTGGCATGCCTCCCGCAGTTCTTGCAACTTCCGTTCAATACGTGTTCGGAGTTAAGGGGAAACAGGGTGGCGCGACTGTCGTAAAGGACTTCAACGTCGTGGCAATAAGGACTTGTCATATAGCCACGAATCTCGGCTTCTGTTCTACATAAGCCGAAATCCGTGAAATTGTCACCCACTGCCGAACTCTTGTAGCGGACCACGGCTAGATAGCCGCTCTTCTCCGCTAGCGCCGCTGCAATTTCTGAATCGTTCTTCCCTGGGTACTCTTCACGAGTAGAGGAAATGCGAATCGAAGCCATGTTTCCGGGCCTGCCTCCGTATTGGCAATCGAGAGATAGATCAGCCTAACATTGGGCAATCGGATGTCAAGAAGAAACGATAAGGAGCGGGGAGTGCCTCGCATCTCAGCTGGAAACTGAACTTCGATTCCGTGTAGCCTGCTTGCCCGACCCAGTTACAATTCTCACCCGCCCCTGAAGATCCTCCAAAACTCAACGAACGCCTTCAGCCGCACCACCTGAAAAAAGTCATTTGCGACGAGGAAAAAGACTCCCGATGCGGCCGCCACGAAATGCAAAGCGCCCGGCCCCAATTCGTCGCTGAACGGCAAAGGCGCAGCGGAAAAAACCATCGCCACCACCAGCAGCGCCAGCTTCACAATCCCCAGCACCAGATTGATCTCAGCGAGCTTGCTTGAAAAACTTTTCCCCAGCCTGAGTGCCCGTCCAAAACCTGAAAGCGCGGAGCGCTTCTCGAGTAGAACAAGAATCGGCGCAATCGTCAGAACCCAGCTCGTCAGCGCGAAAGCCGTGAAGAAGGCGAGCGCCAGAAAAATTGCCCAAATGAAATAGCCAACGAGGTCCGGCTCCGCGCCGGCGGTGATGTGCGTGGCCGCCGCCCATTCCATCGAGCGAAGCCAGCCCCATAGCATGAAACCAAACCATGCCAGCCATGCTCCCTGGATCACGATCATCGAGATCGGCCGGAAAGGCGTGCCAGGCTCCATACGCATCAACAGGAGATTGCGGCCGAGTCCGGAAACGATCATCCAGGCCAGCGCTGCCACCGGCAGCAGCCATCGCAGCACAGCCAGCACGTGCGGCTCATAGAACGCCGCGATGTTCGAGAGTTGAACCGCGGCGACCCACGGATTCTGAGTGTCGAGCGAACTGACCCCGGACGACTCCAGCGGAAACGCCGCCAGAATCCGCTGGCCCTGCGTCCAGCAGACAAAAAGAAATGGAATTCCGAAGAGCCAGCGCCATGCAATCTCGATCGCGACGAGCGAAGGACGCCGGAACACCCCGCTCATGTGCTCGACCAGTAGCTGCGTTCCCCGCACCGGCGCGTTGCCGTGAACACTCGCCACGGAGGCTGCCCTCACTTCACGACCAGATTGACCGCGCGGCCCGGCACCACGATGACCTTCGCCACATTCTTGCCCGCAATGCGCTCGCGCACCTTGTCGTTGGCCAGCGCCGCAGTCTCCATCGTTTTTGCATCTGCCCCCGCCGCCACGCGGACCACGGTGGCCAGCTTTCCGTTGATCTGCACCGGAATCTCGATCTCGTCTTCCTTCGCCAGCATCGGATCGCTCTTCGGCCACGGCGCGCGCAAAATTGCCTCCTCCCCGCCGAGTTCTTCCCACAACTCCGCGGCCAGATAGGGAGCGAACGGCGCCAGCAGCAACACAAGAACCCGGAAGACTTCCTCGGTAGCCTCAGGCGATATCCAACCCGCTTGTCCCCGAGTCCCCGCGAAACCGTTTTCGATTGAGAGCTCATCAAAACTGATCAGGTTGACAAGCTCCATGATCGCCGCGATGGATGTATTGAAGTGCCACCGTCCTTCGAAATCGAGCGTGATCTTGGCGATGGTCTGGTGCAGCTTTCGAAGAAGCTTTGTCTCGGCTTCGCTTCTCTCCTCCAGCTCCCCAGCACTATCTCGATGCGTGTGTCCAAATTCTCGCTTTAAACTCGCGAGTTTCTTGTAAAGCCGCCATACGCGGCCCAAAAACCGGCTCACTCCAGCGACGCCGTCCTCCTGCCAGTCAAGATCGCGGTCGGGCGGCG
>CAYYKV010000363.1:0-2834 GCA_964468605.1 uncultured Occallatibacter sp. | reverse complement strand
TGCCGCACATCCACCGTCTTGGTCCACTTGCTGTTGGGGCCGTCTTCCTTATTCATTTGCGCATTGATCACTTTGCCGATGCCGTAGCAGAGCATCCCAATTACGGCCACAAAGATAAGAAGCGAGACCATGAACACTGCGATCCCAGTGACACCCGCGTCACTGCGTTCATAGCCCGCAGACGCGTCAACTTCTTGCTTTTCCGGCTCGTGGCCCGAATCGGGTTGGTTATGCGTGGGCATGCTCAGGCTCCAGAATCTCTGCCAGATGCGGATCGTTTATCTGCACCAGCGGCCGGGTCTTCAACCGCGTGCAGAAATACGCCGCCCAGAAGGCAAACATAGCGACGGGCACCGCAACATACTCGAGAATTCCCCAACTGAAGTGGAGGTTGCGGGCTGCGTCTTTGAAGTTCGGCTCGATCAGCCAGAAGAGATTCAACACCACGGCGACAAGCATGATCCTGCAAACCAGGATCAGCCGTTTCTTGTTGCGTTTCAAATCTCTCGACAACAGAAGGGTGAACGGGATCAGCCAGTGGCAGATGAAGTCGAGGGTGATAATGACGCCCCAGCCACCACGAATCCTATCAAGATACCAATTGATCTCATCCGGCAGGTTGCCCGACCAGATGATGAGGAACTGTCCGAAGGACAGGTAAATGTTAAGCATGACGAAAGCGAAGGTGAGCTTACCCATATCGTGCTGTTCGGTCTGGCGCAGGATGGTCTTGAACGGCTCGGCTTTGGAGAGCGAAAGCGAAACAATAATGGAAAAAGCCAGCACCTGGAAGCCCTGCTCAACCAGGAACAGCAGGCCGTAGACCGACGAATACCATGTGGGGTCCAAGGACATAACCCAGTAGATGGCCGCAGCCGTCATGGTGATCGCGTAGACCACGATTCCAGGACCGCTGAAGTTCTCAAGCTTTTTGATCCAATACGGCGTCGTCTCCGGGCCTTGTGAATCGCGTTTCAGGCCAAGCGTGTTAAGACGCCAGGCGTAGAAGCCCCAGATGGCGAAGCAAAGCAGGCCTATGTACCAAAACGCGTTCGGATTGAGCATGGGCCGCTTGAAATCAATGCAGTGGGCCTGAATTTCGGAAAGTAGACCCGATTTGAGCGCGGCTGCTGTATCGGCATCGCTCGTGAATTGCGCCCACAGGTAGAGCCGCTTCATAAAGATGGCGACCACCAGCCAATAAACGACAATTAGCGGCAGCGTGCGGCTCATGGCCTCGAGCGGCCGGCGAAGGAGCAGTCCCCACTTGCCGCCCGAGCAGTATTGCACCATTAGCAGAGCCAACCCGCCCACCGCAAACCCGAAAGTCAACACTAATCCCAGGAGCCATCCGCGCAGCAAATGATCCCAGCCCAGACCGTCCTCGGCCTGCCCAAGAAACGCCAGAATCACGGCGATCACCGCAAAGACTCCCGCGATCATCAGAGCGCGGTCTCTCCAGGCGTCGACAAACGCGGGTGCGGCGAGATCTGAAGGGAGCGCCTTGGCGTGCCCCGCTCCGTGCGTCGATGATTGCGGTTCTTGAGCCATTCTTCTGTTTCCTTACTTCTGGGCCGCCGGAGCGGGTTTGCTTGGTGGAATCGAAATCTTTGGATCGGCAGGATAAGCGGGAGCCATGCCCGGCGTTCCTTCGCTGGCGATTGGCTTGTTTGCGTTCACTGCTGTTGATGGCATGGGCCAAGGCTGTGCGTATTCGGGATGACCTTCCGACGCGGCGAGATCCTTGAGGTTCGCGATGTGCACGCCTGAAGGAACATCCTTCACGTTCGCCGCCTGGCTGAACTGCAACGCGCGAATGTAGGCAGCCACTGCCCAACGGTCTGCCGGCGTCAGTTGCGCCGAGTAGTCCGGCATGGCGCCGTATCCGTGCGTCATCACATAAAAGTAGTGCGAGAGCGGCTGTGACATGCGCACCTGGTCGTGGAGGTTGGCGGCGGGTTTGAATCCGCGCTGCACAATCTCGCCCAGCCCGTTGCCCACCCGCGAGTGGCACGGAGTGCAATAGATGTTGAAGCGCTCCTGCCCACGTTCGAGCACTTCCATCGTGACGGGAAAGGGCATCTCGTCCAGTTCCTGCTTGTAACCGTTCGGCCCCTGCACCACGCCGGTGTAGAAATAACTGTCGTCGTGGAGCTGGCCGCGGGCCACCGTGTCGAGCACCTGCGGACGGGCGCCGCGCATGTCGGCAAAGAAGTCCGAGCCACGTTGCGGAACCATCTTAGGCTGGTTCTGCATGTCCTGGCGGCAGCCAACAGCAAAGAGCGTCACAGCAAGGCCGGCAAAAGCAACGCCGCGCCGAACGAGCCTCTGCGCGGGACCGGTGGCTGAGAGCTGAAAGCCGAGAGCTGAAAGCTTCGCGCTCATCAGTACTCCACCTCCACCACAGAGTTGGGACTGAATTTCTGGAGATACGCCTTGGTCTCAGTCAAGTCGAACTTCGGATCGAGCGCCTCAAGGCACAGGAAGAACTTGTCGGTAGTGGCGCCGTCGCGGAAGTTGGGTGCATTGAACAGCGGATGATAGAGAGAGGGCAGGCCGTTGAGCGCGAGCATGCCGAAGGCGGCGGATAGTCCGGCCCAGAGAATGGTCCACTCGTAGGCAGGCACGATAAAAGCCGGCCATGAGTATGGTGGACGTCCCGCGACGTTGAGCGGATAGGCGAGCGTCGAGATCCAGGTTTCAAGTGAAAACATGGCCGCGCCGCCCATCAGGCCGCCGATGAGCGTAAGCAACGGAACCTTGTTGCGGTGGAAGCCGATGGCCTCGGCCGCCTCTTCCACCGGATAAGGCGTATAGCAGTCCATGCGCCGCCA
>CAYYKV010000362.1:0-2842 GCA_964468605.1 uncultured Occallatibacter sp. | reverse complement strand
AAATGCGAAATCAACGCCGTATCCAGCCCGGCACCGTAAAATGCTTCTCCCGGAAGAGAGCCAGGCAGGTGCGAACAACCTCCGCGTCCAGCAGGGTGCCCGCATCCTTTTCAATTTGCTGCAACACGAGGTGCAGCTTGATTCCCGGCCGATAGGGCCGATAGGAGGCCATTGCTTCCACAATATCCGCCACAGCCAGTACTTTGGCTTCGGGCAGTATCTCATCCGCCTTCAGCCCCCTTGGATATCCTGATCCATCCATCTTCTCGTGATGCTGGTGCACTATCTCCGCAACAGGCCACATAAACGGTACGTCTTTCAGAATCGCGTAGCCGGTCTCCGGATGCTGATTGATCAGGGCCCGTTCCACCGCATTGAGATTCCCAGGCTTGGTCAGGAGCTCGGCAGGTATCGAGATCTTCCCGATATCGTGGACCATTGCCGCCATCCGTAACGCTTGCAATCGCTCCCCGGCCCAGCCCATCTCCTTGCCAATGGCGACTGCGATTTCCGCCACCCGGCTTTGATGGCCGGCGGTGTAGGGGTCGCGCATCTCCATGGCCAGAATGATGGGCTCCACCATCGCCGATAGTGCATTGGCAAGATCCGTCTGCGCCTTTGTCAGGCGCATCCGCTCGGCTCGCAGCAGTTCCTTCTGCTCCAGAGCTTCGATGCTGTACACAAGCTCTCTGGCAAGACGCTCGAAAACATCAGTCGCCGTATCTTCAAATGCATTGGGGAGTTTGGAGTACACAACCAATGCGCCGTGCCACCTCCCTTCAATCCGAATCGGTACGGAGATGGAGGATCGAACCTTCAACTGCCTTGTGCGTTTGCGCCCTGGGAATGAAGCCGGCGATTTCTTGGCGTCCTTCAAAACCTGCACCGTGTTCGTCCGGATGCAGACAGCCGTCGGACCTAGTCCTAAAGGATCGTCTTCTCCCCAGCTCCATTCCAGTCCGTCGAGATGCCCGCTTGCATTCCCCGAGGATGCGGCAACTCGAATTGGCTTCCCCGGACCATCTTCCGCAATCCCCACCCAGGCCAGAACATAAGCCGATTGGTGCGTAATGCCATCGCAAATGGCCTGCAACAGAAGGTCCTCAGTTGAATGAACCCGGCCCAGCGCCAACGCAGCCACCGCATAGGCTCCCAGCGCCCAATTCTGGGTCTCCATCAGATGCTGCCGACGCAGCCGTTCGGAAATATCGCGGAACTCAACGACCAGCATCTCCCGGCCGTCAAACGTCATCTTGTCCGACGACCAAATCTGAACTGGTACAGGCTCCGAATCACCGTCTTTGCGCAGGATATGAAACCCGGTGTGTACAGCCGCCTTACCCGAGAGTTTGCTGACCTCGTCCCTGACCCTGTCTTGCTCGTCCTCGGGATGGAGCCCGGTAAAATGCGTCCCTATCAGATTCTCGCGCGAACATCCCATCAGCGTTTCAAATGCCGGGTTCACGTCCACCAGGAGGCCTGCGCCGGCATCAAGCACCAGTTTGGCGTCCTGAGATTGGGTCCAGCTCAATTCGTACAGACTCTGCGGCTTGAAAGCACGGGATGCGCGTTCCACAACAAACCAACTTTCATCTTCGGTCATGGCCCTTGTGAATCTTGCGCGAATCGGGAGATAACTTACACATTAAAAATTAGATGCCTAATAACTGTGCATGTCAATCAATAATCATATTCATAACTGCGCCGAAACTTTCATTTAACAAATCGCTCCATTTATTTAAGTTATTCATCAACAGATTGATCAATATGGAACACTTTCTTACTAATCAGGAGCTAGATAAGATTCAACCCATTTGAGATCTCTTCCGCCGTATAACTTCACACCACCCGGCTGCACTCCTCCACCGGAATTGCAACCTGCTCTACAATCTCCAGCCCGAAGCCCTCTAAAGCCGGAACATGCATGGGTGTATTCGACAGCAGTCGAATGCGCTGGATGCCCAGGTCGGACAATATCTGGCCGCCCAGTCCAATGGCGCGCAAAATGCGTCCGCTTCGTGCCTGCGATCCTTCGCGCGCGCGCAATTCCTGGTGCAAAATGAGCCGGCCGCCGTTTGCCTGCTGCGTACCCGGCAAGGCCGCCGCTCCTCCAGGCTCGAACACCTCCGCTGAAGCCGCTGCCCGGTCTACCTCAAATCCGCGCGAGGTATTGTGCAGGTAGAGCACTACGCCGCAACCCTCCTCGGCAATCATGCGCATGGACTGGTCCAGCGTCTCGCGGCAGCGGCAGTCGGCGGCAAACACATCGCCCGCCGTGCAGCGGGTATGCACCCTCACCAGTACGGCATGGGTACAAACAGGCCGCGCCGCATCAGAGTCCACCGGCAATTCGGCGCCTGCACTTCCCAGCCCGTTTGGAAATGCGGGACAGTCCTTGCAAAGGTCGCCGCGCACCAGCGCAATGTGACTCTCGCCGCCGTTTACCTCGCTCTCGTAGGCGATCATGCGGAACTCGCCGTAGCGGGTCTGAATGCGGCTCTCGCCGGCGCGCACAATATAGCGCTCGTGGCGCAGCCGGTAGCGGATCAACTCCGCCACGGTAAGAATCGTCAGCCCGTGTTCCTTGCAAAACGGAATCAGATCGGGAATGCGCGCCATCTCTCCGTCGTCGCGCATGATCTCGCAGATCACGCCCGAGGGATTGAGCCCCGCCAGTCGAGCCAGGTCGACCGACGCCTCGGTTTGCCCGGCGCGCACCAGCACCCCTCCCTTGCGCGCCCGCAGCGGAAAAATATGCCCCGGTCGTGCCAGATCGGAATAAGTAGTGCCGGGATCGATGGCGGCCCGAATAGTCTGCGCCCGATCCGCCGCCGAGATGCCT
>CAYYKV010000361.1:0-2867 GCA_964468605.1 uncultured Occallatibacter sp. | reverse complement strand
CGTGAGAATGCCAATTCGCTTTGCGGACATGGAAAGTACCCCTTTCCTTGCAGGAGCCCCCTGTTCCAGCTCTGATCACAAAGCTTAGTCTGCTCTTGCGCTTTATCGCAACGCCCAACCTTCCTCTGCAGCCGAGGAGGCAAGTAATTCTTAGAGTTCTCGCGAAGGCTCCAGGCAGAAGCGAAGGCCGGATGCGGCGCGCAGCCCGAACCCGCTGCTACTCGCCGTGGCTGCGCGACCATTCCCACAACGCACGATCGAGCGTGCGCAGCGGCGTGGGACCGGGGAGTTCGCTCTGCGGCTTGATAATGTTGCTGTCGGCCAGACGCTTGCAAAAGGCCAGATATTCCTCATAAAAATGCACGTCGTGTCGGGCGTACCCCACAGCTTCTAGAACACGGTAGTCCAGCACCGTGTACCGCTCAGGGTAGATCGCCGCCAGAATCGCCGACGCCACGGAGATATCTACGCCGTGCAGTTCGAGCAAAGCCTTTACGGCAGCCCCGGTGGTCGACTCGGGCGCGGCTGCGACGGCCAGGACGTGCCGGACCTGCTCGTCGCTGTTGCCGATCAAGTATTGCACCGCACGCTCCGACTTCCAGCGCACGATCGCTTCCAAATTCGCTAGCGAATAGTCCCCACCGCGAATCGCTTCCCCGGCTTCGAACGCTGCCTTTTCAAGCTCATGTTCTTTCTCGCCGGACTTCTGCCAATATTGCTCTGCTAACTGCTGGAGCTCCGACTCCGCGGGCTGAAGCTGAAAATAGGCAACCATTTCGCCTTCCTTCCCTTTCTTTCCTGAAAACGCAATCACAGTAGGCCCCGCGCGAAGTCTTTGTCAACCACACGGAGCGGGCCCTCGCTGGAGGTGTATCGGCATGGTTGATTCGGGGACATGCGGGAACCGTAGCGCGTAGGCCGCCGTCTTGCCGTTCGCCGCACCCACCTCGATCGGCCGCAGCAACCTTGCAATCTGCTCCGGTGTCTGCTTCCTGACTGGTGCCGTTCAAGGCTCCTTTCATTCCAGTTCCTCTTACAGCAACTGGTAAAAAAGCGCCGGGCGTTCCATGTTGACGCGGTTGAACCCAGCCAAACCCGCGTTCCGGGCGCATCCCCGGCCACCTGGAAGTTATTGGTCGATCAACACGCCCACACGCCTTCGGCGTGGATGCTGAAATCTCAGGGCACGGCTTCAAAGCCTGCCCTGAGCGGAGTCGAAGGGTGCCGTAATTGCTGCAATTTGAGTTCGGCTACCGTGCCCAACAGACGGGCGGTTCTCTCAGCGTGCAATTTTACGCGCGGAATTCGATGCTTCCAGGAGCTTGGTTCGCCCGGTGTTTGGTGCGCGGCTGATCGTCGTGTCGAGAAGTGTAGGCCGTGAAGCATTCTGCTCCGGCAACCGGTCCTCGAGAACCATCATCAGCAGCGATTTATCGACGCGAATGCGGTTCTTGTAGCTAATGTAGCCCAGCCTTCTAAAGCGATTCATGAAAAAGCTGACGCGTGACCGAGTAGTGCCGATCATATTTGCAAGGGTTTCCTGTGTTACCGGCGGAATTAGCGCCTCCGGGCCCGACTCACTGCCGTATTCAGCCATGATCAGAAGGGTTCGCGCTAGGCGTCGTTCACTGTTGTTGAATAGCTGATCGACGAGATCCGCCTGGGTTCTCGTGCTTCGGAGTGCCAGGAACTGAACGAACAAGTCTGAGAATGCATGTTCCTCATGGAGAACGCGGGTCAGTTCCTCGGAAGCGATCTTGAGCACCACACAGACAGTAATGGCTGTGGCGCTGGTGGTGCGGAACTCTTTTGGCCCGGCCATGCACTCCTCACCGAAGAAGTCGCCCGGAGCCAGCAGAGTAACTGTGGCTTCTTTGCCGTCTTTGGAAACAATCGTGAGTTTAGCCCGGCCCATCCGAAGATAAAACAGACAGTCGGCACGGTCTCCCTGAAAAGAGAAAATCTGTTTCGCCTTCACGCGAACCATTGCTCTTCCCACGCCCGCAGTCGCGAGGTATAGATCCGTATTGAAGCGTTTCGCGCGTTTCTTGGGCATGCTTAAGCTTTGCACTGGACGCCGCGAAAGTCTGAGCCATCTAGCTCAGCTGCTGCATTTACTGCAAATACAACGAGGACCAGCCTCACAAGGTTTCAACAAATGAGCAGTCCACATCTGGCCGTTAAATCCTCAAAGGACCCACCCCAAAGCCACTTGGGGCGGGAACTGGCACGATGTGCGGCTTGGTAAGCGGCATCGTCTTCGAAGCTCGAATTGAGTTTCTGGGAAGCAAATTCAAAAGTTCCGGATGGTTCGCCCTCAACCCGTCAATGACTGCATGGGAGACAACTCGGAGCAGGACGTCTCGTTGGGACAGGCAGTCTCGCTCAGACGGGCAGTTTCGTTCGGAAGAGATAAGTTCCGCCAAACCTCTTTCACACAACCCAACACCGCCGCCAGCCTGACGTCTCCGCCGCGCTGTCAAGAGGGCGAGCCACTCCGCCGCAGCCTATTTCACTGATTCCATGACGATTATTTTCTGCGCAAGTTTGCCGATCATTTCCCCGCTTTGGCGCACAATCGTTCCATGATCGACGAGCAGACCAGAACCGCCTCTTCGCCAGCTGCCGGCTACAGGCTGTTCCCTGTTCCCTGTTCTTAACTCTTTTGGATGGAAGATTTTACGGTCTAACCCATCTGGAATCAATGGGTTGCGGCCAGTGATCGAGAGACAAGTCATTGAAACCAAATTACTTAACCATAAAAAGGGGGTGGGGGGAGGGGGTAGTTCGAAAGAGCAAACATCGCCGCTAGCCCCGCTGTCTTCACAGAAATTAAATAAGAAAGATTTTGACACCCATAAAACCCG
>CAYYKV010000360.1:0-2869 GCA_964468605.1 uncultured Occallatibacter sp. | reverse complement strand
TGGTGGAGGAACCGGGGCGGTTCCAGAGCCGGCGGCTGCTGGGTGAGTGCAGGAGCTTTGTGCGGCAGGCGAATGGGACGAGCGGGGCACAGGCGGGAACGCACGACGACCGAGTGATGGCCATGGCGATGGGGCTGGCAGCGAGGGCGGAGCTGGTGGGAAAGCGTTCCAAAGCAGCGAGTTAGCGAGTCAGCGAGTTAGCAGGCCAGCACTTCAGCGACCGAAATCATTGGAAAAATCTGTGATTTAGAGCGGAACCAGAGTAACAACGTCCTGTTGAGTTTTGCGCATGGTCGCCGCTCCCTGATGGTCGCGTCGACTTGAACGCAGTGCTTTCAGGACACACCGACTCTGGTTCCGCTGTGGGCTTTGACAGGAGGGGTATTTTGGCGGTACATTAGGCGAACAAAAGGCGAATAATGAGCAGTGCGCCAGTTTGGAGAAGCATTCCCTCGGGGGCTAAAGCCCAGATTCATTCGGGACGATTTACGGCACAGCTCAAGCCGTGCCCTTTCAAAGCTGATCCGAACTGACCCACTACCAAATTACGGCGCCTGGGGTCGTATGCCTACTGCCGCCGCACTGCGTTTGGAGATCGAGCACGCGCTGGAACGCAGGTTTCCCGCGGCGCTGACGCCTGCGCCGCGCGCGATGCACGAAGTTGCGGCGACGGGAATTCGGGCGGTCGACGAACTGCTAGGCGGCGGGCTGCCGGTGGGGGCGATTTGCGAACTCACGGGAGTGGCGTCGTCGGGGCGGACAAGCCTGGCGCTCCAGTTTGTGGCGCAGCGGACGGCGGAGGGACGGGCGTGCGCGTGGGTGGATGTGTCGGACGCGTTCGATCCGGAGTCGGCCGCGGCGAATGGGGTGCGGCTGAAGCAATTGCTGTGGATGCGGTGCGGGGCAACGGACCAAGCCACCCCATCGGGCACAAATCGCACAGGGAGCGAGGGAGTTAGATCCTGCCCTTCGCGCGATCAGTCTGCGCGAACGAGTGGGGCAAACCCACGATGGGTGACTCCAAACTGGGCGCGATTGGAGCAGGGACTGCGGGCGACGGACCTGTTGCTGCAGGCCGGAGGGTTTGCGGCGATTGTGATGGACCTGGGCGATACGGCGCCGGAGCAAGCGAGCCGCATTCCGCCGGCGACGTGGTTCCGATACAGGCAGGCGGCGGAGCGGACGCAGTGCAGCCTGGTGGTTGTTGGCGCGCGCGGGTATGCGCAGTCGGCGGCGGCGGTGGTGCTGGAGTGCGCGGCGCGGAACGCGGAGCCGGCGGGCGGAACGGTGCTGCGCGGTTTCGAGTTTCAAGTGCGGCGCGAGAGAGAGCGGTCAGCTCCGATCGAGATCACGACACGCAAGCCGCCAGCCGCGACGTGGCAGGCAAACGCGGCGTGGGATGAGGAGAAGCGCGCATGAGCCTCTACGCGTGTGCATGGGCGGCGGAGTTTCCCGCGCAGGCACTGCTGCGGCTGCGGACGGATTGGCAGACGGAGCCGGTGGCGGTGCTGGATGGGCGCGCTCCCGAGGAGTGGGTCTGCTCGCTGAACCGGTTGGCCGAGCGGAAGGGCGCGGCAGCGGGAATGACGCGGCTTGAAGCGGAGAGCATGAACACACCCCAACGACATGGACCCGTCGTTGGGGGCCCCGGGAACGGGCTGCGGCTGCTGAAGCGCTCGGCGGAGAGCGAGACGGCGGCGCGGGCGGTGATGCTGGAGTGCGCGGCGAAGTTTTCTCCGCGGATTCAAGAGACAGGCACAGCGGAGGCGGGCGGCGACGCAGGCTTGAATAAGGCGGGCACGATCGGCGCGGGTTCGGGGACGGCGTGCGCGTTTGTGCTGGATATTTCGGGGACGGAGCGGCTGTTTGGGCCGCCGGCACAGTTGGCGGAGCGGCTGAGGGAGGAGCTGGCCGGGGCGGGGTTTCGCGCGGCGATTGCGGTGAGCGCGAATTTCGATACAACGCGGATGAAAGCAGCGAGCATGCGCGGGATCGCGGTGATCGCCGAGGGCGCGGAGGCGGAGGCGCTGGCGAAGCTGCCGATTGCGGCATTGGGACTGGATGAAGAGTACGCGGCGACCTTCGCGCTGTGGGGCATTGGCACGCTGGGCGAGCTGGCGGCGCTGCCCGAGGCCGAACTGGTGGCGCGGATGGGGCCGAAGGCGCGCGTGTGGCGAGCGCTGGCGCGCGGCGAGCGAGAGCACACGTTCGAGCCGATCGAGGCGGAATTTGCGCTGGAGGAATTTTGCGAGTTCGAGACGCCGGTGGAGCAGATCGATTCCCTGCTCTTTGTGGGCGCGCGGATGATCGATTGCCTGGCGACGCGTGCCGCTGGACGGGCGCTGGCACTGCGTTCGCTGACGGCCGAGATGGGACTGGAGGGCGGAGGAACGCATGATTGCGCGATCCGGCCGGCGGTACCGACGATTGACCGGAAATTCCTGCTCAAGCTGCTGCAACTGGAGATTGGAGCGCATCCGCCGCAGGCGGCGGTGGTTCGACTCGCGTTGCGCGCGGAAGCGGGAGCGCAGAGCAAGGTGCAGCTAGGATTGTTTGCGCCGCAAACGCCGGAGCCCTCGCGGCTGGATGTGACGCTGGCGCGATTGCGCGCGATGGTGGGCGAGGAGCGCGTGGGGTCGCCGGTGCTCGAGGATACGCATCGCGCGGATGGATTCCGGATGGAGGGATTTGTTAACCCCGGTCCCCAAATGCGAGGGACCTCCACCCCACGGACGAGGACCAGTCCGTGGGGGCCCCGGACCGGGGGCACCCATGATGTTGAGATTCAGAAAAGTCCGCGGATGGCGCTGCGGAGGGTGCGGCCGGCGCGGTTGGTGCGGGTGACGGTGCGCGCGACGAAGCCTGCAGT
>CAYYKV010000359.1:0-2878 GCA_964468605.1 uncultured Occallatibacter sp. | reverse complement strand
TCCGCCTTCGCTGAAGCTTCGGCGCGACAACTTTCGCTTCGCGAAAGTTGGTGGACCTGGTCGGGATCGAACCGACGACCTCTTCCATGCCATGGAAGCGCGCTCCCAGCTGCGCCACAGGCCCACGTTTGGCGGGACAACTCTTCTATTGTCGTAGCTTGCGGCCGGTTCGTCAAACGGCGGAGATTGTGGCAGGGCCGGCGTGCGCGAGCGCAATTGAAGCACAATTGCGCCCGCGCCAAGCCGCTCAGTGATTACTCCACTGGCGCGGCGAGAAGGTACACGTACACGATGAAGCCGACGCCGACCAGGAGGGGTACCATGCCGCCGAGGTAGATCGTGGTTCCGGCTAAGAATGCATGTAGAAAGACCATCGCACCAACCCCAACGGCGATATTGATGAGGCCCGCGATCTTCATGCCCTCGCGGGCCTTGATCCGCTTGAGCCGCTCATCCTCCCGCATCAATTCGAGGGCTGCCTTGGCCCCTTCGCCTGAGGCCTCGGTGACTCGGCGGAGGGTTTCCGCCTTGTAATAGGCCTCGCGCTCCTTGCGCTGGCTATCCAACCAATGGGCTACAGTCACGAAGGTTAATCCTCCCACAATGGCTACTATTGGGATCAAAAACACGAACATCTGCGGGTTATCCCACATCGCAAGCATCTCTGGACCATTTCCCATTTCATCCTCCTCGGCGGGCATTTGCCCCTTGCGACCGGTACGACAGGCGGGGGTGGCTCCCGGTTGCAAAATCTCTCGAGAAGGATTCATCTAAAGAAAATGCAACCGGGCCGGGTTTGGAGCGGTCTCACAGTTTCGAGGGGAGCGCTTTTCGAGATGCCTGCCGCTATGAGCGCCGAAGAAGACCTGGCCGATGTAAATCGCGTGCTGGCGGGAGAAGTGCAGGCATTCGAAGGGATTGTTCGCCGCTGGCAGGGACCGCTGGTGAATATGGCCTGGCGCTACTGCCGCGATCGTGGGCGAGCTGAAGAGATGGCTCAGGAAGCCTTTTTGCGCGCCTGGCGCGGGCTGGCCGGGTGGCGGCGCGAGTCGAGCTTTTCGACGTGGTTGTTCGCTCTCGCAGCAAACGTGTTTCGCTCCGAGTTGCAGCGGTTTCCCGCGGTCACTGTACCACTGGAAGAAGCGGCCGAGCCGGCCGACCCTGCCACACAACACGAAGGCTTGGCCAGGAAGCAGAGCGACGAAGCGTTGAGGAGGGCCGTGCTGGCATTGCCTGCGCGCTATCGCGAGCCGGTGGTCCTCTACTACTTTCACGAAATGGATGTGGCGGCCGCGTCGCTCACGATGGGCCTGCCTGAGGGAACGGTAAAGGCACGCCTGGCGCGGGGCCGCGAACTGCTGAGAAAGCGGTTCCCAAAACTCAACGAACCAAGCACGCCGATGTTGAGCTCGACGCTTCATCCGCAGAAGGAGGTCCTGCAATGAAACCCAATGTGAAGCCGGAGACATATCATGACGCGATCGACCCCATTCTCGCGGCCGAAGAGCAATTGATTCCCTCGTCGGGTTTTCTGGCGGCGACCATGGAGCGAGTGTGCGACGAGGCCGCTTGCCCCGAGCGAATTCCCTTTCCGTGGCTGCGTGCCCTGCCTGGAATCGTGCTGGCGGTCGCAGTTCTTGGCTGGTGCGGGTTTGAGCTTGCGGGCATGTGCTTGGCAAATGCGCAAGAAATCTCTATTACGCAGGTGCATCTGACCGCAGCAGCCGGACGCGCACTCGAACCGGCCGGATGGGTCGCGGTGGCGCTTGTCGCGTCAATGCTCTCCTGGCTTTTTGCGCGGCGGCTGGCAGGGAGATCGGGGCTGCTGTAGGCCGCGCTGCAAGGAGCATTCCGCGAGCCAGTTTGCGGCCCGCTGCCGAAAGCTATTCGATGGCGAAAACGGCGTAGACGGTGGCTTCTTCGCGAATGGTTTGTGGGCGGATCTCGAGGGCCGGCACGGAAACAGGCGTGCCAGCCTCAGCTGAGACTTCCGCTGTATCGGTGTTCGTACCGGGAGCAGCAAAATAGAGCCGCGAAATGGGAGTCTGATTGCTCGCATAGATTAACGCGCCGAGCTGTACGTGCAGCCCGTCCGCCATTCTTGATGCAACCTCGCGCGCCTTCACCAGTGCGGCTTCCGCCGTCTTTGCCTGCAGGATTTTCCTGTTGGAAAGACGCCAATCGATGTCCCCGGTTTTATTCGCCCCTGCAGCAATGGCAAGGCGAATTACCTGTGCCGCGCTTTCCGTAGGGACTGAGACTTCCCATGATTGTCGAAAGATGAATTCCTCCTTCGCGCGTTGATCGAGCGGTTCTTTCTCGTCGAATTCGGTGTTCTTGAGAAGCCCCTGCGATTGACTCTCGATGTTTTTGTCATCGACCCCGGCCTTGTGAAGGGCTTGAAGGATCGCTTGCGAGAGCTTGCCGGCATCAGCGTACGTGCTTTGCGAATCAGGACCGTAAATCTCGAAACCGACGGTGACAGCGGCGATGTCCGCCACGGCCGTTGCCTCGTCCGTTGTGCTGATTGCGATGGTCTTATTTTCGCGATTGATCTGAATGGTCTGGGCTGACGCCAGGCCGGCCCAGATGAAACCGGCCATTATTGCAATCGAGGCGATTCCTAGTTTCGCAGACATTGATTTGTGCCCTCTTTCTCCGAACGCAAAAGGATAACGCAAATTGCGAAAAGAGTTTCCGATTTTGCTGAATTGACGCGCGAGAGCGGATTTAGTTGGATTCTGAGGAGTGCTTTGCGCCGAATTGCTGAAGTTTCGCAAGCGTCGCAGCGGCTTGGCCGGAGTCAATGGCCTCGGCGCCCAAGGCGACACCTTGCTTCAAATCACCTGCGAGCCCGGCAGCGACAAGCACAGCCGCG
>CAYYKV010000358.1:0-2886 GCA_964468605.1 uncultured Occallatibacter sp. | reverse complement strand
GTGGTGGCCGTGGTGGGCATTACGAGCCAACTTGAAGGCGAAGAGATGAATGTAAGCGAGCCGGGCTTTCAAGGAGGAGACCGGACGAGCCTGGATTTGCCGAAGCCGGAGGAGGATCTGCTGAAGGGTGTGGCGACGGCGGGCAAGCCGCTGGTGGTGGTGCTGACGAACGGAAGCCCGCTGGCGGTGAACTGGGCGAATGAACATGCGAACGCGATTCTGGACGCGTGGTACCCCGGCGAAGAAGGCGGAAACGCCGTGGCGGAGACGCTTTCAGGCGCGAACAATCCGGCGGGACGGCTACCGGTCACCTTTTACAAGGGTGTCGACCAACTGCCGAACTTCGAGGACTACTCGATGAGCAAGCGGACCTACCGGTACTTCACGGGGAAGCCCCTGTATCCGTTCGGTTATGGCCTGAGCTACACGAAGTTCGCGTACAGCGGGCTGACGGTTCCGGCAGGAACGGTGGATGCGGGAAGCCCGGCAGTCGTGGAAGCGACGGTGACGAATACCGGTCAGGTCGCGGGCGATGAAGTTGCGGAGCTTTATTTGAAATTTCCAAGTGTGGCGGGCGCGCCACGGCTCGCTTTGCGAGGGTTCCAGCGCGTGCATTTGGAGCCGGGGGCGTCGACGAAGGTGCACTTTGAATTAAAGCCGCGCGACCTGAGCATGGTGACGGATTTGGGCGAGCTGATTGAGGCGGAGGGCGCGTACACGGTGAGCGTTGGCGGAGGCCAGCCGGACACCGGAGCGCCGGTGGTGACGGGGACGCTTACAGTTAAGGGAACGATGGCGATCCCGGAATAGCGGACGTAGCGCTCGCATCGGACGCGAAGGGAACCAACGCAACGCAAAACGCGTATGCTTTAGGAAATGCCCAAGCAAAATGGGTTGGCTGGTCAGATTGCCGACTTCAAGGGGGCCGACTTCCTAACGGAGCGGCTGTTCGATCTGACGCGCCGGATCAAAGGGATTGACCCGCAGTTGACGCGTGTTCTGGTTCCGTGGGTCATGCGGCATCGGCGCTACCTGCCCGGCTTCATGCGCCTCGCCCGGACGGTTGCGCAGTCGAGCCGGGTTCGAGCGCGCTCGCAGGCTCGCGGTGTGCGGGTTCCTCCGTTTCTCGTTCTCAGCGTGACATCGAAATGCAATTTGCGCTGCGCCGGCTGCTATGCGGGCGCAGTGGGGACGGTGACGAACGCTCCTGTGCGGCCGGGACTCAATCTCAGCGAATGGCGCGGAGTGGTGGACGAAGCGGTTCGGCTGGGCGTGATGGCATTCATGATCGCCGGCGGCGAACCGTTTCTTTTGCCGGGCATTGCAAATTTATTCAGCGACTATCCCGATCGGTTGTTTCTCGTGTTCACGAATGGAACAGCCTTGCGGCCCAGCGATTACGAGATCCTGAGGCGGTGCACTAATACAGTGGTTGTGGTGAGCCTGGAAGGCGATCGCGACTTGACCGATTTGCGCAGGGGCAGCGGCGTTTTTGAGAAGGCCATGAGTTCTCTTGACCAACTTCGCGACGCAGGCATTTTGACAGGCATCGCCGTGACGATCGGATCGGCAAACGTCGATTACTGGTCGCAGCCCAGGAATATCGACGGGCTGATTGCCCACAGCGGACCGTTGGCCATGTTCATCGAACAGATTCCGACCGGAGGGTGCGACAACGGCGCGGTGCTGACGGACGAGCAAAGAGCGCGTTTCAGAAAAGTGGTCGTCGAGTACCGGGATCGACTGACGGGAGGCGCATACATCATCCATTCGCCGGGGGATGAGGAAACGCTCGGGGGCTGCGTCTCGGCGGGACGCGGATTCGTGCATGTGAATCCGAGCGGAGATGTGACCGCGTGTCCTGTTTCCGCGCTGGCGACGCACAACGTGAGGAAATCGAGCCTCGATGAGGCGTTAGCAAGCCCCTTGTTTGCAATGATTCGGGACAACGGGCACCTGCTTGAGACGGAGGGTCATCCCTGCGGCCTGTCCGCGCACGCTGAAGAGTTGGAAAAGATGGCGAAGGGATTGGGCGCGTACCGCACCGGCGCGCCTGAGCCGGCATTGGGTCCCCGAGAAGCGGTACTCCCGGTTTTATGATCGGACAGCGGTGTTTTGATCGACGTTCGAAGGGAAGGACGCTGGGACTCCATTCGAGTAAATAACTTAGAAACAGCAATATACAGGCAACTCGCGTGACGAATCCGGCGAGACCTTCCGGTCATAGACGGGTGAGCTGGCCCGTCCGCTAATTCATAGGGCGTTGATCCTACATTCACACAAGTGGTTTATCCCTGATGAGGTTCGGAGTTTCCCACCCCACCAGCTCCGGCGCCAAAATAAATCTCAAATCCGGAGTTCGACAATGGCCGATCTGGCAACGACGGTAGAAGGTCCGCCTGCAGGCGGGTCTCTTCTTGACAGGAAAATGAAGAAAAGTTCCGCCTGGGTTAGCGGCGCTGTGGTTGCAATCGCGCTGCTGGGCGGGTTGGGTTACATCGGGTTCCACATACAGCAGGATCTTAGCAACGTAACGGTCGTCAGCTTATGGCCCTATGTGCTGCTGGGCGTGGCGCTTCTAATCGCGCTGGGATTCGAGTTTGTGAACGGGTTCCACGACACGGCGAACGCGGTTGCGACGGTGATCTACACCCACTCGCTCGATCCAAATATCGCGGTGGTGTGGTCGGGGCTGTGCAATCTGTGCGGCGTGCTGGTTTCGAGCGGCGCGGTGGCGTTCAGCGTGATTACGCTGCTGCCGGTCGAACTGATCTTGCAGGTGAGTTATGGCGCCGGATTCGCGATGGTGTTCGCGCTGCTGATCGCGGCCATTATCTGGAACCTGAGCACGTGGTGGTTCGGTCTGCCGGCGTCGAGTTCGCACAC
>CAYYKV010000357.1:0-2895 GCA_964468605.1 uncultured Occallatibacter sp. | reverse complement strand
TCACCGGATCCCAATGCCAGTTCTGTCCGTCCGCTTCCGGCTCCAGCCGGTCGCAGCCCACGTTGAACCACACCGGCGAGTTGAACGCCGCCTTCTGCGTCAGCAGCAGGTGCGCCAGCTCATCGTGGAAGATCCCGGCATCCAACGCCGTGGCGAAATACCCGCCGGCCATGCCCCAGTCGCGCACTGTCTCCGCCACGCGCGAAACCAGTTGCCGCACGCCCGTCTCGCGCTCCGGCGTATCCATTTGTCCGTGCAGGTACTTTGAGGCCACGATGTTCGTGGCCGTCATCGACCAGTCCACGGGAACTTCCACGTCCTTCTGCTCGAAGATCGTGTTCCCTTTCGTGTCCGTGATTGACGCCGTCCGGCGCTCCCACTGCATTTCGTCGTAGGGGGAGACGCCTTCCTTTGAAAAACGCCGGGAAAAAGTCAGGCCCTGCGCACCGGGGGTTGATTGGAAGGTCCCGCCTTGCGGGATCGAAGTCTGAAGGTGAGCCTCGTTCATCTTAAATCCTCTCCATCGGTCAAAAATTGATGATAAAAAGCCCTGTCTCCGGCCATGGCGCCGGATGGCGGGACAACCCGCAACTTTTTGGAAACAAACGGAAAACTGGGTTAAAAAATCCGCGAGCTACAGTGCCGTCAGCGGCTCTCCGTCAAATCCAGCTCTTTCCTCGTCACCGTACCCATTTGGCCGTACTTCCGGCCCGTCCTCGCTGCCTGGGAACCTCTGATGAGATCCCCCTATTACGAGATGCTGGATGGAGCACCTGAACTCGGGAATTGCTCGGTTTGCGCCGGCTTTCTTTAACAGCCCATTCACAGCCGCAGATGAAAACTTACCGCTGTCCATGGTGCGTGTCAAGAACAAACCACAACATCTTGTATTTTGTTCGCATTTCGCGCACCAGCTCTTTAAACACCGCCATTTGCCTGTGGAAACTTCGATTCAGCCTTGCGCGGCGCGGGTTTGCCGGGTCAAGTTTGCATCAAATCTGGGGCACCTCGCGGGCGGGTCCAGGGCCCAAATCCCCAATTCGCCTCACTCCTCAACCCTATCCCCGGACCGGCCCAGCCACAAGGCGCAGAACAGGTGCACTTCAGCGGCATCTCTGTTCAAGTTGTGGAGAATTGGGTCGAGTTGAGTCGCTCTTGTCTCAGGACTCAAAGCGCGACTTGGCTGGGAGCATGCGCTGGTGCAGAACCCGCGCGATTAGTATTCCGTCTGCCGTGGGAAGGTAGAACACAACGTGCTTCCCAATCTCAAACCGCCGCAAACCTGCGCGGACTGAATCGCATGGCCTTCCGACAAGGGGATTCCGGAACAGAAGCGCAAACCCGTCTTCCAGTTTGGAGAGATACTCGTCGGCCTGCCGCAATCCCCACTGTTCTTTCGTGTATTCGACAATCGCGTCGATATCCGCCTCGGCCTTGACAGAGATCTGGACCGAAGCCATCTTCAGGCTTCTCTCTGTGGCAGACCGTGCTTTTTGCGCACACGTGAGAACATCCCGGGTTGTGCCACGCCGCTATCCAGTCCCTCCTGGATTCCCGCCCTCAACGCCGCCATCTTCTCTTCAAATTCCCGCTCTTCCTTTTCCAGCAGCCGCAAGGCTGTCCGCATCACTTCGCTGGCGTTGGAATAGCTTCCCTTTTTCACGCTGGAAGCAATAAACCGATCGAGCCCTTTGGGCAGGTTCACATTGCGCGTTGGCATAAACGAGCTCCCACTCAAGTATAGAGCGATTGGCATACTTTGCCAATTGGCCGGCCTTCAAGGCTGCCCATACCACTTCCTCGGCTCCCTCGGCAGGGTCATTTCCCTCAGCGGTACGAACTCAAATCCCTGGGCGCGGTAACGGGTGATGATGCGGGCGGTGGCTTCGACCGTCGCCCAGCGGTTGCCCCCGATTTGCTCCGAGCCGACGTCCTCCGAGTCGCCGTCGTGAAGCAGGACAATGGCGCTCTCACCTTCGAGGCTTTCAATCTGCGTGGCGAGATGGGCCACTATCTCGTCCGCGGTTCTGAGTTTCCAGTCCAGCCCCTCCGCATCCCACATCGCAAGCTGGATGTCATGGAGCCGCAGATACTCCAGCACCCCTTCGTCGTAATGGCCGCCAGGCGGCCGAAAGTATTGTCCCCAGCGGTTAATCTCGTGGTCGAGGTCCTTGGAGGTTGCGCCGCGAAGATTGCGATGCGTCCGGGAATGGTTCCCGATCACGTGGCCCGCCTGCTCCACGCGCCTGACGGTGGCTTCATGCGCCAGCATTCTTTCGCCGATCATGAAGAAGGTGGCGGGGACGGAGTAGTAGGAGAGAACGGCGAGAATGGCCTCCGTGCATGGGGGAGAAGGTCCGTCGTCGAAGGTGAGCGAGAGCCTCTTCATCGCATAAACGCAGCATACCTTCGCGATCCCGCAGCTCACAATCATTTTCTGTGCGCCGCAAGCCGCCGCCCAAACCCCGCCTCTTTGCTCGCGCTGAAACAAATCGGCCTCGCATGCTTTAGCGTGCGAGGCCAATTTAGGGAGAGGGCTATGAGACGAGCTTGGAAATCAATTGCTTTCCTTCGTGTCAATCCTCATTCCGTAGAACGATTTGTGCACGAAGAACACCGACACCAGGAAGAACGCCACTGCCAGCACACGTGTCAGCAGCGGATTGTTCGCATTGAGCGTCACTGCGAGCTCAACAGCAAGTAATCCGAATAACGTCGTGAACTTGATCACCGGGTTCAATGCCACCGACGAGGTATCCTTGAACGGATCGCCGACGGTGTCTCCGATCACGGTCGCGTCGTGCAGAGGTGTCCCTTTTTGTTTCAGTTCGACCTCCACAATCTTCTTCGCGTTGTCCCATGCGCCGCCGGCATTCGCCATGAAGATCGCCTGGT
>CAYYKV010000356.1:0-2902 GCA_964468605.1 uncultured Occallatibacter sp. | reverse complement strand
CTTGGTACTGGCTGGGCGAACTGGTGTGGATTTTTCCCTGGAGTCTTTTTCTGGGAGCCGTGGGGGCGTTGGCGTGGAAGACACGGCGCACCTGGCTGAAGCACCTTCGGCACGACGCCGGAGACACGGTGGACTTTTACCTGGACCATGCGATGCGCGAGGACGTTGCCAGTTACGTGCGGCGGATCAAATTCCGCACGAGGACCATCTGGCTGCTGACGCTGTTCTCGGCATGGACGCTGGTGTTCTTTTCGATTTCGACGAACCAGGAGTACTACACGTTTCCGGTGTGGCCGCCGCTTGTGATGCTGATTGCGGGCGTGATTGCGGACGTGGAGGAGAACTACGACGCAGAAGGCGGCAAGCCGACCGTTTCCACGGTGTGGCTGACGGGAGCGCAGGCGGTGTTTGCGGCGATTGGAGTGGCGGGGGCGGCGACGCTTGCGTGGGGATTATGGACATCGCGCAGTTTGCCGTACGTGTCGGATATTGGCACGGTGCTGGCGCATCGCGGCGTGGGCGATTACACGCTGTCGATGTCGCACCTGTTCGATTTGACGGGTGAGTCGTTTGCGGCGCTGCGGTTGCCGGCGGCGCTGGCGGCAATTGTTTTGCTCGTCGGGCCGATGGCGGGCTGGCTGCTGCGACTAAAGAAGCAGCACATTGCTGCGACGATGAGCGTGGTGTTGACGATGACGGTGTTCTTCGTAGCCGCGCACATCGCGTTTGCGCGGTTTGAGCCGATGCTGAGCTCGAAGCAGATGGCCGACACGATCATGAAAGATGGGACGCCAAACGATGTTTTGATCATTTACGGCGAGCAGTCGTCGGGATCGTCGGTGATCTTTTATACGCACAACTTTTTGGGGGAGAGGCCGGCGATGCTGGTGCTGCCCCGTTGTGGACAGAACAACGAGGGAACGACCTTGCTGTGGGGTTCGTGCTACCCAGATGCGCCGGATATTTACCTGAGCCCCGCAAAGCTGGCAGCGATTTGGGGGACGGGCGAGCGCAAGTGGATCTTTGCCGAGGATCCGGACCGGGACAAAGTGGAGTCTGTGCTTGCAGGCCGTCTGTATGAGGCGCAAACGCTGGCCGACAAGACGCTGTGGACGGACAGGCCTGTGAACTGACCTCAGGTGTCGGGGATCAGGGGTCAGTTGTCGATTTGCGAATTCTGCGAGCGAGCCGCGCGCATTTTGCCGCCGGGCAGGAGCTCGAAGATGCGACCGCGCCAAAGGATGCGGTTGCCCGCATAGCTGGCAGCCCAAAAACAAAAGCCCATGAAATCGCGGATGGGGTAAAGGACGAGCAGACCGAACCAGCTTGTGTCGCCAACGACGCAGCGGCCAACGGCGATGGAAAGCGCGAGACGCGTGGCGATGCTCCACGCAAAGAGCGCGGCGCCCCACAGGGGATGACCGAGCCAGGCTGCCGCGGCGAGAGCGAACAGGCCGAAGGGAACACTGAACGTGAGCGCGGTTCCGAAGTGACCTTTGGGGCGCGAAAAACGCGTGGATTTCATCCAGCGGACCTGGTGCTTGAGCGAGCCGGCAAAGTTTGAATGCAGGACCATGTGGTCGATGACGTGGTGGCTGAGGACGACCGTCTGGCCCAGCTTGTAGGTCTCGTTACCGAGGACAAAGTCGTCAGCGCAGTAATCGGCCGTGACGCGGAAGCCGCCCATTCGGCGGATGGTTTCGCGGCGGAAGGCCATGGTGGGGCCAAGAGTGAACTGCATGCCCTCCATGGCGCGAGCGGCCAGGACACCGGACGACATTTCGACGGACATTCCGATGGCTTCGAGGCGCGCCCACAAACCGCCTTCGACAGCGACGCCGCGATAGAGACAGCACATACCGCCGACGCGCTCGTCAGCGAAGGGGAGGGCCACGGCGCGGAGGTAATCCGGCGAGACGCGCACATCGCTGTCGCTGATGACGAAAATCTCGTGGGCAGCTTCAGCGGCCATTTTTTCCATGGAGATTACCTTGTCGTTGATGTAGCCGGGCTGACCGCCTGTGGAAAGGAATTTTGCGAGAATGTTGGGATGGCGCGCGGCGACGCGGCGAGCGGTGGCGAGGCCTGCGTCATCGGCGTCACGCGCGCAGAAGAGGATTTCGTGGGCCGGGTAGTCCTGCGTGAAGAAGCTTTCGAGATGAGCCTCGAGACCGGGGTCGGCTCCGCGGAGGGGCTTGAAGAGCGAGAGTGGCGGCGTGAAAACTCGGCCAGCATCGAGTATGGCGCGGACTCTGTTGCGCTCACGCAGGTAGCCGGGCACGGCCGAGAGCACGATGCCGGCAAAGACCGTGGAGGTAATGAGGCCGAAGACGGCGAGCGCGAGGAGGACGTACGGCATGCAGAATCAAGAATACAGAGACAGGGAACAATGGAGCGAGTGAGCGGGTTGTGATGCTCCGTGCTATCCCTGGTCCCAGGATCGGAACCAGGGGCACCCAATTATTGTGGGGAGTTTGCGGCGCTTTCGATTGCTAGGGTTTGCGCGACGCCGGGGGGCGCGGCGGGGTGACCGGCTTGCGGATGGGGACGATGGCCGCGGTTGAACCCGGGGCGGCCTGTTGGAATCGGGCAAGCATTTCGGTGCGGACGTATTCGACGAAGCTCTGCATCTGGCGGTTCATCTCTTCCATGCGCTCGCGCATCTGGAGGATGATGGCGATGCCGGCGATGTTGACGCCGAGGTCGCGCGCAAGGTTGAGGATGAACTCCAGGCGCTCGAGATCCTCGTCGGTGTAGAGGCGCGTGTTGCCCTCGGTACGCGAGGGCTTGAGCAGGCCTTCGCGCTCGTAGAGGCGCAGCGTTTGGGGATGGATCTCGTACATCTCAGCCACGGCCGAGATCATGTAGGCGCCTTTGGATTTGCGTTTTGTGGCCATCGTAC
>CAYYKV010000355.1:0-2908 GCA_964468605.1 uncultured Occallatibacter sp. | reverse complement strand
AGTTCTTCCGCGGCGGCGCTTACAAGCCGCGCACTTCTCCCTACGCCTTTCAGGGTCTGGGTCTCGAAGCGTTGAAGATCATGTCCGAGATCCGAGAAAAGTTCGGACTGCGCATCGTTACTGAGGCGCTCGACTCGGAGACCCTCGACCTCGTTGCCGAATGGGCCGACGTAATCCAGATCGGCGCGCGCAACATGCAGAACTTCTCTCTCCTCAAAAAAGCCGGCCGCCTGCGCAAGCCCGTGCTCATCAAGCGCGGCATGAGCGCCACGCTCGAAGAATTCCTGATGGCCGCCGAATATGTAATGAGCGAGGGCAACTACGAAGTCATTCTCTGCGAGCGCGGCGTGCGCACCTTTACTGATCACACGCGCAACACGCTTGACTTGAGCATTGTCCCCGCGTTGCACCACGTCAGCCACCTGCCCGTTCTCGTCGATCCCAGCCACGGAACCGGCCGCCGCGACAGCGTTCTGCCCATGGCCCGCGCCGCGGTCGCCGCCGGCGCTGACGGCGTAATTGTCGAGGTGCACAATCACCCCGAAGCCGCGCTCTCCGATGGGCCCCAATCTCTATATCCCGCCCAATTCGCAACCATGATGAGCGAGATCGAAAAGATTGCGCCGGTCGTCGGCCGCCATCTCACGCGGGGCGTCACCGTTTCCGCCGCCGCTGAAGCGAAATAGCAAGCAATCAAAATGGCCTGTCATCCTGAGCGGAGCGAAGCGAAGTCGATCGAAATGGCCTGTCATCCTGAGCGGAGGTCGCCTCGGCGACCGAAGTCGAAAGCCTGCCCTGAGCGGAGATCGCGGGAGCGATCGCAGTCGAATGGGGACCTGCGGTTGCTTTTCAGCGCAATCTTCCCGGCAGTGCTTGCGCTCAGCATTAGCGCATGCCGTCCCCACGACTTTCCCCAGTACCCGCCCAACTACCGCGAATACGCTTACGTCACCAACGGAGGCAGCGACACCGTCACTGTGCTCGACGTGGTCAACGTTCGCGTCGATCGCGAGATGCCCGTCGGCCACAATCCGGTTGCCGTCGCCGCCAGCCCCACGCGCAACGAAATCTATGTCGTGAACTCCGGCGCCGCGCCGGCCGACGGCTCGCTCTCAGTCATCGACGCCGAGCACAATGCAGTCGTGGCCACCATCCCTCTTCACCGCCAGCCTGTCTCAATCGATCTCAATTCGGCCGGGACCGTTGCATACGTGGCCAACTCCGGCTCGAACTCCGTCTCCGTCATCGATCTCACGGCTCGCCGCGAACTCGCTCAAATTCCCGCCGGCGTCCAGCCTGTTGCTGCTCGCCTCGCGCCCGATGGAAAAACTCTCGTTGTCGCAGACCAGGGCGGAAACTCGGTGACCATCCTCGATGCTTCAACCGGCCAGCCGCGCGCGGCCTTCGCGGGCTGCCCCGGAGCCTCCGAGGTCGTCATTGTTCCCGACTCCTCAAAGGCCTTCCTGCCGTGCTCGGCCGGTCATCAGGTAATGGTCGTTGCGCTCGCCCAGCCCGGCGCACATCCCGCTGAGCCCGATCGCCTTGAAACGCTCATGGATGTGGGCCTCGCGCCCGTCGACCTTGCGCTAAAGCCCGATGGCGGCGAGATCTTCGTCTCCAACTCCCTTTCCAACTCCGTCTCCGAAATCTACAACTCCACCGATGAGGTCGGAGACACCTATATGATCGGCAACACTCCTGTCCGCGGAATCGTCTCCCGCGACAACTCTCTGCTCTATGTGGCCAATGATCGCTCGCAGGAGCTCACCGTGTATGCCATCGACGACGGCATGCGCATCGGTTCCGTCTCCGTGGGCGACGGCCCCTCGGCTCTCGCCTTCTCGGCGGCTGGACACCTGTTGTTCGTCGCCGATCATCGCTCCGGCGATGTGGCCGTCGTTCGCACAGCCTCGCGATCGCTCTTCACCTTGCTCCCTGCCGGCAGCGATCCCAACGCCATCGTCGACAAAGCATTCAACGTGCAATAAGCGAGTGAGTTGCTATGGCGTCGCGCCCGCGCTCGCGGCAGGGGCAGCAACGCCAGCGCTCAATTTCGGCCGCACCAGAACTCCGTCGTCGAGGGAGGCAGCAACAAGCCGGTCTCCGGCCGCCCGAATCAGCACGATGTTGTAGCCCGTCTTCCACCAATCCCATGTCATCGTTTTAGGATCGATAGCGTACACCTCGTCGCTCGCGCGGGAGCTCACAAGAATTCTCTTCGACTCGGCGTCGTAACTCAGGTCGTCTACGTCGCGAAACGGCAGGCGATGAATCCACATCCACGATTTGCCCAGGTCGGGGCTATAGTAGACGCCCTCGCGCGCGCCAAGCCACAACGTGCCGTCCGGTGAAAACACCACGCGATGAATCCGCGTGAGCATCGTCGGCAATCCCATCGGCCACCAGCTTTGCCCCGCGTCCTTGGTCAGGACCACCCCATCGGCGCGAGCCGCAACCATCGTGTCTCCGTGAACGGTCACCGATAGGTAATCCCCCTCGCCCATCACCGGCCCGCCCTGCCAGCTTGCGCCCTGGTCGCGGCTGGTCACAATGCCGTACCCTGTCGCCGCGACCCACACGTCCCCTGATACATCCAACGCGTTCACCGGGCTTTCCAGCTCGATCGCCGGCGCTTGCACCTGCTTTTCGATGTTGACCTTCGTTTGCAGATGCGTCTGGGTGATTGTCTTTGTCACGGTGTTGGCGATGGTGTTCCGGGGCTCCCACTTGAGCGCCCCGGGAGCGGCCCCCGACCCATTCGCAGCCGGTGCCGCCGCCCCGCCTGCGGCAGGCGCATCGCCCGACCCATTTCCGGACCCATTTCCGGGCCCATTGATTGACCCACTCGTAGCCGCCGCCCCTCCTGCAGTCGCCCCGTTTGCCGCATCGCCTGCCGCGGGCGGATCGC
>CAYYKV010000354.1:0-2911 GCA_964468605.1 uncultured Occallatibacter sp. | reverse complement strand
GAGATCTGCGTGTACGCCACCTGCGCGCATGCTGGGCCGCCGGTCGCATCCCCCGTCTCGTATTGTCCCGTCGGGCAGGAGCCTGTCCCGGCCTTCGCGCTCAGGCTCGAAAGCGCCACGCCGCTGTCTTGCTCCTGGCCGGAGGTGCCGGTGTAAGTAACCACATCGCCGGAGGCGGAAGTTGCTGGCCCGGTGGGAACCGCCGCGCCGCCGCCTGTAACGTTGATTGCCGTTGGACTCAACACCGGCTGGCTTCCGTTGTAGTCATGTTGGTAGGGCCGGATATCGACGTACTCCAACTGCAAATCGTTGTCAGGGCTGCTGGCTTGAAATCCGAAATAGTCGCCGCTATAGGACGATAAATTCACCGATACGGACGGCGCGGGGTCCGCCTGAGTTCCGGCATGGTAGCTCGTGCTGCACGTCGCAGAGATCGTGCCAATGGTCGTGTAGCTTACGTTCGGAACGATTGCTAAAACTGTGATCGTGTACGAGGTAGAGGCGGCGCATTTACCGTTGGCGTAGACAAGTACATTGGTCGCCGGAACCTCCGCACTTCCCGTCCCGATGGGAGCGTAGCCCTGCGTTTGCTGCGTAATCATGCTGTAGAAGCTCTGGACCAGGCCCAAAGGCACGCTCGAATTGAACAGGAATGTTTTCCCGAAGTACGCTGTCGGGTCCGCTGTGTTCAGCACTCCATCATCGGTCGCGCCTGTTTTGAAATCATCCGGGCCAAACAGAAGGTCGTTATCGCTGGGGTAAAGTCCGGCGTTTCCGCCGCGGAAAGAGTCAGCCGTGCGCGCGCCCACAGGCTGATCGGCAATCGTCTTCGCGGTAGTTCCACTGCGGCTGCTGGGTGAAGATTGAGAACTATATCCCCGATACGGAAGCTGATTCCCAATCCCGTTGTCGACAACCGGATTACCGCTGATCGAGTTAACAAAATCGAATCGGTTTCTCGATCCGTTCACCGTCAGGGTTCCACTGAAGCCGCATTCTGTACAAACCGAATCGGAAGCGTCAAAAGTTGGTCCCGTTGATTGAGTGATGATGCCGCCAAGAAAGCCGCTGATCCGGTGCTGCTCGCCCTCGATACGCCAGCCATAACTTGGATTCGCGGGATTGCTTTCAGTTTCGACGCCGTCAATGGTCCAACCATTCGTTGTGTCGCCGGTAAATACGCCTTGCTGCAAAATCTGCGGACCATACCCGCTGCCGGTGTAGATCTGCGTGATCCCTGTGAGTCTTCCACCTCCTCCGTCGTAGCTGATCCACGGCCAACCTGCCTCCAGCAGGCCGCCATTCCACTGGAGAGAATCCTGCAATCCCTGCACTTGGTAGGAATCCAATTGTGAACCTACAAACGCAGGACCAAAATCCGCCCCTTCGCTGGTAACGTTGTTCGCCATGAAATTGTAGGGTCCGTAGCAGCCTTGCATGAAAAGACTTCCGGAGAAATTCTCATCCGCGTTGCTCAGGCCATAGAACTTGACGTTGGTCAGCTCATCCACGTTGTTGTCCACGTACCCAGTCACCGTGTAGTCGGACCTGTTGCCGTCATAGCAGTCAAAACCGAGGGCCACGTTGCCGATGGTCTGCGTCACCGGCAATCCGCCAACAGAGATGTAAGCAGTGCCGGTGCCTGCGCTGACGCTGGTTGAAGGCGCGGTGGCGACAGACACCGTTGGAGCAACCCCGGATGGGGTCGCGCAGGGAACTACGGACGAAATCGTGGTGACAAGATTAGCCCCGCTGGTGCCGCAACCATTAAGTTGAATGGCTTGCCCAACATCCCCACAACTGAATTTCGCGTTCTGTGATGTAATCACGTGGCTGCTCGCCGTGCATCCGGCGTCCTGCACCCACCGCCCCGGCCAGCGGTGCGGAAAACTGGAAGAGGCGTTGACCGAATCGTCTACCTCAAAAACAATGTCGCGAATTGACCAGGATTGGCGCGGCGCTGGTCCTGTCACTGTCGTCGGATCGGGTGCCTCGAGAATATCCTCTCCCGGTTGTCCCTTGATCAGAACCCCAGCGCTTCCCAGCGCGGGGTTGAGTCCCACGGGTTGCTGACCTTGCAGCGAAACTCCATACCAGGGAAGAGTGCTCGTCAGGTAGCAGTGGCCAGGCGGTAAGGGGAAATAGACCACAGCGGCGGGATTGGTTGCATTTGCCGCGTTGAGCGCGGCCAGAATTGCATTGTGATCGTCCGTCACGCAGTCGCCCTTGGCGTTGTACGGAGGGGCCATCACGTTGATTTGCGTGTTGACGCTGGCATTGAGAGAGGGCCCGGTCAGCGCGCTTGCAAAAGTCTGCGAAGTTGTGGCCGCTGCGGAAAGACCGCCCAGGTTCGCCAGCGCGCCGCTCGCGCTCGTTGCTCCCGTCCCTCCCGACGATAGTGGAACCGCATTCATGCCGCCGATCGTCGCGCCATTCGTCGTGTAGAACGCCATCTGTCCTGCGCTGCCCGAGTTGATGGTGCCAGTCACGCCGCCGGAACCCGATCCGCTTCCGCAGGGCGAGCCGGTATTCGTGATGTATCCCGAGTTATCGATCTGCAGGCAAGAATCTCCCGACGAAGCTGCCAGTCCGGGAAACTTGATCGCATTCGGCGCGACAAATGCCGCATCCAGATTGGTGCTCGATCCTGAATAGATATCTGTCTCCGCTCCCGAGCCCGTCTCGTAATTGAACCGGATGTGTCCCGTTGAGTTACTCGCGTCGATATAGGTATCTCCGCTGTTTGTGTTTTGATACGCCTTGAAGCTGTCTAACCCTCCTGTCGCCGAGTTAAGCGCCCAGTTATTGCTCGCGTCCTTCACCATGTACCATTGGCTGGCCCCGTTCCAATCCTTGTAAGTAAACGATCCTTTCTGGCTCGTCGTAAGTCCCGGCCACAGGTAGTAATCCA
>CAYYKV010000353.1:0-2912 GCA_964468605.1 uncultured Occallatibacter sp. | reverse complement strand
TCCACTTCGTCCAGCACCGCAGGCCCGGTGCGCGCCTGGTAAATCGCCGCGCGCAGCTTCGCGCCGCCCGGCACGCCGTGCGTGAACCACGTGGCAAACTGCTTCATCTTGCCCACCGGATCGCCCATCCTCGCGTCGCGCGGCAGATCCTTGGTTGCCTCGGCCTCGGCCAGCAGCATCTCAAAGTACGCGCGAATCATTCTGTAGCGATCCTCGTTCGTTGCCCGCTGGTAGCTTCCTGTCGCCGTGTACTGCGCAATTTGGCGAAAGATCCACGGATTCGCCGGCGCTGCCCGCCCGATCATCACCGCGTCGCAGCCCGTCTCAGCCACCATCGCTGCCGCGTCCTCCGGCGTGCGCACGTCGCCGTTGCCCATCACGGGAATCCCCACCGCCTGCTTCACTGCTCCGATCCATTGCCACTGCGCCTGCCCGCTGTATCCCTGTTCGCGCGTCCGCGCGTGCAGCGCCAGTCCGTTCAGCCCCTCGGCCTCGGCCATCCGCGCCAGCTCCACGCACACAATCTGAGAGTCGTTCCAGCCCATTCGGAACTTCACGGTGAAGGGAATCGTCACTGCCTTGCGAATCGCCCGAAAAATCTCGCCGATCTTCGGCAGATCGCGCAGCAATCCCGACCCTCCGTTGCACCCCACCACGCGCTTCGCCGGGCAGCCGAGGTTCAAATCCACCGTGTCAAATCCCGTCTCCTCCACAATGCGCGCAGCCTCCGCCAGCGTCTCGGCGTTCGATCCGAACAGTTGCGCTCCGATGGGATGCTCGTCGTCGTAGAACGTCAGATAGCGCCGCCGCTTCGTCTCCCGCATCCGCGCCAGCCCATCCGCCGACGTGAATTCAGTCATGATGAGCCCGCACCCCGACTCCACATTCGAAATCGCCGCATCAACTTGTGCTGCCGTCGCCTCGTCGCTGCCTTGCTCTCTTACTCGCTGCTCCCCGCCGTCTTGGTCCCTTGGTCCCTTGGTCCCTGCCGAGGTCCCCTGCGAACGATCTTTGTTCGCTGGGGTGGCTTGGTCCCTGCTGAACAAACTCGCATGCCGAATGAACCGCCGGAACACCGTGTCCGTCACTCCCGCCATCGGCGCCAGCACCGTCGCCGGCCGCACCACAACCGCGCCCAACCGCACCTCCGCCGGCACCCGCGCCTCCACGGGCATCGCGTGCTCCACCGGATTGTCCCAGTCCTTCTTCACCGTGAATCCGCGTTTCGCCATGGCAATCGCCGCCGAACTCCCAGCTTCTAGCTCTTCTTCTCCGAAACTTCCTTCGCGCGAAACTTCGCGATGCGCTCGATCAACTTCGCCGGCACTGGCTCCGCAAGTGAAAACCTCACCGTGCTGTGGACCACTTCGTAGGGCTTTAGATCGTCCGCAAAGGTTGCGAGCAGCCGTTTGGTCGCGGGATACAGCGAATAGTGCTGCTTCCATCCCGCGAAGTAAAGCAGTCGCTCGCCGTGCACCTTATAGGTGGGAATCCTGTAGGTGATGGTCTCCTCAGCTGTGGGCAGTGCTCTGCGAATAGTGCTCCGCACGCGGTTGAGCGCTCGCTGCGCCGCCTCGGGCTGCGCGGCAATGTATTCGTCAACAGACTCAATCTCGCGTTTCTTCTCTTCGCGCGCCTTCATGTAGCACCCAAACAAACGTGAGCCCCCGCCGCAGCGGAGGCCCACTTGTCCAACTCCTGCCTCGGCTTACTTCGCCGCCGCAATCGCCTTGTCGCTCTTCGCGTACTTCCGCCGGAACCGCTCCACGCGTCCCGCCGTGTCGACCAGCCTTTGCTTGCCTGTAAAGAACGGGTGGCAAACCGAGCAAATTTCCACGTGAATGTCGCCTTTGTGGGTCGATCTTGTTTCAAAACTGTTACCGCAGGCGCACATCACCCGCACCGCGTCGTAATTGGGATGAATCTTTTCCTTGGGCATCGACAGACAGACCTTTCCTGCAATTCTTCTCTCTTTATTGTAGGGGGATTCGCCCGCTTGCGCAATTCCGGGGCAGGGAACTGAAAAAGCAGCTCTTAGCAGCTGGCTTCTGGCTTTTAGCTTCCCTGGCAGCTACCTGTAAGTTTCATCTCATCCACTAAGGCCTGCCCAGCACGAGCTGGCTGGTAGCTGGAAGCTGGCAGCTAGAAGCTGTCTCACCGAAAATCCCTCGACCGCACCTCCACCCTCGTCACCTCCAGCGGCACAATCCGCTGCGCCTTCACATGAACCACGCCCTCCTGGTTCTGCACCGGCCCCTCAATGCGCAGAAACCGGTTCCGCGTCACCACCAGTCGGTCGTGCTCAAACACATCCGGCGTCAGAATCACGTTGGCAATCCCCGTCTCGTCCTCCAGCGACAAAAACACAAATCCCTTCGCCGTGCCCGGCCGCTGCCGCGCAATCACGCATCCGGCAACGCGCACATACTTGCCGCTCCTCAGCGTCTCCAGCTCCCGCGCCGAAAAAATCCCCTCCGCCCGCAACTCCGCTCGGGCGTACGCCATCGGATGCGGCCCCGTCGTCAATCCCGTCCCCGTGTAATCCGCCGCCAGCCGCTCCTCCGTCGTCATCTGCCTCAGCGGCATCGTCGGGTGCGCCACGTCTCGAGCCTGTGACGTGGGATCGCAACTCGCTGACTCGCCGTCTCGAAGGGTGCCCCCGGTCCCTCGCATTTGGGGACCGGGGAGGCTGACTCGCCGACCCGCTGACTCGCCGGCTCCGCGCAGCAGCGGACCCACCGGCCTGCCCGCCCACTCCACCTGCCACAGCGCATCGCGCCTGTGCTCCACCTCGCCCAGCGTATTCAGCGCCCCGATCTGCGCCAGCGCCACCAGCTCTTTGCGGTTCAGCTCCGGTACGCGCCGCGTCAAATCGTCCACGCTCTTGAAAGCTCCCGTGCCGCGCGCCGCAA
>CAYYKV010000352.1:0-2935 GCA_964468605.1 uncultured Occallatibacter sp. | reverse complement strand
TTAACCTCGCGTAGATGCAAAACCTGTTTGCATGGATGAAAATAGAATTGGATGATTCCGGCAGACAGGACGAAGAAACAGTTGACGCCCACCCAGACTGAAGCTCACGCATGGACCGCAGAGGAGTTCGAGCGGCTGGTTTTCGAAGGCAAGCCGAAGGTCGCGGTGTTCGATTGCGACGGAACCCTTTGGAGCGGCGACGCGGGTTACGGATTCATGGCCTGGTCTCTGGAGCAGGGACTGGTATCGCGGTCGACGAACGACTGGGTTGACTCGCGCTATCGCGCCTACCGCGCGGGAGACGTGAGCGAAGCGGCCATGTGCGGCGAGATGGTGCAGATGTACGCAGGACTCCGTGACAGCGAGCTGGCGGCAGCCGCGGCGCGTTACGTGGAAGAATTTGTGCGCAAGCGCGTCTTTGCCGAGATGGCGGCGCTGGTGGAGAAGATGCGTCACGCGGGGATTGAGATATGGGCGGTGAGCTCGACGAACCTGTGGGTCGTGGCTGAGGGCCTGCGCGATTTCGGCATCACCAGGGAACACATTCTGGCGGCTGAGGTGCGCGTGAAGGACGGCATCATCACCAGCGAGATCGTCGATGTGCCGACGGACGAGGCGAAGGCGGCTGCGCTCAAGCGCGTGGGCTTGCCCGCGCCCGATGCGGTGTTTGGAAACTCGATCCACGACCTGGCAATGCTGGAGATAGCGCGCAGGCCGTTTCCCGTGAATCCGTCTCCGGCTCTGTTCGAAGAGGCCGCGAAGAGAGGTTGGGGCAGCTTCACGCCGCAGGCTGCCGAGGGCGTTGAAGCAGCGGTGGGCGGGGAGTAGAGCCGGTGGTTGGCGATTCGCCGCCACTCGGGATCACCGAGCCGAAAAGCTTCAGATGGATAAGTCCTTAGACAACTCACTCTTTTGTTTCATTTACACTGGATTGCGTGAATGAGAACCCGCAGCGGCCGAAGACACACACTCCCGGTCCTGCGCTTCGCTTTGTAGCGGCGGCGCTGATCGTGCGCGACCGCGAAGTGCTGATTGGGCAGCGGCGTGCGGATCAGCCGATGGCTTCGTTGTGGGAGTTCCCCGGTGGAAAGATCGAGCCCGGCGAGAGCCCGCAGGAGGCGCTGGCGCGCGAATTGGTCGAAGAGCTGGGCATTCGCGCGGAGGTTGGCCCGGCGGTGACGCGCATTCGCCACAACTATCGCGGAGGCGGCGCGGTGGATCTGCAATTTTTCGCGGTGCGCGAGTTTACCGGCGACATCGACAACCAGATTTACCAGCAGGTGCGCTGGGTGAAGCTCGAAGAATTGACTGACTACAAATTCCTGGCCGCGGATCGCGGACTGATCAAGGATTTGGCGGCGGGGAAGCTGCTGTAACCACCTGCGGTGGGGCGGCCGCCTTCGGCAGGGTGGGTTGGAAGAGTGCGATTTCCTCCCAGGTCCGAGTGTCTACGCCTAGGTGCTTGGCGCAGAATCAGTAAATTATCTCCATTCGTAGGCCTTTCTCATCGATTACAGGCTGACGCGGAAGCCTCTCAGCTTTTCCGCAGTGCATTCGGTAAGCAGTTTGAGCAGCCACCGCCGCATCGAGGACGTCGTCCCGACTTGCGCCGACGAGTTCACCCGGTGCAACGTCTCGCCAATTCGAGCATTCCGGGACTTCTAATCCACAAGCATTCAGCAGAAGACTTCGTTCCTCGTATCCTTCCCGCGATTTCTTCCGATACAACATCGGCTGGCGGTTAAATCTCCAAAAACAGAGTTCCGGATGAACCTCAAAGACCCTCTCTTGAAGTTTCGGGGTCATCAGACGATCCACTTCGGCAATCTTCGGGTAGATTGCGTATGACTGCTTTGTGACGCCTTTCCCGAAATGCTTGCGCGACAGTTCACAGGCATCGATGTAGCTGCGTGCTCCAAGCAGGCTCCTACATGGTGCTGGAAATACGCTACTGCTTCGATGGGGCGCGAGAAGCCGTCGAGCTTCAATATCACAGCTGCGGTGTTGTCCATCGTTCCATAAACCAATGGGAATATCAACGGCAACGAATCTTGCGTTTACATTACAACGCAATAGCTCTTCAAAACCTGAGAATATCTGGAAGTTGATCTGTCGCGGCGAAACCTCTAAGCGGCAAGCAAGCCACCCAGATCGACAGCCGTCTATTCCCAATACATACGGACCCATCCACCCCCCTAATGTCCGGGCACCATGCCCCAGAGCATCACGAACGTCATGCCGATGACGATGATGCTGGTGGACCACGCGATCCAATTCCAGAGGCGCGAGTTTTTGTGCTCGCCCATCAGGTCAGTGCGATTGATGAGCAGCAGCATGAGGATGATGACCACGGGCAACAGGATGCCGTTCAGCACCTGAGAGAGAATGGCCACGTTGATCAGTTGCGCGTCAGGCAGGACGAGAACCGTGACTGCGCCGCCGGCGATAAGAAGCGCGTAGAGCCAGTAGAAGAACGGCGCCTCTTTGAAGGTTTTGTCCACGCCCGACTCGACGCCCAACCCCTCGCAAACGGTGTAGGCCGTGGAGATGGGCAGGATGGACGCTGCGAAGAGCGAGGCATTGAAGAGGCCGAAAGCAAAGAGGATGAACGCGTAGTCGCCGGCCAGAGGGCGCATGGCCTCGGCTGCGTCGGCGGCCACCTGAATGGCTCCCATGCCGTGCACGAAGAGCGTGGCCGCGCAGGCCACGATGATGAACCAGGCAACGATGTCGGTGAACAGGCTGCCTACGATCACGTCCAGCCGCGAGGCGGCGTAGTCCTTGACGCGAATTCCCTTCTCCACGATCGACGACTGAAGATAGAACTGCATCCACGGAGCGATGGTGGTGCCGACGACACCGATGGCCATGTACATATAGGCCTTGTCGCTCCACACCGACCGGGCCGGCAGCTTGACGGTGGCCCACAGCGCAT
>CAYYKV010000351.1:0-2941 GCA_964468605.1 uncultured Occallatibacter sp. | reverse complement strand
ATGCGAATGCTTCGTTCAGCACTTCCTGGTTCGTTATGGCGCGCTTCTTCACCGGTGCCTGGGCAATGGTTTCCAAAATTTCAGCAAATGCACTCATGCGTTCGCTCCTCTTTCTTATCGTTGAAGAATCCCGTGGCTTAGTCCCTCGGCGGTGGCAACCCATATGTCGTCGCCCTGAAAGTCAATGCCAAGAATGTAGTTGTGCGCTGGCCCGCTGGTTACTGGAATTTCCGTTACGATGCCCTTCGCATCGCGCACCGTCATCACCGGCTTGTGCGTAGTGAGCGAGCGCGTGTAAACGGCCCAGTTTACCCCGTCGTAATAGGCCAGTCCTTTGTCTGTGCAGAACCACGCTCGCTTTCCGTCCACGCCCTTCACCTGGTTTGTAAAGTTCGAGGGCAGCCCGCTATCTTTGACAAGGAAGTTGTGCCAGTATCGTCCATCGTAGTGGCTGTCGCCAAAATAAGTGGCCGCCCACAACACCTTGTCTTTCTCGATATAGCTGACCGAAGTGACAATCTCGTGGATCAGCCCTTGATCCTTGAACAGCACCATCTCGGTCTCGCCGTCGGGGTCGTCGTACTTGTCCCACTGCCCGGTCTTCTGGTCGTACTCGAGTACGCCGCTGCCCCAAATGCCGTAGTAGACCTTGGTCGGTGTAGCGGAGACCGCATAGGACCAGATCTCGGCCATGGGAGTGTTGCGCTCGTTGTAGAGCGACCACTGATTAGTGTGCAGGTCGAGGCGGCAGGCGCCGGCGGCCGTTGCAATCCACACGTTTTCGCCTTCAATTGAAATTCCGTAGACTATGTTGTTGCTCAGCCCGGAACTCAACTGGGTGAAGCTGTCGATGCGCCCCCCCGAGATCCGGCTTAGACCGCCCATGGTGCCGGCCCAAACGTCGCCGGTGCGCTTGTCGAGAGCCAGTGAGAGCACAGCGCGATGTGCGAGTCCATCGGCCGTTGTGTAAATCTTCCACTTGCCATTCTCGTAGAGCCCGAGGCCATTATCAGTGCCGGCCCAGATGCGGCCTCCATCTACAAGCACGGCAAATACATGATTGTTTGGCAGGCCGTTGGCTGTCGTGAAGTTTTCAAAACGAAAGCGCGGCATTTCTGGAACCATCGACGCCAATAACGCCCCACGAAAATGATGTTTAGCCTCCTGCGCGAAACCACGCCGCTCTGCGGCCGCAAAGACCGCGCCCACCACCAAAGCCATCGCAAGCCATTTCTTGTTGATAAACCTCTTCATCGCGTCCTCAGGTATTCGATCAGATCGTTGAGTTCGTCTTTGGTCAGGTCATTGGTGCGCCCGTGCTTGTCGTCGGGGTTGTAGATTGTCCAGATCTCTTCGAGCGATCGCGCCGAGCCGTCATGCAGGTAAGGCGCGGTAAGGCCAATGTTGGTCAACTGCGGCGCCTTCAGCAGGCCCGGATTGTCTGTTGCCCTTTTTGTTCCAACATCGAATAATTTCCTATTAGTCCCCAGAGGGCCGCTGTGGCAGGTGGAGCAGCGATTGGTCTCTGGAATTGGCTTTTTGAATTTGTCCACCGCGCGCTCGAAGATCGCTTTGCCGCGCTCTTGAGCGGGCGTGAGTTCGCTACCCGGCAAATGCCAGCGGTTGGGCCTGGCGGGCAGACTGCGAATGTAAGTGACCAGATCGGTCAGCGTCCGATCGTCGTAGTTCTCCGAGCGCCAGAAGTATTTTTCCGTGCGCGGGCCGCACTCGGTGCCTATGTCTGGATTGGCGCCGTTCCACTTGTAAGGCGCGGTGTCCTTGATGCCCTCAAGCAACTTGTTGTCCACAATGTCGCGGCCAAAACCGTTCGGCTCCAGATTCCACTGCAGCCCATCGAAGGTGGAATCGATATGGCAACTGGAACAACTGATCTGGCCCTGAAACGAATAATGTGCCGAATAAAACGTCTGCTCGCCGCGGCGAAGCGCGCTCACGGCCCTTGGTCCTTCGAGAGCGATGGTCGCGGCGACCCGCAACTTGCTCGTGTCGATGACGCTGATCGTGTCGTCAAGCCGGTTGGCGACAAAAAGCCTATGGCCGTCGTTGCTGAGCGCAAGCCCGCGTGGATTGTGTCCCACCGGAATTCGAGCGACCACATAGTTGCCGCTGGCTGAGAGATCCTGCGCAAATGACCCCGACACTGGCCGCGGCCGAGAGTGAACGAAATGCAGCAGGCGCGGCACATCGATCGCCAGCACGCTCTCCGACCCGCCAAGGGAGACGTAGAGACGTGAACCATCCGGCGCGATGGTCACTCCGAACGGCTGAGAAGCGTAGCGATCCAATTCGTCGAGAGGGATCTCGACTGGCTGCCCTACATCAGCCCCAAACACCGTCAACGTGTATGCGAATGCTCCGCCGTGTTCCAGATGCGCCAACGGAATCAGATTCTTGGGATGGTACTCCGCCACCGCCCCAAGCCGTCCATCATTGGAAAAAGCCAAGTGAAACACCCCTGCAATCGAAGGCAGCGGAATGCGATCCACAACCGTCGCGCGCTGTGCATCGATCACCGTGATCTCCGACTCGGGCGGCGTGCGGTTCTCCAGGCCCGTTCGCAACGCGGGCGGATTGGGATAGATATGGGTCACGTAAATCCGCTTGCCATCGGGCGAGAGGGTAAGATAACTCGCACCGCGTCCCGCCATCAGACGCTTCTCCTCAACACCGGTCAGGGCATCCAAGACCGCAATATCGCTGGATATGCGGTTGGCGACAAACACGTAATCGCCTTTCGGACCCTCAGCCACGCCGGACGGCTCTGCGCCCACCGGCCAGGTGGCCATAACTTCCAGCGTGCGCGTATCGATCACAGATACCGTGTCGTCCCATGAGTTGGCGACATACAGCCGTGTTCCGTCTGGAGACAGCGAAAATCCGCGCGGCTGGTGGCCCACCGCGACACTCTTGATCGGCGCGT
>CAYYKV010000350.1:0-2943 GCA_964468605.1 uncultured Occallatibacter sp. | reverse complement strand
TCGAGTATGCCGTGGATCAGATGGGTACCGCATCTGATGGAAAGGCATATCGCGCACTGGTGTGCAACCGGGCGCAGCTGGCTTACAACGCTGTGGGAGCCTGGCTTGAAGGCACTGGCCCAGCGCCGGCCAAGGTAGCTGCCAGCGCCGATCTGGCGGCGCAACTCAAGCTTCAGGATGCGGCGACCCAGCGCATGGTGGGCGGCCGCTTTCAGCATGGAGCGCTCGATCTCGAGACCATTGAAACCCGCCCGGTGATGCTGGCCGGTCAGGCTGTCGAGATCGTCAGCCTGCAGAAGAACCGTGCCACATCGCTCATTGAGGAGTTCATGGTGGCGGCCAACGGCGTCGTTGCCCGGGCTTTCGAGAAGGACGGCGTGGCCTCCATTCGACGCATTGTGCGCACTCCCAAGCGCTGGGACCGTATCGTCGAAGTGGCCGAGGGCCTGGGCACAACGCTGCCTGCCCAGCCGGACTCGAAGGCTCTCAACGATTTTCTATTGGCCCAAAAGCAGAAGGACCCCGATCACTTTCCCGACCTCTCGCTGGCCGTGATCAAATTGATGGGACCCGGTGAATACGTGCTTGTGAAGCCAAACGAGGTTTCGCCGGGCCACTTCGGCCTGGCCGTGCAGGATTACACCCACTCCACCGCTCCCAATCGACGGTTTCCCGACATGGTGTCGCAGCGGATTTTGAAGGCGTTTCTTGCTCACGGGCCGCAGCCGTACTCTGAAGACCAGCTCAACGCTATCGCCCAGCATTGCACCTTGATGGAAGACGGCGCCCGGAAGGTCGAGCGAGAGATACAGAAGCGCATCGCCGCCGTAGTTCTGCACTCGCACATCGGCCAGAGCTACCCGGCCATCGTCACCGGCGTGAATAATTACGGCACCTTTGTTCGCACTCTCAATCCGCACGTGGATGGAAAGCTCGTGCAGGGCGGCAAAGGCTTGGACGTAGGCGACAAGGTAACGGTCAAGCTGGTCGCTACCGATCCGCAGCGGGGATTTATTGATTTCGCGGCGTCAGGCTTATGAATGGCGAAGGGATGGCAGCGGGGTCAATAAATTCCGAATGGTAGCCATCACATTTTCAAAGCCGGTGCCTGAGGCGAATCCAAGCTGGCCAATGAGCTTTTCGCCGAAGTTGACCGTGGCAGTGACTCCGCCGGGAGTTTCAATGGCTGTCACTGTGAACGTTGCGGTGCCAATTGTGCGGCCATTCACGACAGCCGGCACTTCCATTTGTCTGTTTGTGTCCTGCATGCAGCGGCCCCTCCTTTTGGGCCTACCCAAGAATAATCAAAATCGCAAATTTTGGATATTCTGCGCTTTTTGGCCGGGTGCTCAGCGAAGAAAGGAACGGGCACCCACAAGTTTCTGGACTACAAGCTGACGGCGAAGTTGGTCTGTATCAACCCGCTGCGCGGGTTTAATGACTTTGCGGCTTGATTGTGGACTTCCTGATGAACTTGAGGGGTATGCTGTATTTGGGAATGTTCCCGAACAGTGCTAGAATTGCGATCTTTGCCTATATGGGGTACACGCAATGAGCAACGAGGGTGACAGCTCATCCGGCGGCGGGTGTTTGATAGTTCTTTGTTTGCTTGGTGCCGCTCTCTATGGCGGGTATCAATGGTTGGAATCGGATGGGTATATTTCCCATACCGTGGAAACAGTGATCACAGCCCAGAATAACTGGTTTGTAGGAGAAAGCAAGGAATGCACGTCTCCCATAAGAGAGACGCCTTTTACATATGTTAGCTGCGATGGTGGCCCTGAGCATCAAGTAAGAATCACGTTCTACGGCAGAGAGAAGCAGGGAGGTAATGTAGCCGTCTGGAATTGCAAGCGCAACGATGTGTCTTTTATGAATGACAACGCTTTTACCTGCAAGCAAACGGGCTACTGGTAGCGCAACGGAAATTTAGAAAAGGCTTTGTCAAGGCCTAGTGCTGCCCGTTCATTTGGCGCTTACCTCGGCACCTGCACAGGCCCCCAATGACCATCCTAGCAGTGGCCCATACGCTGCAAGAGAAGTCCCGGGGCCAATTTTAAGGCCCTCATCACGGACAACTCCGAGAAATTCCAATGGATATTAACCGGCTATGGATTGAGCAAGTTCGCCAGAAGAATATCGTGTAAACACACTGAAATTGTGCTCCAGCGGCGCGCTGGCCGGTAGCAGATGGCTGGAATGATTTACTCTTAGATATAACCCCTAAATCTGATTTACTCATACAGGTGAACAGGCTGACGGAGGGCGACTGCACAATTGGAGAGTGGATGCGTTTAAGTTCTAGTCTTATCCCAGCAACATTTTTTACCGGCGTTATACTGCTGGCGCTGTCCTCTCCTGTGTTTTCGCAGGAGCAACCCTCCGGCCAGGTCGTTGCTCCAGCCACGGAGCTTCCTGGGGCGCCGCAGTCCCAATTGGAGGTTGCCCAGGCTCAAGCGCCCCCGGCTCCTCAAGGCCAATCCGGTCAGCAGCAAGCACCGAATACCATCCCGGCAGCACAGGGCAGTTCCAGTTCTCAGGCACCCGCTCAGCAATCCGGAACTGAAAAAAGCAAGCACGACCTGGCGGAAGAGCAATTGAAGCAGCAGGAGCACAATAGGGTTGCAGGCGTGATGGCGGCTTTCAATACCACCCAGAACCAGAACGCGGCTCCTCTTTCCTCAGGGCAGAAATTCCAGCTTTTCTTCAAGAGTTCCACTGATCCCTGGCCATTTGGGCTGGCGGCAGTGGTTGCAGGCATCGGTCAGGCCGACGACAGCTACCCGGCCTGGGGGCAGGGAATGGGCGGATACGCGACGCGCTTTGGCGGAGCATACGCCGATTACTTTATCGGCAATTTCTTCGGCAATGCAGTGTTGCCCTCCGTGTGGCATGAAGATCCACGTTACTACCAGAAGGGCACTGGCTCCGCTGGTAGCCGGG
>CAYYKV010000349.1:0-2991 GCA_964468605.1 uncultured Occallatibacter sp. | reverse complement strand
AAAAAGCCACGCCGCGCCCGCTCGAAGATTTGTCGCCGCCGGAACTTGAAGCGCTTTGGGTTGAGGCAAAGAAGAAGCTGGCAAACGACCGCGCGTCGGGCCAGGACGATCAGGCGCGAGAGGCAAAACGGGCGGCGCGGCCATGATCGAGATTCGTTCATGCGACGGATTTGACGAGTTGGAAGCGTGCGTCAGGCTGCAGATCGAAACCTGGGGCTACGACGAAAATGATGTGATCCCGCGCAAGACCTTTCTGCTTGCGACGAAGATCGGCGGCCAGGTGATTGGCGCATTCGACGGTGAACTCAGCGCAAAACCTGCGGAAACATTGGTCGGTTTCGCCATGTCTTTGCCGGGGATCAAGCAGACCCAAAACGGACCGCAGCCCTACCTTCACAGCCACATGCTGGCAGTCCGCGTCTCCCACCGCAATCGCGGCCTTGGCGCGCAACTCAAATGGGAGCAACGGCGTGAGGCGCTTTCTCGCGGCATACGCCGCATGGAGTGGACCTTCGATCCGCTCCAGATCACGAACGCTTTCCTCAATATCCACAGGTTGGGGGCTGTTACACGGACGTATCTTGTGGATTTCTATGGTGTATCCTCTTCTCGACTGCAGGGTGGGCTCCCGACTGACCGACTTTTGGCCGAATGGGCGCTGGATTCCCCAAGAGTGGAGGCAATCCTTGCTCGACACCCAGCAGCCGTACAAAAGATTGAAGATCGTATACTGGTGCCAGCTCCAGTCAACCGATGGAAGGCCAGCGAAGAAAGGCGCCAACAGGCCCTCGCTGTCCAGCTAGAGAATCGGCAGAAGTTTCAGAAAGCATTTTCGAGAGGACTGGCGGTCATTGAGTTCTCTCGCGATGCGGAAGGAAACGGCGTCTTTGAACTGGGTCCCCTCACCCAGGCTGAATCGAGTCATGATTCTGTTTTTTCTAAGGAATGCACAACTTTATGAGAATTGATGCGATCATTCTGCGTGAGTTGCATATGCCGCTGGTGCGCCCGTTCGAGACCAGCTTTGGAGTCACCCGCAATCGGCGAATCGTTCTCGCCGAGGTTCAGTCGGAAGGACTGAGCGGCTGGGGAGAATGTACAGCCGGCGAGCACCCGTTTTTTTCAGGCGAATCGACCGAATCGGCCTGGCAAGTGATCGTCCAGGAGCTCGCGCCGATGCTGGCGGCTACCTCTCCTGAGCACGGCGGCGATTGTCCCGGCATCTTCCGTGCCGTGCGCGGGAATCCGATGGCCAAGGCGACCCTTGAGAATGCGATTTGGGATCTGGAGGCGCAGCGCGAAGGCGTTTCGCTCTCCCGTTTGCTGGGCGGCGTGCGCGACAGCATTGTTTGTGGAGTTTCCATCGGCATCCAGTCCTCGATTCACGAATTGCTCTCGATCATCGAGCACGAGCTGGCGGCCGGCTATCAGCGCATCAAGCTCAAGTGCAAGCCGGGTTGGGATGTGGAAGTCTTCGAGCGCGTCCGCAGCCGCTGGCCGGGCATTCTGCTCAGTTGCGACGCGAACTCAGCCTATCGCCTGCGCGATGAAGACCACATCGCATCCTTCGATGCTTTCGATCTGCTGATGATCGAGCAGCCTCTGTGGCACGACGACTTTTACTTCCACTCCGTGCTGCAAAGGCGGATGCATACGCCGATTTGTCTCGACGAATCCATTCGCAACCGGCGCGATGCGCTGGCCGCGATCGAGATGGAGTCCTGCAAGATCATCAACGTCAAGCTGGGACGCGTGGGCGGCTTCTCAGAAGCCATCGCGGTGCACAACGCGGCCATGGAGCGGGGAATTCCACTCTGGTGCGGCGGAATGCTCGAGTCCGGCGTGGGCCGAGCGCATAACATCGCGCTCTCGACCCTCGAAGGCTTTACGCTCCCCGGCGATGTTTCGGCTTCGGCGCGTTACTTTGCCGACGACATTATTGAGCCCGGAGTTATGGTCTCGGCCGAGGGCGAGATTACGATTCCCGACACGACGGGCCGCGGCTACGAGGTGCGCACTGATTTGGTCGAGCGCCTGACCGCGCGGAAGGAAACGATCCGCGAGATGGCACTGGTGGCGTAGACCGCGTGTTTTGACCGCGAATCGACCGATGCAGGCACGGCCAGCGCGAAGGCCGTGCCGCACCTTCTTTCGAAAACGCCTCTCTCATTTTCCGGGCCGCTTCCTGCCCGGAACCCCGTACACTCGACTTGCGTACCTTTACTCGGCGAAGCTCCTTTGCAGGAAGACGAACGTCTAAATTGCGAGGATTCAGGGTTGTCTTTGGGATGAAATACCAATCGACGTGACGGGGACGCGGTATCGCCGGGATAAAATGACGATCTGCGTGACGAAGGCGCGCGCCGGCCGCTGAACCAGGCGCGGCAAAACTCTACAATGTTTGATGTTGGGTTTTAGAGAACAAGCACGGCCGCACAAATCTATTCGGAGGCAATGGAATGAATCGACTTTTTCGCGCGACAGGTCTCGTGTTGGCCGCCGCCATCGCGCTTGCCGGGCATGTTCCCGCCGCGCACGCCCAGGCTGCGGGAGCAACCAGCAGCGCAAATCAAACGATCAAGCTTATTCCGGGATTCGACAAGGATCTCATTGATACCACCGTCGATCCCTGCGTGGATTTCTGGCAGTACGCCTGCGGAAACTTCAGCAAGCTCTATCCCATCCCGCCCGACAAGAGCGGTTACGGGCCGGGGGCGCTCGTGGCTGACTACACGCAGGACGTCCTGCATCAGATCCTCGACCGCGTCGCTTCTCCCAGCGCCCAGCACACCGCAAACGAGCAGAAGATCGGCGACTACTACGCGAGCTGCATGGATGAGGATGCGATTCACGCCAAGGGCCTGAAGCTGTTGCAGCCGGAACTGGACCGAATCTCCGCGCTGACAGACAAGAAGCAGCTCACCGGTTTGCTGGCTCACTACCAGATGATCAACGTGAACGCGTTTTTCGGATACGGGGAAGAGCAGGACT
>CAYYKV010000348.1:0-3005 GCA_964468605.1 uncultured Occallatibacter sp. | reverse complement strand
CATGGTCAATATCCTTCATTACGACGCCGTTCCTTCTGCCGTTGCCGGAAGTGTGTCGCGGGTCCGGCCAAGCGCGCGCAGGCGAAGACGGTCCATGATCAGGTAAACCACCGGAGTGGTGTAAAGCGTGAGTGCCTGGCTCAAAAGCAAGCCGCCCACGATGGTGATGCCGAGCGGCTTGCGCAGTTCCGAGCCGGTGCCGGACCCGAAGGCCAATGGCAAGGCTCCGCAAATGGCGCACATGGTGGTCATCATGATGGGGCGGAAGCGCAGCATGCACGCGTCAAAAATCGCCTCCCGCGTCGTCTTACCTTCATTCCGCTCAGCCTGCAACGCGAAATCGATCATCATGATGGCGTTCTTTTTGACGATGCCTATCAGCAGTATGATGCCGATGATCGAAATCATGTTGAGGTCGATGTGAAAGATCATCAGCGCCAGCATGGCGCCGACGCTTGCCGAAGGCAGCGTGGAAATGATGGTCAGCGGGTGAACCAGGCTCTCATAGAGGATGCCCAGCACGATGAAGACGGAAAGCAACGCGGTGGCCGCCAGAACCGGCAGCGTCGACAACGATTGCTGATAAGCCTGGGCAGTTCCGGCAAAGAATCCGCGCACCGTTCCGGGCATTCCCAGGCTCTCTTCCATCTGCGACACCTCCCTGGTTGCATCGCTGAGCGCGGCGCCGTTTTTCATGTTGAAGGAGACGGTGACCGAGGGGAAAAGCCCGGTGTGCGCCACCTGCAGCGGCGTCGTATTCGTGCTTGATTTGGCCACCGTGAACAAGGGCGAAACGGCGTTCAGCCCCGCGCCCGATGAACCGTTTGCGGCGAAGTAAATGTTATTCAGTCCCGACGGATCCTGCCAGTATTGCGGCGCCACTTCCATCACCACGTAATACTGGTTGAGCTGCGTGTAAATCACCGAAACTTCAGATTGGCAGAATGCGCTGCAGAGGGAACTGTCCAGCGATTGCGGCGTCTGGCCCAACCGCGCGGCGGTCACCCGATCGTAGTTGAGCAACTCCTGCAGGCCTCCGTTCTGCTGATCAGTGTTCACGTCCTGCAGGTCGGGAAGCTTCTGCATATTCTGGTAAAGAATTGGGCCCCACTTCGCGAGGTCATCGATGTTATCCGATTGAATGGTGTATTGGTACATGGCACTCGACTGGCGTCCGCCGATGCGCAGATCCTGCGCCGCCTGCATGACTGCAGTGGCGACGGGCAGTCGATTCATTTTCGGGCGAAGGCGGTTGATGACGTCCATCGCCGAAGTCTGGCGCACGTTGCATTTCGGGCTCTCTTTACAGCTCTTGCCCAGCGGTTTGAGCGCGATGAACATGAAGCCGCCATTGCCGCTTCCAACGTAAGCGTTGACGTGAGCAATGGCGGGATCCGCTTTGACTATGTTAACCAGAGTGACTGCGGAGAAATTCATGAACGGGAATGAGGCATCCTGCGGACCTTGCATGCCGCCCATGATCACCCCGGTGTCCTGCTGCGGGAAGAAGCCGGTGGGAATCCTGAAGAGCACCAGAAAATTGAGCGCGATGGTGAGCAGAAGCACGACCAGGGTCATGCCCGGATTGTCCAGCACCCATAGGAGCGATTTCCGGTAAACCCAAATCATGCCGTTAAAGCCTTTTTCGCTGGCCCGGTACAGGAAATTGTGCTTCTCGCCCTCCTTATGCGCCTTGAGCACATGGGCGCACATGCACGGCGTGGTCGTGAGCGAGATGACCATCGAGATGACAACGGCCGTCGAAAGCGTGACTGCGAATTCGCGGAACAGGCGTCCGATGATGCCGCCCATCATCAGGATGGGAATGAAGACCGCAATCAGAGACATACTGATGGAAAAAACCGTGAAGCCGATCTCTTTAGCGCCCTTTAGCGCGGCAGCAACGGGCTCCATGCCGCTTTCCAGATGCCGCGTGATGTTCTCCATGACCACGATGGCATCGTCGACCACAAATCCCGTGGCGATGGTCAGCGCCATCAGCGAAAGGTTGTCAATCGAGTAGCCGAGCAGATACATGATGGCGAAGGTGCCGATGAGGGAGGCCGGTACGGCTACGCTCGGAATTAGCGTGGCGCGCGGGCTGCGCAAGAAGATAAAGACGACCAGGACCACCAGGCAGACGGAACCAACCAGTGTCTTCTCGACGGTCGAAACCGAAGCGCGAATGGTGGTGGTACGGTCGAGCACCATTGTGGTCGTGATGCCCTGGGGCAGCACGGCCTCGAGGAACGGCAGTTGCGCCTTGATGCGGTCGACGGTCTGAATGATGTTTGCGCCGGGCTGCCTAAAGATAATGATGAAGATAGCCCTGGTTCCGTCCGCGTAGGCGGCGGCGCGAATGTTTTGCGTGGAGTCCACGACATCGGCCACATCCGAGAGCCGCACCGCCTCACCGTTGTGATAGCCAACGATCAACGGCCGATAGTCGGCAGCCTCGGAGATCTGGTCGTTGGTGATGATGTCTTCGCTGATTCCCGAGTTGGAGAGCTGCCCTCTCGGCTCATGGGAGTTCTGCAAGCTGAGAACCGATTGCACTTTCCCGAGCGTGAGGCCAAAGCTTTCCAGCTTGGTGGGGTTGACCTCGACGCGCACCGAGGGCGTTGCACCGCCTTGCACACCCACCTGCCCGACGCCTTGAATCTGCGAGAGCTTTTGCTCGAGGATGGTGGAGGCAAGGTCATAGAGCTTGGTCACGTCGTACTTGTTCGACGTGAGGCTGAGAAGCATGATCGGCGAGTCGGCGGGATTCACCTTGCGGTAGGAAGGATTGGAAGGCAGATTGGCCGGCAGATAGGTCCGCGCCGCGTTGATGGCCGCCTGCACGTCTCTCGCTGCGCCGTCGATGTTCCGGCTCAAATCGAATTGCAGAGTGATGCTCGACGACCCCAGCGAGCTCGACGAGGTCATTTCGGTGATGCCCGCGATATGACTGAACTGGCGCTCCAGCGGCGTGGCCACCGAGGCCGCCATAATCTGCGCGCTGG
>CAYYKV010000347.1:0-3009 GCA_964468605.1 uncultured Occallatibacter sp. | reverse complement strand
GCCATTGCGTCAGGCTGTACTCTCATTCGCTTTCGGACGACGACAAGAACTACCGCTCCGCTGCCGAGCGCGAGGCGGATTTGATGTGCGATCCCATTGCGCGCATGCGCTCGCGGCTCATCGGCGAGGGGATTCTGACGGTCAATGAGATCGACGAGCTGGAACGGAAGCTCGAAGCCGAAGCCGCCGAAGCCGCCGAGCGCGCACTCGAAGCGCCGTTGCCGGAGGTCGAGGGAATCACCGCGCACGTCTACTCCGAGGATCTCGATCCGACGCGCGCCGCCTTCGCCACCGAGCAGCCGCAAATCTCATCGGAGACGAATGGTGCAGCATCGGCAACCGGTCGTACGGGTGCGGGCGCGCACACCATGGCCGACCTCATCAACTCCTGCCTGCGCGACGAAATGCGGCGCGATCCGCGCATCGTGATCTATGGTGAGGACGTGGCGGACGCGAGCCGCGTCGAAGCGCTGTCAGAAGTGAAGGGCAAGGGCGGAGTCTTCAAGCTCACCGCCGGCCTGCAAACCGAGTTCGGAGCGGAGCGCGTCTTCAACTCTCCGCTCGCTGAAGCCAACATTGTTGGCCGCGCCATCGGCTATGCTTTGCGCGGAATGAAGCCGGTGGTGGAAATTCAATTCTTTGATTACATTTGGCCAGCTATGCATCAGATTCGCAACGAGTTGGCCTTGATACGGTGGCGCTCGAATGGCGCCTGGGAGGCGCCCGTAGTCATCCGCGTTCCCATCGGCGGCTATCTAACCGGCGGTGCGATCTATCACTCGCAATCGGGAGAGAGCATCTTCACGCACACTCCGGGGCTGCGCGTGGTTTTCCCTTCCAATGCGCTCGACGCGAATGGTCTTTTGCGCACGGCCATCCGCTGCGACGATCCTGTGCTCTTTTTTGAGCACAAGCGGCTCTATCGCGAGACCTACGGCCGAGCGGCGTATCCGGGGCCGGAGTTTGCCATACCTTTTGGAAAAGCCAAGATCGTCCGTCCCGGCTCGGACCTCACACTGGTGACCTATGGCGCGCTCATTCCGCGCGCGATGCAGGCCGCCCAGCAAGCGCAGCGCGAGCACGGAATCGAAACCGAGATCCTCGATCTGCGCACGTTGAATCCCTACGACTGGGAAGCCATCGCCGAAAGCGTGCGCAAAACCAATCGCGTGATCGTGGCGCACGAAGACATGCTGAGCTGGGGCTATGGCGCGGAAATTGCCGCCCGCATCGCCGATGACCTTTTCGATGAACTCGACGCTCCCGTGCGCCGCATCGGCGCGATGGACACCTTTGTGGCGTACCAGCCCAAGCTCGAAGACGCGATTCTGCCGCAGCCGGAGAACATCCTCAAGGCCATCGTGGAGCTGAAAGCATACTGATTTGGATGGGGTCGCGCTCCGCGTAACGAGCGGGATACACTCCGCCTCGCCGGACGCCCCGCAAATAGGGTGAATCGCTTCCAACGCGGATACAATACTGGGATGGACTTCCGCACCCAACTTCAGCAAAGACCGGCGCGTGGGGCGCGCCCAGCAGGCCGAGCCGCATGAGGAATTTCCTGCGCCTTCTGCGCTATGGGCTGCCGTACACGCTGGAGTGGCTGCCCGGAGTCGTGCTGTCGGCCATCGTCGGGTTGCTCGACGCTTTCCGCATCCTGCTGCTGCAGCCAATCTTCGATCGTGTGCTGGCGCCGAGCTCGCCGGAAGGCCCGATCATGCTCGGGCTTGCCAATAGCCGGTGGCACTTCGATCTGCGCAGCATGGTCCCGCATTTTATGCATCTGCACAACGCATGGGATGTGGTTGCCTTTGCGCTCGTGGTTGCAACGGTCGTGAAGGGGCTCTGCGACTACCTGGGAAATTATCTTGTGAACTATGCGGGCTTCGGCACCATTACCGACCTGCGCAATCATCTTTACGAAGTCACGATGCGCCGCTCATCGAGCTTCTTCCATCAGCATCCCACCGGCACCATTCTTTCCACGCTCATCAACGATGTGGACCGGGTGCAAACTGCGCTCAGTTCCGTGCTGGGCGATTTTCTGCAGCAGTTCTTCACCTTCGTGGTTGCGATCATCCTCATTGTCAAACTCGGCGGCTACCTGAGCTGGTCTTTGGTTCTTTTTATTCCGGTCGTGATTGCTTCCGTCCGAAAGATCGGCAGCGAAGTCCGCACACGTACTCGGACCGGCCAGGACAAGCTGGCCGAAGTGCAGAACATTCTGCACGAGACGGTCACCGGCAACCGCATCGTGAAGGCCTTTAATACCGAGCTATGGGAGATTCTCCGCTTCAAGAGTGCGGCCAGGCGCCTCTTCCGCGCCAACCTGCGCAGCGTGCGCATTCAGTCCATCAGCTCGCCCTTGATGGATACCGTCGGCGCAATCGCCATGGCTCTGCTGCTATGGATCGGCCGCAGCGCAATCAAAAACGGCTACATGACCATCGGCGTTTTTGGCGCGTTCATCTTCCTGCTGTTCAAGCTTTACGATCCGTTGCGCCGCTTCGCCTTCTTCTACAACAGCTTCCAGCAGGCGATGGGCGCCTCGGCTTCGATCTTCGCCTTCTTCGACGCCGAAGACGACGTGAAGGAACGTCCGCGCGCCGCCACTTTCACGCGCTTTAGGCAGTCGATCAAGTTCGAAGACGTGGGGTTCTCCTATTCGACCAAAGAAGGCGAGCACCAGATTCTTCACAATGTCAACCTGGAAGTAAACGCCGGCGAGGTGCTGGCCATCGTTGGCCCCAGTGGAGCGGGCAAGTCCACGCTGGTGAATCTGATTCCGCGGTTCTTCGACGTGACCTCGGGCCGCATTCTCATTGACGGCCGCGATCTGCGCGATCTCACGCTGGCGTCGCTTCGCCGGCAGGTAGCGCAGGTGACGCAGGAGACGATCCTCTTCAACGACACAGTACATAACAACATCGCGTATGGGCAGCCCGATACCAAGCCCGCGCTGGTGAACCAGGCTGCGCGCAACGCTCTGGCGCACGACTTCATCATGAA
>CAYYKV010000346.1:0-3019 GCA_964468605.1 uncultured Occallatibacter sp. | reverse complement strand
GCCTTCGCCTATTTTTTTTATCGATATTTCATCCAGCTTGGCTTTCTGGATGGGCGCCAGGGTCTTGTCTATCACGTTTTGCAGGGTTTTTGGTACCGCTTCCTGGCGGGAGCAAAACTTCGCGAACTGGAAGCGGCGGTACGCGATGCCTCGCCCGGCGATGACGTCCGCATCAAGATTGCAGGCCTAACGCGGCAAAAGTTTTAGGAGGAGACTCATGATCTTCTCGCATTCCCAACTCAATTGATCATTGGAAAGCCCAATTCCGCTCTGCTAGTCTAGATTGACAGTTCGCTGGATCATTTTCCTGGAAAGAATGCCCGGCATATTCATACTCTGTATTTATAACCGTGCAAACATCGTTCAATATTCATCCTCGAGGAGAAGAACGGCATGGCGATAAAGAAAGCGTTGGTTTGTGGCGCCGGCGGCTTCATCGGCAGCCACATGGTCAAGCGTTTACGAGCGGAAGGGTACTGGGTTCGCGGAGCCGACCTCAAACATACCGAGTACAGTCCGTCTGAAGCGCATGATTTCGTTGTCGCCGATCTGCGCCTTCGCGAAAGCTGGGAAGAAATTCTTGACGAGGGGATGGATGAGATTTATCAGTTTGCGGCGGATATGGGTGGCGCTGGTTATATTTTTACCGGAGAAAACGACGCTCATGTCATGCATAACTCGGCCATGATCAATCTTCAGGCGGCGGATTTTGCCGCGCAGCGTAAAGTGAAGAAAATCTTCTACTCATCTTCTGCTTGCATGTACCCAGCCTACAATCAGGAGGACCCCAACAATCCCAAGTGCGCCGAAGAAACTGCCTATCCTGCGGCCCCCGACAGCGAATATGGATGGGAAAAACTCTTCAGCGAGCGGATGTACCTGGCCTTCGGCCGTAATCACGGCCTCAACGTCCGGATTGCGCGCTTTCATAACATCTTTGGCCCGGAGGGCACATGGCAGGGGGGGAAGGAAAAGGCGCCTGCCGCTCTCATGCGTAAGGTGGCCGAGCAGCCGGATGGCGCGCAGATTGAAATCTGGGGCGACGGCTTGCAGACCCGCTCCTTTCTTTACATCGATGAGTGTATTGAAGCAGTCCGCAGGCTGATGGAGAGCTCTTTCCCGGGCCCGGTTAACATCGGTTCCGAGGAGATGGTCACCATCAATCAGATGGCGGAAATGATCATGAAGATCGCCGGCAAGAAGCTTTCGATCAAGCATATTCCGGGGCCCACTGGCGTGCGGGGTAGAAACTCCGACAACAAGCTGCTGCGCAAGAATCTTGGTTGGGAGCCGAGCCAGAGTCTTTTCGAAGGTCTCTCAAAAACATATCCTTGGATCCAGAATCAGTTGCAAGCCGCGTTGGCGGAGTCCGCGAAGGTGCCTGCCGGCGCCCGCTAGAAGAAGATGAGGCGGTGGGACATCAAAGCGCCCGCTCATTGAATGCCGATCTTCTCTTGGCAAAGCGCATCTCCCGCCGCAGAACGATCGCTGGCCTGACGACCCGGCCTGCTTTAGATGCACAGGGGAATCGGTCACCCGCGACCGGCCTTGTTATGAAGAAGCGGTTTGACCAAGTCTGTAATCTTCTCAGCACCATTGCATTTGTTCGAGGATCGGGGGTTACCACCCGCAAATGAAAAAAGCTCTCATCACCGGTTGCACTGGCCAGGACGGCTCCTACCTGACTGAGTTCCTTCTCGCCAAAGGATACGAAGTTCACGGTCTCAAGCGGCGTGCTTCGAGTTTCAATACCGATCGCGTCGATCACATCTTCCGGGATCTTCACGAGACCGGCAACCGCTTTTTCTTGCACTATGCCGATCTCACGGACGGCAGCTCGCTTTCTTCGCTCCTGCACGACCTTGAGCCGGACGAGATCTACAATCTTGGTGCGCAGAGCCATGTGAAGGTGAGCTTTGAGATTCCGGAATTTACTGCAGATGTGGTCGCCTGCGGAACTCTGCGCCTGCTCGAGGCCATGCGGCTCACCGGCGTCAAGTGCCACTTCTATCAAGCTTCATCGAGCGAAATGTTCGGCAGTGCGCCTCCCCCCCAAAGCGAAACGACGGCCTTTCATCCACGCAGTCCGTATGCCTGCGCCAAGGTCTTTGGCCACAACATTACGGTGAACTATCGCGAAAGCTATGGGATTCACGCGTCGAGCGGCATTCTCTTCAACCATGAATCTCCGCGCCGCGGCGAGACCTTTGTCACTCGCAAAATCACGCGCGCGGTGGCACGCATCAAGTACGGAGTTCAGCAGAAACTCTTTCTGGGTAACTTGGAAGCGCGCCGCGACTGGGGATATGCACCCGATTACGTGCGCGCCATGTGGTTGATGCTTCAGCAGGAAGAGCCAGACGATTTTGTCATCGGCACCGGAGAGGCGCATTCTGTCAGGGAATTCGTCGAACTTGCCTTCGCAACCGCCGACCTGGATTGGCAGAAGTACGTAGAGATTGATCCCCGCTATTTTCGGCCGGCCGAGGTCGACTATCTCTGTGCGGATACCGCCAAGGCGCGAAAGGTCCTGGATTGGGAACCGACTGTATCGATTACAGAGTTAGTCCGCATCATGGTCGAGGCTGACATGAAGGATTTGGAGGCTCGCATCAAAGGCGGGACCGCGGCCCTTCAGCTTGCGGCCGCTGCCGAAGGCGGGCAGGCATGATTCGGTTGCCCGATAAGCGAATCGTGGTCACTGGCGGAGCAGGATTTCTTGGACGTCACCTGATCGCTCGGCTCCGGAAGATGGGCTGCAAAGACATCTTCGATCCGGCGCACAAAGATTACGACCTTACGCGACTCGACGCGATCGAACGCATGCTCGACGAGCATCGGCCGGAGGTTCTCATTCACCTGGCGGCTGCGGTGGGCGGAATCGGCGCAAATCGCGCCAACCCAGGCCGATTCTTCTACGAAAACGCGATCATGGGCATTCAACTTATCGAGGCGGCGTGGCGTCGCGGGATCGAGAAGACAGTTGTCCTGGGCACAATTTGCGCATATCCGAAGTTCA
>CAYYKV010000345.1:0-3026 GCA_964468605.1 uncultured Occallatibacter sp. | reverse complement strand
AAGTCGCCTACGTCTCCTGCATCGGCAGCGACCAGGTTGCGGAAATCGATCTGGCATCGTGGAAAGTCACGCGGTTTATCGCGACCGGAAAAGGTACGGATGGGCTGGCCTGGGCCGCTGCGCGTTGACCCGCCGGCAGCACTGGACTATTTCCGGCGGTCACACGATCGCAAATTGAGATCAAGAGTTTTTCCGGATTGGCTTTACTGCCGAACCAAAGTAATACTCGTCCTAATGATCAGTGTGGAGAGCATGTGTGGTACTCCTTTAGCCCGAAAAGGAGAAACCCAATGTCCTCTGATCCCTTAAGGAAGAACTTCGATGGAAGTCCTACAGCCGGTATTCCTGAATCTGAAGCCCCAAAAATGGGGTTGCCAGTGCCAAGCATAGGTCCAGTCTCAGGTTTGTATGGCGCTCGAAATTTACAGGAAATTGGGCAAGTATTAAATCATTTTGGCTGGCGCCCATTCGGACCGCCGCTGCCTCCAAATGATCAGAAAAATTAGCAAGCCAACTCAGTGCCTCTGCCTTAAGCGCAGTGAGTATAATTAGCCCACTATGCCAGCCCATCTTTCTTCCGCATCGTTGAGGCGCAGCCGCACACGCATTTCGCTCTCTGTTGTCATCTTACTAACCGTAGTAGCCTCCGCCACCTCGCAAACCTCCCGTACTAGCTCTTCCCTGACTACAACTCGGCCCAATTTATATAAGAGCGCCAAGGGTTATCACCTCGCCTACCCGTCCGGCTGGAAGATTGCAGACGCGAAAGACCGCGCGACTTTGCGAGAAGGCAGTTCTCAGTTCCATCTAAACATCGATCTTTCCGATGTAGATGTCCTCATGTATGCACCTTTTACAGGCCCCGTCCGCAGCCTCAGTGTTAATGTCTCCCCCTACATCGTCCCAGCAACGCAGTACTACCTGGGTGAGTGGAAGAAACTTCTTCCGCAGGGGCTATCTAAGTTTGGTATTAGCGGCCCCCCACAAAATCTCGACGTAAGACTCACCAAGGTTGGTCAGTACAACGCAATCCTCGCAACCTTTACCGGCTACGCCCCCGGTGCGGGTAACGTCTGGCAAGAACAGTTCGTCATCCCGGGCAAAGACCACACCTTTATCGTGACCTGCACATCGGAGGCCGAATCGTCCTCAGCTGCCGAACCCATCTTCAACAGAATCCTCGCAAGTTTCCAAATCGAAAAAGAACCGCCGTCGACGGGCTCCGGCCGCGTTAACCAAATCCTGCAGGAGGCCAAATCGCACCAGCCTGAAGACAACAGGATTCGAGCCGCATTTCAGGAGGTTTTGGCTCGGCAGCCTCGATCCTTTTTTGAGTTCAGGAAGCAATGTGCAGACCTAAAGGTCGTCCTAGATGAAAGCGATTCCATGGAGAAAAGGAAGCGGCAAATGCTTGCCGATCTCCGGGTTCAATTTGGAGACGACGCACACGTTAAGAGTCTGTTCGATACGCTCGGCGCTATGGAAGATGCGTCGGACAAGATGGAGCCGGTTTGGCACGGCATGATCGCCTGCTCCGACATTCTAGACTCTGCTCCGACGAGCAAGCAGGACGCATACCGCAGTATTTGTATTGAGCCTGCTCAGCAGCAGATCGATTTGATTGTCCCGGAAATCAGTGGGCTTGCCGGAAAGATGCAGAGCGACCTTCAAAGATTCGGAGCGTCGCTCCCATCCGATTTTCTAAAAGTGATTGCTCAGTAGAGCCCCGGCCTTCAGGGCGAGGCCTATCCCAGAGAATGCTCTCCGCATGACCTGAAATTTGCCTATGAGTAAATTAATTAATTACCCAATCTTCTTGTCCCACCCCTCCAGCGTCTTCTTCAGCTCGAGCATGAAGCGGCAGGCATCTGCGCCGTCGATGGTGCGATGATCGAAGCCCAGGGTGAAGTGCTGCATGGAGCGGATCGCAATCGTATCGTTGCCCTCCGCGTCGGGCAGCACCACGGCCTCCTTTTTGAGGCCGCTGATGGCCAGGATGGCTGACTCCGGCTGGTTGATGATGGGGGTGCTGAACTCGTCGCCGAAGACGCCCGAGTTGGTGAGCGTGAAGGTGGACCCGGAGGCCTCCTCGGGCTTCAGCTTCTTGGTGCGCGCGCGCTCGGCAAGGTCGGCGATGGTGCGCGCCAGGCCCAGAAAGCTGAGCGACTCAGCCTCTTTGACCACCGGCACAATCAGCCCCCACTCCAGAGCCACGGCAATGCCCAGGTTGATGTTCTGGTGATAGTGGACCGCGCCGTCCGCAAGCGATGCGTTGACGATCGGATGCTTGCGCAGAGCCTCCACCACGGCGGCGGCGATAAAAGGCATAAAGGTGAGCTTGACGCCGTTCGTCCGCTCGAAGCCGGCTTTCTCGCGCTCGCGAATCTTCACGATCCGCGTCATATCCACCTTGTAGACGGTGTGAACATGGGGGCTGATCCGCATGCTCTCGACCATCCGCTCGGCGATAATCGCGCGCATTCTGCTCAGCGGAACCACCTGCGGTGGGGCCAGCGGCGCCTGCGGCGCGGACAATGGGACCGCCATGCCACCGGTTCCCTGCTCGCTCAGGTGCCGCAGTACATCTTCCTTGCAAATGCGGCCATCCGCGCCCGTTCCCGCCACCTGGCTCAGGTCAAGATTGTTCTCCTTGGCAATCTTCCGCACCAGTGGCGAGGAGCGGGTGCGCTCGCCTTCCACCTGCGCCTTCGGCGCCACCTGCGGTGGGGCCGATTGCGCCTGCGACGCGTGCGTGGCTACTTTGGGCGACGAAGTCCCGCTGGGCGCAGAAGTGGAGTGCGTTGCCTGCGCCGGCTCAGCTTTTTTCGCCGCTTCAGCAACCGCTTCGCCGTGCTCGGTGACAACGGCAACAACAGTATTGACCTCGACCGTTTCGCCTTCGGGCACCCTGATCTCGCTCAGCACGCCCGCCACCGGCGAAGGAATCTCCGCATCCACCTTATCGGTGGATATCTCAAAGAGCGGCTCGTCCTTTTCCACCCGGTCGCCGGCCTTCTTGAGCCACT
>CAYYKV010000344.1:0-3029 GCA_964468605.1 uncultured Occallatibacter sp. | reverse complement strand
GCGTGGTGCGGGCGAGCGCGGTGTAGCGCACGTTGGCGACGAAAGTGATTTCGTTGGGGCCGGCTTCTTCAATGCCCTTTACGCCGGTGATTTCAAGGTCCGGGTCGCCGCGGAGTTCCGCGCCCAGCTTCGCTGCCAATTCGCCAAGCTTCATTGAGGAAATTGTAAAGGGTTGGGCCTGACGGGCGCGTTGCACAGCTGGGAATCTACGGCTAGCCGGCAGCTCGATCAGAAACCGTTTATGGCTGTAAGCTTCATTACACGTAGAACAAAACATCGTGCCGGAACATAACTCTCATTGAAACCGACCGAAGGATTGAGCGGAAACAGGAATTCCAAGATTCAGGTGGGATGCCCCTCCTGTCCTGCCAGGATTATGGCATCATAAGAGCCAACGGTTGACATCGATGAGTCATCTTCTGCGCCACACGCAGTTTCTTTGCCTTCTGATGCCGGGCATCTTTGGATCGATCGCCACGCAGGCGCAGAAGTGGCAGTGGACGCCTCCCACTTCCGAAGAACTGTCGATGACCGAACAAAGCGGTGCGCCGGGCGCCGCCGCAGTGATCCTCAATCACGAAGAGGTGACCGACGACAACAAACGGACCATCGCTTACTCCAACCGGATCAAGATCCTCACTGCGGACGGGGTGAAGGCGGCAACGATCAGGTTGCGTTCTGTGGCGCCCGCCTCAGGGTATGGCAGTGACTTGCATGAATTTGTTGGCAGGACCATCCACCGCGACGGCACCATCATTCCGATGACGGAGCCGCCCAAAAACGAAATCATTCAGCTACCGAGCGGAAAGATCATTGAGAGGACTTACCAGCTCCCTCAGCCCGACGTCGGAAGCATTCTCGAATATCACTACACGTTTCAGCTTGAGAATCACGTTCAGCCGCCAATCTGGAATGTGCAGCGGGAATACTTCGTCCGCAAGGCTCACTTCGAGTGGCACGCCTCAACAGGACCGATCCAAACCATTGAAAGCGGTGAGATTCCACATCCGATTGATTTGATCTCCGTCGCAACGGTTCTGCCGCCCGGCGACGAGGTAAAGAGAGTCCGATCCGAGGACGGCAAGTCTCAGATGGAATTTGAACTTGACGTTACTGATGTTCCAGCGATTCCGAAGGAGGAGGCAATTCCTCCCGAATCGAGTTTTGCCTATCGCGTCCGTTTCTATTTTGCACACGGTGCGTCGACCGACGAGCATTGGAGGGATCAGTTTTGGAAGGAGGCTGGGAAACGCTGGTCGGACTCCAGTAATCGCTTTGTCGAGCCGGCTTATTACCTGAAGCGGGCAGTTTCGGATCTTATCGCGCCGACCGACACTCCGGAGCAGAAACTCCGGAAGCTATATGCAGCCGTGATGAAGCTGGACAACCTCACCGTAGATCGTGACCAAGGAAAATTGGAGGCAAAACAGGCGCTGCCCGTTACGGCGCAAAACGCCAACGACATTCTGGACGCGGGCCGAGGAGACAACGACCAGATCAATTCCGTTTTTCTCTCCATGGCAAAAGCCGCCGGATTTACCGCCTACGACATGCGCGTTTCAAACCGGGACAGGTGGATTTTTGAACCTAACTACCTGACCATGGGCCAGTTTGACGATGATATTACGGTAGTTGATCTGGATGGAAAGGAAGTTTTTCTCGATCCGGGCACGCGCTTCTGCCCGTTCGGACATCTCGGTTGGAGGCACGCCGCGACAACGGGAATTCGTCAGACAGGGGACGGTACCGAGATCGCACAGACACCTGAGGAGCGGGTCGATGCGGGCCAGATCCAGCGTGAGGCGATCCTGAATATCGATGCGGCTGGCCAGGCGAGCGGCACGTTGAAAGTCAGTTACCTGGGCACAAGTGCCATCGACTGGCGACAGATAGGAGCGCTTTACGGCGAGGGCGAACTCCGGAAAAGAATCGGGGATCAGCTGGAAAAAACTCTTCCCGCACAAATGGACGTGGAAGTGACCTCCATCGACCACCTTGCGGAATACGAGGAACCGCTTACCATCGTTGCCAGCATCAAGGGGCCGATTGGCCCGATGGATGGTGCGCAAACCCGCGCCGCCGCGGATCTGTTTGAGTCGCGCGGCGCACCGCGTTTTCAACCGGAGACGCGCGAGCTCCCAATTTATCTGCCGGCGCGGGAGTATGTTCGGGACGCGATTCGCATCAACCTTTCCGAATCCGGTCACGTCGTATCGGTCCCTGCAAGCTTCGACCTAGACCTGGCGAAAGCCGCAATTTATCATTTGTCGACCGAGTCGACGGCGACCAGCGTAACGATTCGCAGGAACTACGCACTCGGCCGGATCGACTACTCTGTCCAGTACTACAAGGACGTGCGGAACTTCTTCATGAAGATGTCCGCCAAGGACCAGGAATCGATCGTCCTGGAATGCTCTTCCCGCAGCAATCGGAATGAATAACGCCAGTCGGCTTGAGCCTGACTCTTGCGAGTCGCCGCTTTCATTCGCAACACTTCAACCTCAGAGCCATTGTTCGCGATCGGGAATTAACCCAACTTCTGGGTTCAGAACCGATGGTCGCCTACGCTGACCCTCCGGGGCCTCGCTAGGAGATTTTCGCTCCTGCTCCAGTAAGACTTCCAGCCCAGCGGGCTAGTGCGCAAGGGGCGCAGGATCGGAGACGGCCGGCACGGCGGTTTGCGGCGGTGCCTGCAGCGTGTGCGCGGCGGACTGCGCGGCGTCGAGCGTTGCGCCGGGAATGATGCCAAGAACGAGCGTGGCGGTGACGGCGAGGAAGAGAGCGGCGATGACGGCCGCGCCAACGATGGGTTTGGGCACCACGATTTTCTGGGCGATATTCGGGTCCGGACTTTCGTCGGGTGACGGGCGCTGGGCGGCCACGACGACGAGGCGGAGGTAATACGCAGCGGCTAATCCCGAGTTCAGCAGGCCGATAACAGCCAGCCAGATTGCCCCGCCGCCCACCGCTGCCGTGAAGGAGTAGAACTTGCCGAAGAAGCCGCCGGTGAAGGGAATTCCGATGAGCGA
>CAYYKV010000343.1:0-3103 GCA_964468605.1 uncultured Occallatibacter sp. | reverse complement strand
GCGCTGTTCCATCTGAACGGGAATATCGCGTGCTCGGGAGTCTTCTTCAACTACGAGCCGCCAACGCTAACGAGCAAGATTCCCGCCCTGCTCACGACTCCTGGAGCGGCGGGAGGAAAACTGGTTGGCGGTTGCCACTAGAAGCAACGGCGATTCTTTTGCAATCGGTCGAACGAAACTGATTTGTTGAAGGGGGCGGGCATTGAGTCCGCCCCTTTTCATCGTGCGACCTTTTGAAGGGTTTTCGCTCGCCCCGGTGCATGAGCAATGGCTTGGGTCGATCGCTCCTCTCCGTGTCAACGCGCGCCCTCCGACTCGATCAGCTTCCGCTTGCGGTCGATTCTGCTTTGAGCAACTGCCGCTTGCGCTCCAGGCCCCAGCGGTAGCCGGTGAGCGAGCCGTCGGCGCCCACCACGCGATGGCAAGGCACCACTAACGCCACACGATTCGTAGCGCATGCGCGAGCTATGGCGCGCGTAGCATTGGGATTGCCCAACTCACGCGCCAACTGTGAGTAGCTGCGCGTTTCGCCTCGTGGAATCTGACGGAGCGCCTGCCACACGCGAAGTTGAAAGACCGTCCCGCGCAAGTCCAGTGCCTCCCGCTCCGCGGGTTTCTGGTTTTGGACGAATGAAGTGCCGGTGCTGACGCTTTCGAGCGCAGTATCCACGAGCCGGGAGAGCGACGAATCGCGGCGAAATGTGGCTGCTGGAAACTCGGCGCGCAGCGTTGCCTCCGCCTCGGCCTTGGTGCCGGCCAACGAGAGCCAACATAATCCGCGGGCGGTGGATCCAACCACCATCCAGCCGAATGGTGAGGGCGCAGTGGTGAAGCCGATCTGCTCGCCTTTGCCGCCCTGGGCAAACCGCGCAGGCGTCATGCCCAGCTGGTTCCCTTCGTAAGCGCGGCTCGATGATCCGAATCCGGCAGTGTAAATGGCATCGGTCACGCTCTCGCCTCGCTTCAGCGCGCCGCGCAGCCGGCCGGCGCGCAATGCCCGCTGATATTCGAGCGGGCTCACGCCCATCTCGCGCTTGAAGTGGCGCTGGACGGTAAACGGACTTAAACCGGCGACACGGCCCAACTCTTCGAGCCGCACTGGCCGGTCAAGGTGAGCTTCAATATGCGCACGAATCCCATCCAAAGGTCTGCCCCACGAAATGGTGGTGGCAGGGTTGCACCGTTTACATGGACGAAAGCCCGCGGCTTGCGCGGCGGCGGCGGTCTCAAAGAAGCGTACATTCGCGCGCAGCGGTCTACGGCTGGCGCAGCTCGGACGGCAAAAAACGCCCGTGGTTTTCACGCCGTAGAAGAAGCGCGCCTTTGGATCGCGGGCCACGAGCTGCTTCCAAGAGGCGTCGGGATCGAGGGTCGAGTTTTGCGTCATGGCGATGCTGGTCATTGTATTGACGGCGGCGAATTGTGCTGTTGCGATTAGTGTTGCGCTCATGGATCCATGGTCGCCGGTGCCAGATGTCTACGCTATCCGAATCTTGCCGGCAATTCAGATTCTCGGCGATCCGGATGCCTGCAAAAGGGCTGGGCAAAGCGGCTCAAAGGCAGCGGCTGCTTGATGGCCTGCGTTGGGCGTTTTGAGGTCGAAAATGGGCCGAATTGCCAGCAAAAATCGATAAAAATCGCAAAAAATCGATGAGGATTTTGAGGTGTTTTTGTTGATGATAAACGAGTTACGAGCAATTTTTGCGTTTCAAAGTGTATCAAATCACTCCCCTCGCCATTTTTCAAACTTCCAAGGCCCGATTGGGCAGCCACAGCCATGGCGGGAGCTGGCCCAAGGAGGCTGCGGAAAGATTCGCTAAGGCAAGAAAACCATCCCTCAGGGGCTAAAGCCCCGACCTTATTTGCTCGATTTATGTACGGGCTGAAGCCCGTACCCTTCAAGCTGACCCAGGTCCATGCGGAGCGAGGCAGGCTCGGTGGTGAGAAGAGTTTTAAATTGGCGATCATGGGAACAGTGTGCGCCAGAAGGCGGAAATTATCGGCAAAATTAAGCCGCGTGGATGCAATGAGTTAGAAGAAAAGGGGCTTGACAACCGTGAGTTACGTCGCTCGGATCGAGCTACGAGCCGTTCAGCGCCGCCTCCGCCCGGGCGAGATCCTCTTCCGTGTCGACGCCAATCGTGTCGCGCGGCGCGTCGGCCACATAAATCGCGATTCCGTTTTCGAGCAGGCGCAACTGCTCGAGACGCTCGATTTTTTCGAGCGGCGAAGGCGGCAGCGTGGCAAACCGCTCCAATGCGGCCTTGCGATAGGCATAGATGCCGGGATGCTTGCGATAGCCGCTAAAGCCGGTCGCATCGCGGTCGAATGGGATCGTAGCGCGCGAGAAATAGAGGGCGCGTCCGTCGAGCGCCGTCACGACTTTCACCGCATTGGAATTCGTAAACTCGTGCGGCGGACATTTCACCGCTAGCGTAGAGACCTCAACCTCGGGCCGCGCAAAAAGATCGAGGAGCGGCGGAAAGAAATCGGGAGTGAGGGTGGGTTCATCGCCCTGAATATTGACGTAGATGTCGGCGTCGATCTGGCGGGCCGTCTCCCACACCCGGTCCGTTCCGCTTTGGCAATCGGGCGAGGTCATGACGACAGGAATCGCCCGCGCGCGACAGGCTTCGGCGACTTCTTCGGCATCCGTGGCGACAACCACCGGGTCCATCAGACCGCTCGCACTGGCCGCTCGCCACACCCACTCCACCATGAGCCGCCCGGCGATGGGGCGCAGCACCTTGCGCGGCATGCGCGTGGAACCGAGGCGCGCGGGAATCACGGCCGCAATGCGGAGGGGTCTCATGGAGACGAGTGTAAACCGGTGGACGGTGGGCGGTGGACGGTCGACAGAGCAATTGGGCGAGGGCCGGAGGCCCCCGCTACTGCCGGTCAGGAGACCGGCACTACAGAATCGTCAGTCGGCGTTCATGCAGGGGAATTGTCGCAGGAAGAGCGGTCTCGCGTTGTTTGACCTGCCATTCTCGCCCCCTTATCATCGAAACTGGCGCTGCTGCGCGTTATTGATGGGCCAGCGCTCCCACCCGGCGGAGTAGCTCAGATGGTTAGAGCGACGGATTCATAACCCGTAGGTCGG
>CAYYKV010000342.1:0-3117 GCA_964468605.1 uncultured Occallatibacter sp. | reverse complement strand
AACGTCCCGTCGCCATTGTTGCGCCACAGAACATTGGACTCATCGCCCGGCTTCAACGGCGCACCAGTCAGCAGCAAGTCGAGATCGCCATCATGGTCATAATCAACGAACGTAATGCCCGATGGGCGGTTGCGCGGCAAAAGTCCCGATTGCGCCGTAACGTCTTTGAACTGCCCGTGACCGAGGTTATGAAACAGAAGTACGCGGTCCTCCAGAGCCACAGCCAGATCGTTTAATCCATCGCCGTCGTAATCGCCAACGGCGCATGCCACTGCATGGCCGCTCACCCCCAGACCCATTGCCGCCGTATCCAATTCCTCAAAGCTGCCGCCGCCAAGATTGTGCAAAATACGAATTGCCTGCGCGCCCGCTTGCATCAGCACCAGATCCATCTGCCCCGAGCCCGTCGCGTCCATCATGCACGCGCCGCCCGTCGTCGTCCATGACGAAGCGCCTGCAGAGGCGGCCGCGATCATTGGCTGCGCCACAAGGCGCACCGGAATCATCGCGTGTTGGATCGCTTCCGGCTCTTCGACTGCCGTGACTGTTGAATAGTGCCCCTGCTCGCCATACGACAGCCCCAGCGCCGATGAAATCTTGGTGCTCGTCAAATGTTGAAAACGCGCAAAGTGTTCCTTCGCCTCTGCCGTGTGGCCAGTGCGTTGCAGCGAACGTGCGAGTCCGAACTCCGCCGACGCGTGCAGAGGGTTAATCTCCAGCGTCTTCTCGAAGGTTGCAATCGCCTTGTCGAACTGCCGCATCTCCTGGTAACAGGAGCCTTCGAAATACCATGAGTCTGCGTCTCTGGGATCGAGCTTGACCGCCTCTTGAAAACTGGCCAGTGCATCCGTTAGCTCATTTCCAGCATGCTGCGCCAAACCCAGGTTGTACCATGCCTGCGGATTCTTTGGATCAACCGAAATGGCCTTCTGGAACCATTCTTTGGCCTGGTCGAGCTTCTGTCCCGATAGCAGCGCAATGCCCTCATTGATTGCCGCCTGCGCCAGCTTCGGGTCCTTCTTGAACGCTTCGGCAAAGCTCTCCGCGGCACGCTCGGTGAACTGCTGGCCCATCAGCGCCACGCCGCGATTGTTCAGCCGGATCGCCTCTGCGTCGAAATGCTTCTGCGGCACGCCGAGTGCCGGTATGCCCGCAAGAATTGCGAATACGCAAAGCCGAGTCCCCAGCATCGTTCTTACATTCACGGATACAACTCTCCCCTCATCTCGGAACCATCCAGTGTACGCGAGCGCGAAGCCCTACGGCTGCGCGGTTCGTACGCGCCAGCAGACCGTATCGAGCGTTCAATTTATACTTCTCCTGTGCATGCGCCTCAAAATCAGGTGAACGGGCGCGGAGTTCCGGCGCAGTCTCACACATCTGCCGTGCGACGCCGCATTGGCGTCGTCACCACGTCGCGCGCTGACTACAGCCATCTCTACTGGCCATTACGCGAGCTTGCCGCTCACCCTCAAGTCGAATTGGGCGTCTTCGCTCTCGGACCCCATCTCTCGCCGCAATTTGGAAATACGTTGCAGGAGATCGAGCGCGATGGCTTTCCCATTCAGGCGCGCATCGAGTGCCTGCTCAGCTCCGACACTGACACCGGAATGGCCAAGACGATCGGCCTGGCCATTCTGGGCCTTGCCGATGCACTCACTGCGTGGCGGCCGGACCTGCTACTGCTCATTGCCGACCGGTACGAAATGCTTGCGCCGGCCGCGACGGCCCTGGCGCTGCGTATTCCGATCGCGCACATCGAAGGCGGCGAGGTAAGCCAGGGCGCTGTTGACGATGCAGTGCGCAACGCTTTGACCAAGCTCGCGCACATCCACTTCACTTCGACTGAATCAGCACGCCTGCGCGTCATCGCTATGGGCGAAGAGCCCTGGCGTGTGCGCTGCGCTGGAGCGCCCTCGCTCGATCACCTGCGCCGCTCCGCGCTGCTCGATCGCGCAGCTCTGGAAGCTCGCCTGGGCCTTTCGCTCCTGCCGCCCACGCTCGTTGCCGCGTGGCATCCCGTCACCATCCTGCGCGACACCAACGCCGAAGCGGATGCGTTCTTCGCCGCGCTCACCCATGCGCCCGGACAAATCGTCTTCGTTTACCCCAATGCCGATGCCGGTGGCCTCGCGCTTATTGACCGCGCCCGATCTCTTGCGGCGACGCGCGCTCACACTCACGTGTTCGCTAATCTTGACGCCGCCACCTACTGGAGTCTTCTCAGGTACGCCGACGCGCTTGCAGGCAACTCCTCCAGTGGCATTATGGAGGCGGCATCCTTTGCCTTGCCAGTCGTGAACGTGGGCATTCGCCAGCAAGGCCGCGAACGCGCGCGTAACGTGATTGATGTTGCCGCCGAATCTCGAGCCGTCCGCGCCGCGCTCGATCGCGCTCTCAGTTCCGCCTTCCGCGAGAGCCTTGCCGGCATGACCAATCCCTACGGCGATGGCACCGCAGCGGAGACCATCGCCCGAGTGTTAGTTTCCGTTCCGCTCGACGGGCTTCTTATCAAGCAGCCCACGCCGCTTCCGTCACCTGCCGAATCGGTGCAACTGGAACGCTCATGACTGCGCGCATTCCCCTCTCGGCGCCCGACATTACCGAGGCGGAGATCGCGGCAGTCACTGCCGTTCTGCGCACGCCACACTTGAGTCAAAGTTTGGAGCTCGCGGCTTTCGAGGCGAATCTGGCCGCCTATCACGGCGTGGATCACGCGGTGGCGGTTAGTTCCGGCACCGCAGGGCTGCATCTGGCGTTGCTAACGCTCGGAATTGGCGAGGGCGACGAGGTGATCCTTCCGTCCTTTACATTCGTGGCTGTGGTCAACACAGTGCTCCAGGTGCGCGCCACGCCTGTCCTCGTCGAGATGGATCCCCTCACGCTCAATCTTGATCCCACTGCCGTGGAGCACGCCATCTCGCTGCGCACGCGTGCCATTCTTGCAGTTCACACCTTCGGCATTCCCGCGCAGATGGATTTACTCAGGGAACTTTCTCAGCGCCATCAACTTGCCCTCCTCGAAGACGCCTCCGAAGCCATCGGTGCGCGCTTCGACGGGCAAATCGCCGGCAGCTTCGGCGATCTTGCTGTTCTCGGTTTCTACCCCAACAAGCA
>CAYYKV010000341.1:0-3126 GCA_964468605.1 uncultured Occallatibacter sp. | reverse complement strand
GAGGCGCGGCGAGCAGCGATGCCGGGGCGATTTCCGGCGGCGCGCAACTCGCGCAGCCGTTCGCGCTCCCAGGCTTCGGCGCGCCAATTGCGCGAGGCGTAGCGCGGGGGTTCTTCGACTGTGGGAGTGTAAGCAGAGTGCGGCCGCTGCGGCATGGTCAGCAGTTCGGGTTGAGGCCGATACGCAGGCTTGGGCAGAACTGGCGGGGGCGATGCGATCGCAGGCGGCGTGACGATGCGCGCCGATGATTCGGGGTCGAGATTGGGCGAATGGGGGTTGGCCGCAAGGGGGCGAGCTGCGCTGGAGGCGAGGCTGGCATCGCTCACGGCGGGCGGCTTATGGTCAATCTGTCCCACTGGCTCCTCTTGTTCCACTGGCTCCTCCTGTTCCACTGGCTCCTCTGGCGGGCGCTGTGCGCGCACGGCGAGCGCCTTGGCCATGAATTCATCCACCAGCTTGTGCAGGCAGGTTTGCCCGCAAAGATGCTTCGAGCCAGGACGCAACTTGTGGCGCGAGGTCCAGCCGCTGACGCGCAGTTCTCCCGCTTGCTCGTAGGCGACAAACCAATGATTGGTCTGGCGTTTCTCCGTTGCACAGATGTCGCACGAAATTGCCTGACGGATCACCTCAAATCCCTCACTCCACGGCAAATCTCGAAGAGATGCCTGGAATCTCCTACGCCTAGTTCATCGTGCGACGGAGGGAATTGGATGAGAGGGCGAGTCGAGGTGTAGGGAAGTGAATCAAATCGGAACAGAAGAGCGCGAGGTCGGCCTGATTTGGGACATGGTGCGGGCGAAAGAGCGAATCGGCGGAATCAACAGAAAGAGCGCGGCGATGGCCACGCTCTTCCAAGGAAAATCTTTGTTTCGTCGCGGCTTGGCGGCTCGCTTCGATCAATTGCCGGTGGCGAAGTAGCCCTTTTTGGCGCGCACGGTGTAACGGCGGTCGTAACAGTACAGGTAAATGGTGCGGTAAGCGCCGTTGGTCGTGAAGTTGGCGGGCGTATAGACGAGCGCGTACTGGCTGCGCAGTTCTTCTTCGATATCCTTGAAGCTGGTGGCCATCTCTTCAACCGAAGGAGGGAAGAAGACCTCGCCGCCGGTCTCTTCGGCTAGTTCCTGCAGGATTTTGTCGCCGGAGCCGCGACTGGGCGTCCAGTTGGTGCTGATGGCGTAGATGATGGTCTCGGCGCGCTCGCATTCCTTGATGGCTTCGGAAAGGTAGACGCGGCTTTGGTTATCTTCACCGTCGGAGATGAGGATGATGGCCTTGCGAACAGGCTCGGGGCCGCGCTCGGTGCCGAGCTTGTCGCGGCAGGCGACATAGACGGCGTCGTAGAGCGCGGTGCCGCCACCGGGAGACAGTTTGTTGACGCCCGTCTCGAGGGCGTCCTGATCGTTGGTCCAGTCCGCAGTGACCGTCGGAGTCACATCGAATCCCATCACGAAGGCGCGGTCGCTCTTGGCCTTGAGCACTTCGAGCAAAAACTCTGTGGCCGATTGCTGCTCAAACTGGAAACGGGAACGGATGGAAGTGCTGGCGTCAATGACGATGCCGACGCGCAGCGGCAGGTTGATCTGCTGGTGAAACGAGTTCACGCGCTGCGGAGCCTTCTGGTCATCGAGCAGCGCGAAGTCGTTCTGGGTGAGGTTGGGGATGTAATGCCCGTGCTTGTCAGTGACGGTGAAGATGAGGCTGACCTCGTTGACGCCGACGTGGATGGTGGGGGCGCCCGTATCGGTATTTGAGCCCGGCCCTTGAAGTACTGGCGCCGCGGGTGGAGCGGCGGATTGAGCGGGAGCTTGAGCTGCAGGAGCGCCGGCGGCGGGCGCAGGCTGCTGAGCGGACGCAACGGAGCAGGCGATGGCAACCGCCAATGCAAGCGAGGAGAAACGCCGCAGCCGCGCGGGGGCGGTGGACTGAAGCGTGGGAAGCAGTGTGTTCATCGATTCTTATTCTAACAATCGCTGCGCTGGCCAATGCGCGATGGGGATTGACAGTTCAGGTACTTTTGTCAGTTCGACGCGCCGGCGGCTTCGATGGCTGCCCGCGCGGATTAGACGTTTTCGAGGCAGCTGAGGAAAGCAGTCAACTCCTCAGGCAGCGGCGCTTCAAGCTGGAGCGGCTTGCCGGTGAGCGGTTGCGCAAACTCGAGCTTTGCGGCGTGGAGAAAGTTGCGGCTGAGCTTGAGCCGCTCAGGCTCCGTCTTTTTGCGGGTCGAGCGCGTGCTCTGAGGAGAGGTTTGCTCGGTTAACTGCGCCACGCCGCCGTAGAGCGTGTCGCCCACCACGGGATGGCCGATGGACGCCATGTGCACGCGAATCTGATGCGTGCGGCCGGTCTCGATGCGAACGCGCAGCAGGGTGAATTTGCCGAAGCGGGTGCTGAGCTGCCGGGCGACTTCATAATGAGAGACCGCGGAGCGGGCGGTTTGGCTGGGCCGGGTGGTCATGCGCGTGCGTCGGACTGGATCGCGGCTGACCCCGGCGGTGATGGTGCCTTTCTCGCGCGCCACAGTGCCATGAACCAGCGCAACGTAGGTTTTTTGGACGTGCCGGCCCGAGAACATTGCGCCGAGAGCGGCATGAGCGCGGTCGTTTTTGGCGACGATAATGAGCCCGCTGGTGCTTTTGTCGAGACGGTGAACGATTCCGGGGCGCAGCTCTCCGCCCGTGGAAGAAAGCGCACTGAAGCGGTGGAGCAGGGCATTGACGAGGGTTCCCCGGCTGCGCGCGTCGAGTTCGTTGGCCGCGACGCCTTCCGGGTTGGCGGCGGCGCTATTTTGGCCCGCGCCTGCGTGCACCATCATGCCTGCGGGCTTGTTGACGACGGCCAGATCGATGTCTTCGTAAACAATGTCGAGCGGGATCGCTTCCGGCGTGGCTTTGAGCGGCGCGGGATGCGGATCGCCGGTGATGGTGATCTGTTCGCCTCCGCGCAGCTTCAGCGAGGCCTTCTCGCGACGACTGTTCACGAGCACATCGCCCTGGTCGATGAGCAGTTGCACGCGGGAGCGGCTCACGCTGTCGAGTTGTGCGGCAATGAAGGCATCGAGGCGCTGGCCCTTGGCCTCGACAGGCACGTCGATCGTGCGCGGAAGGGTCATTTGGCGCCGCGGTTTTC
>CAYYKV010000340.1:0-3132 GCA_964468605.1 uncultured Occallatibacter sp. | reverse complement strand
TGAAACAGATTATGTTGTCGCCATCCGATCTCCAGGACTTGCAGCACGGCTATCCGTTTGTGCTCACTACGGCAGATGTTCCGGCGTACGACGTCAAGTACGTGGGTCGGCAGAAAGTGGATGAAGTGGACTGCTACGTCTTCGACGTAAGTCCGAAGACGATCGCGAAGGGCAAAAGGTATCTGGATGGGCGCATCTGGGTGGACGCAACGGATCTGCAGATCGTGGTGACCAATGGGCGGATGGTGCCTGACGACACGCGCAAGAATAGTGAGGACCTGCATGCGCCGTTCATGACCTGGCGGCAGCAGATCGACGGCAATTACTGGTTCCCTGTTTATACAAAGGGCGAAGGGATTCTGCACTTCTCCGGCGGCTACGGCTACATGGCGCAGGACGTGCATATCCGCGAAACAATCAAATACACCGATTACAAGCGCTTTGGGTCATCGAGCAAGGTCTTTTATAACGGGCAGGAAGTTCCCAACGGCGGTCAATCGCCGGCGCCTGCCCCCAATAGCCCGCCTAAATAGAGGCAGACGGGGGATTGAACGGCATTGGGGCAGAGCGGCGTTGGCAGAAAGTATGCCAGGGGCGGAAGTAGAACGATCCGCAAGGCGACGAGTGCGGCAACGGATGATCTACTAGGTTTGTGACCGGTAGCTCGAACAAGCGCGCTGCTCGGCAAGCAATGCAGCGCCTCCTGAAGCAAATTGCCATGCAGATTCTATGTGGATCGGCGGTCGTGGCGCTCTGCTGCCCTTTGCGATCGATTGCGCAGTCGGCGGGGCCAGCTCAGGCGAAAGATGAAGCGAGCACGGGTCAGGACGCGAGCAAAAACTCGAGCGGGGAATCGAGCGCAGAGGACACGACTGGCGGCGACTCCGAGACAGTATTTCCGCACACATTGACAGAGCGGTACTGGATCTCAGGGCAAGCAAACGTGATTCTGCAGGGACACGGCGCGTTCAGGGCCAGGTACAACGGACCCAACAGCCTGACGAACTGGGCGCAGAACGCAACAACACATTTGCTGACGCTTTATACCGGATACGAGTTGTCGCAGACCACCGAAGTTTTTGCCGACATCGAAGACGCGACAGGCAACGGCATCAGCGACACAGTCGGGTTGGCGGGATTTGTAAACCTTGATGCGGTGCGAGTCAGGGAGGACGTGCCGGAGAAGAACGACCCATACCTCGCGCAACTGATGCTGCGCCAGATTATCCCGCTGACCAACGAGCGAGTCTCAGTTTCCCGTGACGAGCTGGATCTTGCGACTTCGGTTCCGGCTCGCCGGCTGGAGTTGCGCGCAGGAAAGATGGACCTGACGGATTTCTTCGACGTGAACGATTATGGCTCCGACAGCAACCTTCAGTTCCTGAACTGGACAATCGACGACAACGGCGCCTACGACGTGGCCTCGAATACGCGGGGTTACACCGAGGCCGTAATCGTGGAGTACGACGATCCCTCGCGAGCCGCGCGCTTTGCTGAAGCGCTGATGCCGAAGGTTGCGAACAGTGCATTCCTGGATGCCGACCTGGCGCGATCGCGCGCGGAGAACCTCGAGCTTCAGGCGACCGGGCAGCATATTCTCCATCGCGACGGCACGGTGCGGCTGCTGGGCTATTTGAATCACGGCAACATGGGAAACTACCGCGAGGCCAACGCGGAGTTCCTCGCCGGCGAGACTGCGACGCCGGATATTATTGCCACGCGCCGTGAGGGACGGCACCGCTACGGCTTCGGCTTGAACATGGAGCAGGAGGTTCGGAAAGATGTGGGAGTCTTTGCGCGCCTGGGCTGGAGCGATGGGCACAACGAAACCTATTGCTACACCGAAGACGACCGGACGGTGCAGATCGGCGGGCTGGCCATGGGCGACGCGTGGCGGCGCAGCAGCGATCGAGCCGGTGTGGCGTTTGTGACGAACGGGATTGTGGCATCGCATCAGCAGTATCTTGCGTTGGGCGGGGTGGGTTTCCTGCTCGGCGACGGCGGGTTGACTTACGGCCCGGAGAAGATTGTCGAGACTTTTTATACAGCTCACCTTTGGCGCGGTTTTTTTGTTTCCTACGATTTCCAGCACATCAACGACCCCGGCTATAACCAGGCGCGCGGACCCGTTGCGGTTTCAGCGTTTCGATTCCACACGGACTTCTGAAAAAAGACAGGGACCAAGGGACCGAGAGACCAAGGGAACGAGGCGAGCAAGCTATCGGATTTAGCGGGGTTCGCCGGATCGTTTTCCCGCCCCCATGAGGACGAGAGAGCGTTGTGCAAAAGGCGAATAGACGAGTAGGGTGGTGCAGGCAAGCGCCAACCCGAATTGAATGTGGTGGAGAAGCAGGAAAGGCGAGAGCGACCAAAGCTCGTCGAAGACAAGCAGATACGGCCAGAGCTTGAGAAATTTGCCATGGAACCCCGGCGCGTGAAAGAGAGCGGCGCAAAGGACAAACGCGCGTGCGGGAATGAGGGTGGCGGCACAGACGATGAGTAAGTGGAACACGGTTGTTGCCCTTGGCAGCAGCGAGAGGAGCCCGTCGATCTCCGCGAGATTGGCCAACGCTCCCACATAGAAACCCAGATACATGATCTGAAAGAGAATGAAAAGCGTTTGCACCACGCGGAAGGATGTTCTGGGGAGATCCTCCGGCGTAGCGAGAATCCGAGTGCGCGGCTGAGCATCGGGATGAGAGTGTGGCGCGGCGGTTTCACCTGACGCGGAAGCGGTGGACTCGTTGGACGCAGGCTGCTGGGCCTGGCCGGAATCGATGCGGTCAAAGACTTTGTCGGGGATCCGTTCAACCGGAGCCAGGAAGCGATAGCCGCGGCGGGCGAGGGTTTCGACGAATCGGGGGCTGCCGGCCGTGTCCCCGAGAGCCTCGCGAATGCGATTGACCGCCGAGTTGACGCCGTGCTCGTAGTCGACGAAGGTCCCATCGGGCCATAGCACGCGAGAGATTTCATCGCGCGTGACGAGCTGACCGGGCCGATCGAGCAGCATGAGAAGAATCTGGAAGGGCTGAGCGTTGAGCTTGACGCGTAATCCCTGCCTGCGCAACTCGCCGGTTGCGGCGTCCGCTTCAAAGACTCCAAAGCGATAGCGCCGGTCTGGCCGAAGGTCGC
>CAYYKV010000339.1:0-3137 GCA_964468605.1 uncultured Occallatibacter sp. | reverse complement strand
AAACCGCACCCCGCGCAACATGCGCAGATGGTCTTCCTGAAAGCGCTGCTCCGCCTGCCCGATCGCGCGGACCACCCCTGCATCCAAATCCGCCAACCCACCAACAAAATCAAGTACCGCCGATCGGAGTAATTTCGGGTTGCCGATACTCTTATCGAAATTTCCACCTCCATGCAGCGGATCAAGCAGCAGCCCATTGATCGTGAAGTCGCGCCGCCTCACGTCCTCCTCGGCAGTCTTTGTGCACTGAACCGCATCGGGATGCCGCCCATCGGAATACGCAAGGTCCGAACGAAACGTCGCCACTTCGGTGACAAATCCAGCTTCTTCGGCCTCAGGAGCGACCAGTACCACTCCAAAGTGCGCGCCCACCGCAAAGGTTCGCGGAAACATCTCCAGCACCACATCCGGCGTAGCGCTCGTCGCCACGTCGAAGTCGGCCGGGTCGCGCCCCAACAGCAGGTCGCGCACGCATCCGCCCGCAAGATACGCCTGATACCCGCGTGCGCGCAGGGTCTCCACAATCTGCATAGCCGCTTCGAATTGTTCAGATCCAGCCATCGTCAGTGTTTCTATTCTCGCTCGCCGAGCAGCGCCCTGCTAACTCTCGACCACTAAACTAGACTCATGCCCGGCTCCGGCCTCATCCTCGGCATCGAAACGTCCTGCGACGAAACCGCCGCGGCCGTTGTCGAGCGTGGCGCCCGCACGCTTTCGTCCGTCGTCGCATCGCAGATCGCCACTCACGCCCGCTACGGCGGCGTCGTTCCGGAACTGGCCAGCCGCGAGCATCTTCGCGCCATCGTTCCCGTCGTCCGTGCCGCACTCGCTGAAGCCCGCCTGACCCTCGCCGACCTTGACGGCATCGCCGTCACTTCCGGCCCCGGGCTCGCCGGAGCATTACTGGTCGGCATCACCTATGCCAAGGCTCTCGCCTTCGCCAACAACCTCCCTCTCATCGCAGTCAACCACCTCGAAGGCCACATCCACGCTGTCCTTCTCCAGGAACGCGAATCTGCGCAATTCATCTCCGCCTCGCCGGACACACAGGCCCTCGCCCTCGTCGTCTCCGGCGGTCACACCCACCTCTTTCTCGCTCAACCCGCCAGCGGCACCTGGTCCTACACGCTCATCGGCCGCACTGTCGACGATGCCGCCGGCGAAGCCTTCGACAAAGTCGCCAAACTTCTCGGCCTCGGCTATCCCGGCGGTCCGTGGATCGACTCGCTCGCTCCATTCGGCAACCCGCACGCTGTGCCCTTCGCATTTGCACAATTCAAACCAAAGGTCCACCTGGCCGGTAAGGCCCCCGCGCGCACTAAAGCCGCGAAGACCGCCCCCATCGCGCGCCTAAACCCGCACTTCCTCTTCTCATTCTCAGGAATCAAGACAGCCGCGCTGCGCTATGTTGAGCTGCACGGCCTGCGAGCTGAAGCAAGAGCCCGCGTCAGTCGGGTGCTGGCCAACTTCCGCCCTCCGCAAACTCGCGAAGAGGCTCTCACCCTTTGTCCGCAGCCCACCCTCGACCTCATCGCCAGCTTTCAGCACGCGGTCGTCGGCGACCTGATGAAGAAAACCTTCGCTGCGGCTGAGTCGCTTGGCGTCAACCGCATCCTCGTCACCGGCGGAGTGGCTGCCAATCGCGAGCTTCGCGCACGCTTCACCGCCGAAGCCAAACAGCGTGGCCTGCGCATCGCCTTCCCCACGCTCGCGCTCTCTACCGACAACGCCGCCATGATTGCCGCCGCCGCCTGGCCGCGCTTCCTGGCTCAGGACTTCGCCCCGCCCGATCTCACCGCCGATCCCTCCCTCGCGCTCAGTTGACCCACTCGATCCGGCGCAAACGCGCAAAGGCCCGGCACTCGCCGGGCCTGCTCGACTCCCCAATCTCGACTCTCTGTCTTATTCCGTCCAGCGCCGCATGATCAGCGTGGCGTTGATGCCGCCGAATCCGAACGAATTCGACAGCGCAACGTCGAACGAGTGTGCGATGGCTTTGTTCGGCACGTAGTCCAATCGGCACTGAGGATCAGGGTCTTCCAGATTCATGGTTGGCGGAATCTGCTGGTTCACCAGTGCCAGCACGCTGATGCCAGCTTCCAGTCCGCCCGCCCCGCCCAGCAGGTGTCCGGTCATCGATTTCGTCCCGCTGATCTTGAGCCTGTGACTCAGCGCGTGCTCGCCAAACACCGCTTCAATCGCAAGCGATTCGTTCCCGTCTCCCGCAGGCGTCGACGTGGCGTGCGCGTTGATGTAGCCGACTTCCTCGGGCTTGATCCCTGCATCCTTCAGCGCCGCTCTCATGCTCCGTTGCGCCCCCGCGCCATGAGGAGCGATGCCCGTCATGTGATACGCGTCGGCGCTCATGCCGTAGCCGATCACCTCGGCCAGGATCTTCGCCCCGCGCGCCTTCGCAAACTCCAGCTCCTCGAGAATCAGGATGCCGGCGCCTTCGCCGATTACAAACCCGTCGCGGTCCTTGTCGAAGGGGCGGCTGGCGTGCGTGGGATCGTCGTTACGCGTGGAAAGCGCTCGCATGGCGGCGAATCCGCCCACCGACATCGTTGTCACTGCCGCCTCGGCGCCGCCCGCAATCATCGCGTCCGCATCGCCGTGCAGAATCATGCGCACTGAATCGCCGATGGCGTTGGCACTCGTGGCGCAAGCCGTCGCTGTCGCCGAAATCGGGCCCTGTGCCCCGTAGCGAATGCTGATCTGCCCCGCTGCCATGTTCACGATTGCCGCGGGAATGAAGAAGGGCGACATCTTCCTCGGGCCGCCCTGCAATAGATTCGAGTGCTCGCGCTCGATCACTTCGAATCCGCCGATCCCCGAGCCGATGAATACGCCCACGCGTTCGGCGTTCTCTGCAGTGACCTTCAGGCCCGACTGCGCTATCGCCTCGTGGGTTGCCCCGAAGGCATAGTGGATGAAGCGCCCCATCTTGCGCGCTTCCTTTTTGTCCACAAATTGCAGCGGATCGAAGTTCCTGACTTCGGCGGCAAAAGTAACCGGGAATCCGGTGGCGTCGAAGCCCTGAATCGGCGACACGCCGCTCGCGCCGGCCAACAGTTGCCGCCATACCTCGGGAGCGGTGTTGCCGACACCGCAGATCAGCCCCAGGCCGGTAACTACCA
>CAYYKV010000338.1:0-3139 GCA_964468605.1 uncultured Occallatibacter sp. | reverse complement strand
GCATGGAAGTGGCCGACGGAATTCTCACCTCGCGCGGCGGCATGACCTCGCACGCTGCTGTCGTCACCCGCGGCATGGGCAAGTGCTGCGTGGCCGGCGCTGGCGACTGCACCGTCGACGAGGCGAAGAAGGAACTGCGCGTCAAGGGCAAGACCTTCAAGCAGGGCGACTACATTTCGCTCGACGGAACCACCGGCCGCGTCATTGCCGGCCAGCTCAAGACGCTCGAAGCGCAGCCCAACGATCCCGATCTGGTCAAGTTCATGGCCTGGGTCGATCCGGTCCGCCGCCTGCGCGTCCGCGCCAACGCAGACATTCCGCGCGACGCCAAGAATGCGCGTGCCTTCGGCGCTGAGGGCATCGGCCTCTGCCGGACCGAGCACATGTTCTTTGCGGAAGATCGCATCGAGCACATGCGCACCATGATTCTCGCAACCGACGAAAAAGCCCGCCGCGTGGCTCTCAAGAAACTCCTGCCGATGCAGCGCGCCGACTTCATCGGTCTCTTCAAGGCCATGGAGTCGCTGCCCGTCACCATTCGCCTGCTCGATCCGCCGCTGCACGAGTTCCTTCCGAAACGTGAAGACCTGCTGGTCGAAATTCAGCACCTTGAAGACACCAAGCCGCGCTCGCCCAAGCTCAAGGAGCTGCGTCCCCTTCTCGCAAGGGTCGAAGAGCTGCACGAGCAGAACCCGATGCTCGGCCTGCGTGGATGCCGTCTCGGCATTACGTTCCCGGAGATCACCGAGATGCAAGCCCGCGCAATCATCGAAGCCGCGGTTGCGATCAAGTCGAAGGGTGGCGATCCCCATCCCGAGATCATGATCCCGCTCATCGGGTCGATAGAGGAAATGAGAAATCAGGCCGCTATCGTTCGGCGCGTGGCCGACGAAGTCTTCGCCGAGAAAAAGGCCAAGGTCGACTACATGGTGGGCACCATGATCGAGCTGCCGCGCGCTGCTCTCACGGCCGATCAGATCGCCGAAGAAGCCGAGTTCTTCTCGTTCGGCACCAACGACCTCACGCAGACGACGTTTGGAATTTCAAGGGACGACATCAACAACTTCCTGCCGGCCTATCTCAAGCTCGGCATCTTCAAGCAGGACCCCTTCGCCACCCTCGATCAGGCGGGCGTAGGGCAACTGGTGAAGATGGCCGTAGCCAAGGGCCGCAACACGCGGGCCAACCTCAAGGTCGGCATCTGCGGCGAGCACGGCGGCGATCCCGAGTCCGTCAAGTTCTGCCACAAGATCGACCTCAACTACGTCTCCTGCTCGCCCTTCCGGCTGCTCACGGCGCGTTTGGCCGCTGCGCAGGCCGCGCTCGAAGAGAAACTCGGCGTCCAGGGCGGCAGCAAGTAACCGGAATCCTCTCCCAGGCAACGAGGGCGTCCGCAAGTGCGGGCGCCCTTGCTGTTTATGCACCCGCCAAGGCCGATAAGGGCCCACACTCCCCAACAGTGTCATCCCGAGCGGAGCGCGCTTGGGGCCCCGTGATCGCATCGCGACCATGAGGTAAGCGTAGCCGAGGGACCTGCTTTTGCTCTTGCGGCGCCCTTCGCGCCCGCACACGCTGTCTTCACCCCGGATTTGTCATCCTGAGCGCAGGTCGCCGCGGCGACCGGAGTCGAAGGATCTGCGGTTGCTTTTCGGGCGGTGCGGCCCGCGCGGCGCCGCGCCTCCCGAAGGGAGGGAAGAGAATAGCCCAGGGCGCTAGCCCTGGGATACCGCGCCTCAAAAACCTCCCAGCCCCATAGGGGCGAAAGAACCGGGCCGGCGAAAGCGGCCTCCGAGCAACAGCCCCAAAACCCCTTTCGTTGTCAACCTCTTCAATTCCCCCTCTGACCCTTATCCCGCTGATTCCAAAGAAAATAAATTTCTGCCGAAGTTTGCAGGTTATTTCGGCCCTTCGGCGCACAATGGTCCCAGAAGATCGAAAAAGGGCGGGTTTCCGACCGCCGAATGACGGGGCTTCTAACTCCTTTGGATAGACGACTTTAGGGTATTAAGTCCTTTGGAATCAACGGATTGGCGGAAGTGGTGAAAGGTACAAGTGCCTGAAAACAAACCCCTTAACCTCAAAAAGGGGTGGGGGGGTGGGGGGTAGGTACTCAAAGGTAAACAACTCGCCAGCCGGGTGCCATGTCGGCTCGCCGACTCGCGAATTCGCAAACTTGCCAACTCGCGAACCCGCTGACTCGCCGGGTGCCCCCGGTCCCTCGCCTTTGGGGACCGGGGAAAGCTATCAGCTAGGAGCTAGAGGCTGTTCTTCCAAAGTGCGCTTCAATCTCTTCCAGCGTCTTGCCCTTCGTCTCCGGCAGAAAGAACGCGGCCACCACGAAATACAAAACCGTGAACCCGGCGAAGAGAACAAACATCGACGAGTAGCCGTGCTTGCTGACGAAGGGCAGAAAAATTGCGGCCAGCGTGGTCGAAACCAGTTGATTGATCACGAGCGCGATGCTCATGCCGTTCGAGCGGATACGTGTGGGCATCAGCTCACTCAACGCGAGCCATACCACGACGCCGGGACCCAGGGCAAAGAACGCCATAAAGACGTAAAGCCCAAGCGCCACCAGCCAGCCGTTTCGAGCCTCGGGCACGCGGCCGACGAGGGCTTTCTGAATCACGAGCGGTGCGGTCTGCGCGGTTGCGAGATCGGCGAACGGGTTCCGGAACAGCGCTTCGATTTTGTTGGCCGGCACGCAGCTTGCGCGCGTGATTTCAATCGGCACTGCCGCCGCGTCGTCCGAGCGGACAAAACTTGTGGCCGCGGTAAAGCCGCCGTAGGAATAAATGATGGCCAGCGACGCGCGACTGCTGTCGATTCCGCTGCTCGCGTCGCCATTGCCTGTATCGCTCTGGCCGGCATCGCGCTGCGCGGCCAGCAGCCGGTTCGCTTCAGCCGGGTCGAATCGCAGCGTTAGATCCTGGCTGGGCGCAACCAGCGCCTGCACCGCGTCGCGGCAATCCACGCTCAGCTTTTCCGTCGATCTGAACAGCAATGCCACGCTGACCAACGCGACGATCACTCCGCTCGTGCCCATGACCAGCAGGAATTTTCTCCCCCTTCGGTCGACCAGCATGATGCCGATCATGGTCGCCAGAAAATTCACCACCGTGAAGATCACGTAGCCCCA
>CAYYKV010000337.1:0-3140 GCA_964468605.1 uncultured Occallatibacter sp. | reverse complement strand
ACAAAGGCCGCCTGCACCCGCTGCACCACTACATCTTCGGCTTTGCCGACCGCCTTGCCCGCTACGGCTCGTTCGCCCCGTCGCTCACTAATGCGATCTTGACCGGCCCGCTCACAAGCCCGTTCGTCAAGCGCATCGCCGGCATAGCCCGCGAACGCCAGCTCCCGCGCCTGGCCGCGAAAAGCTACCAGAATATGCGGAATGCCTCGGCCCGGCATTCAAGAACTCCCACAAATCTCGTCCAAAAGGCTGCCCCACCGCAGGTGGTCCAAAAGGCTGCCGCACGGAAGGTGCTTCTGTGGCCTGATACGTGGAACAACTACTACCACCCCCAATCTCTTTCCGCGGCCGAAACCGTCCTCACTCAAGCCGGATTTCAGGTCGAAGTTCCCCGCGGCCACATCTGCTGCGGGCGTCCGCTCTACGATTTCGGTCTTCTCGGCGCGGCCCGCTCCTATCTTTCTCGCATTCTCGACCGCATGGCTCCGCAGATTGAGGCTGGCCTGCCCTTCATCTTTCTCGAGCCGAGCTGCGCCAGCGTCTTCAAGGATGAGCTGCCGGAGCTTTTCCCTCACGATCGGCGCGCCAAGCTCCTGAGCGATCAAGTCTGGCTACTCGCTGACTGGCTTGCCGATTACGCGCCGGAATTTGCTGCCGGGCGTCTTCAAGGCGCGCACATCCTCATTCACGGCCATTGTCATCACAAGGCCGTCTTTGGCGGCCCGGCCAGCGAAATCGCACTGCTCCGCAAAGCGGGGGCCACAGTCGAGTCCATCCAGGCCGGTTGCTGCGGAATGGCCGGCCCCTTCGGCTTCGAAGCCGGCAAATTTGAAATCTCTAAAACCATCGCCAACCAGGGCCTGCTGCCCGCCGTCCAATCCGCCGGCCCAGCCACCATCATCCTCGCCGACGGTTTTAGTTGCCGCGAGCAAATCGCGCAATTATCCGACCGCCAGGCCCTCCATTTCGCCGAACTCCTGTCCCACAACTGCGCCTGCGCCGAATGATTCGCCCCTTTTCAGCGCGGTGAATCTGCGTCGCCGGGCCGGTTTGCGGTAAACTGGAGGGGTTTGGTAGTCTCAGGCATTCGTTGAGGGCAGTAGAAACAGGAGGTTTCATCATGGCAGAGGAAAGCAAGTCTTACGGCTTGGCTTGGTTTTTGGCCGGATTAGGTGTCGGCGCTCTGGTCGGCATTCTCTATGCGCCAAAGAGCGGCAAGGAAACCCGCGAGGACATCGCCACGGGAGCTCGCGAGAGCGCCGAGTATCTTCGTGCGCGCACACGGGAAGCTGCGGAGAACGTCAGCGCCATTGTCGATCGCGGCAAGGAACAGATTAGCGCCTTCGTCGATAAGAGCAAGGAACAGATCAGCGAATATACCGATCGTGGCCGGGAAGTCGTCGATCGCGGACGGGCACAGTGGGAAGAATTTGTCGAGCGTGGCAAGAATCTGGTCGCCGACCAATCCACTCGTGTCACCGCGGCCGTGGACGCTGGTCGCACGGCATACAAGTCGGCGAATTCTGAGCCCGAAACGCACGAGTACTGAGATCCGGCCGTTTCAACCGGGTCGGTGCCGGCCTCTCATCCCATTCTTCCTTCCGGCGCCGAATGCGCGTGTGATCGAACCGAGTGCCCGCGTTGGCGCCGGGACAAAAGCCGCTGCCTTCGCGAAAGCAGCGTGCTCAAGCTGCAATTCGTAGTTCCGCAGTGTACTGCGCGAGATCTTCACCATGCCAAAGCTCGACAATCAGACCATTCAACTCGCTTTGATCGCATTGGTCGCGTTGGCCATGCTGGTCCAGGCCATCGTTCTGTTGGCGGCATTCATCGCCATGCGCAAAGCGGCGCGCTCCGTTGACCAGAAGCTCGAGGCGTTCCAGTCCTCGGTCACTCCGCTCATCGAGAATTCCCGCGCACTGGTCACGCGCCTGACCCCAAGGATTGAAGAAACCGTGGACGACCTGGCCGCCCTCACTCATTCCCTCCGCGTGCAGACCGCCGATGTGCAATCCGCGGCCAACGAAATGATTGCGCGCGCGCGCATCCAGGCAGGCCGCCTTGACGGGATGCTGTCTCATGTCCTCGACACCCTCGACCGCACCGGCCACTTCATGTCCGATGCCGTCCAAAAGCCGATGCGCCAATTCTCGGCAATTTTGGCCTCTGTGAAAGCAGTGATCGAATCGTTGCGCAACGGAGCACCCGAGCCCAACTCGCATTCCAATTCGCGGTCGGGCGATCACGACATGTTTGTTTAGTTCTCGCTCCCGCGACTCAGACGATCCAGCCCCCGCCCACCACTTCATCGCCATCGTAAAAGACGGCGGCCTGGCCTGGCGTTACCGCGCGCTGCGGCTCATCAAATGTGGCCAAAACCTCGTCGCTGCCTGCTGGCTCCAGCGTGGCCCATGCAGCCTCGTGCCGGTGCCGGATCTTCGCCCGCACCCGCATCGGCCCCGTCAGTTCCGCAACGCTGATCCAGTTCAGCCGCCGCGCCCGCAGAGTGCAAGTCGCCAGTTCGGCGTCCGCGCCCACCGTCACGCGATGGCTCGATGGATCGATGTTCAGGACGTAGAGCGGCGCCGGGCTGGCCACGCCCAAGCCCTTCCTCTGTCCCACGGTGAAGTTGTGGATGCCCGCGTGCCGCCCAATCACCTCGCCGTTCGCAGCCACAAGCTCGCCCGCCGTCTCGGTCGCTGCCTCGCCCTGTTCCTCGAGATACGCCGTGATGAATTGCTTGTAGTCGCCGCCCGGGACGAAGCAGATCTCCTGCGAATCCGGCTTCTCGGCCAGCGTCAATCCGTGCTGCCGCGCCGCCTCGCGCACCTCCGGCTTGGTCATATGCCCAAGCGGAAACAGCGTTCGCGCCAGCTGCTCCTGCGTCAGCCCGAACAAAAAATACGTCTGGTCCTTCGCCACGTCCGCGGGCCGCTTGAGAATCCAGCGTCCGCGCTTCTCGTCGAACTCGTTCACTGCGTAGTGGCCCGTTGCGATCCGTTCGGCTCCGATGCTGCGTGCGGTCCTCAGCAGTTGATCGAACTTGATGTGGTCGTTGCAGAGAGAGCAGGGAATCGGCGTGCGCCCGGCCAGATACTCATCAACAAACGGCCGCACCACGTCCCGCTCGAACCGCTCCT
>CAYYKV010000336.1:0-3141 GCA_964468605.1 uncultured Occallatibacter sp. | reverse complement strand
CCGTTCAGCAGTGGGGACGTAATGAGTCATTGATCTGGCCGCCGCGCGGCTATTTGTACACGCTTGGCGCTTTCTTTCTCGCGTGCGCTGCGACGGGATTCTTCGTTTACTTGCGCTTTCAATATGGGCTCTTGCCGCTTGAACGCTACTACCTGCCTTACTACCTGCGCAGCGAGACCGCGGGGCTCGCGCGTCCGACGAGCTCCTACCAAATGCTTTATGTTTCAGACGGCGAATCTCCGGGCCGGCTGGCGCTTGAGGCCGATGTGCAGCCGGGGTCTACACCTCAATTTCAAGGCAAGCCATTACCATTGGCGCTCACGCCGCAAGCCTCAGTCCATGGAACCTATTACCTCTCACGTGAGGCCCCACGCAATTATCACAACAAAGCAATCCATGCGTGGATTGCGCACTGGATTTATGCCAATGTTCCGCTATTCAACTTCTTCAGGATGCAACTTCTCTTTGGACTTGCTGCGTTCGTTCTGCAGCTCCCGTTTTCAATTCCGAAGGACATCGGCCGTATCAAGCAACTACGGTATGGACGCCGACTCAAAGGTCCAGTCCTCGTCAGTGCGAAGGACTTTACCAAGGCCGTCGCAGGCACAGGCATCGGCATCACAACCAACGACTCAAAGCTCCCGTTGCGCATCCCCCGCAACGCCGAAAATAAGCATTTCTTGATCGTTGGCGACACCGGTTCAGGCAAGTCGAGCATCATTCGCCAGATGCTCTATCAAGTGGATGCGCGCGGCGACAGCGCAATCGTCTATGACCCCGCCTGTGAGTTCGTGAAGCAGTTCTACAATCCACGCCGCGGCGACATCGTACTTAACCCGCTCGATGCCCGGATGCCCTACTGGAATCCGTCCAATGAGCTGCGCCGCAAAGCCGAAGCGAAGGCGCTAGCCGTCTCGCTCTACCAACCGGAAGGTGTGACCAACCGCTTTTTCGTTGAGGCTCCGCAAAAGATATTCGCTCATCTGCTCAGCTACTTGCCGACGCCGGAAGACCTTATTAGATGGATGTCCGATCCCGCCGAGATCGACCGCCGCGTGAAGGGAACCGAGTATTGGATGCTGATCGACCCGAAAGCTCCGCAGCAGCGGACCGGCGTCCTTGGTTCCCTCAATATGAGTGCGGACAGTTTCCGATTGCTGCCTAAACAAGATGAAACAACCTCAGTCTGGACAGCAACGAAATGGGCCGAAACGCGGCGCGGCTGGATCTTCATCACCTCGCGCCCGACGATGCGCGAGGCACTTCGTCCCCTCATCAGTCTTTGGATCGACACGCTCGTTTTGCGTCTCTTGAATGAGCCGATGCCGGACCAAAAGCCGGTATGGTTCGTGATCGACGAGCTAGCCAGTCTGCAACGGCTGCCGCAGTTGCACACGGCCATCACGGAGAATCGAAAATCACAGAACCCGGTCATCCTCGGTTTTCAGGGGCGAAGCCAGATGGAGGCCCGCTACGGTGAAGACGCGGAAGCCATGTTGTCTCAGCCGGCCACGAAGATCTTCCTTCGGACCACAGAACCGCGCGCCGCAAAGTGGGTCAGTGAAGCAATCGGCGAAGTTGAAGTCGAACGCTTGCGGGAAACCCACTATGACGGTACTCGCGCCGGGCGCAACTTCGCGCTTGATCGTCAAACGGAGCCGCTCGTGCTGCCATCCGAAGTCTCGGGCCTTGACGACCTGCGGGGATTCCTCAAGTACGGGAATCATGTCGCCCGGTTCTCGTTCCCGTTCATCGCACTTGAGGAAAGAAGCCCCGGCTTCGATGAACGGAAGATGGATGACCTGATCGTACCCAGCACGCCTCCACCCGTAGAGCCGGAAGCGGCACAGGGCAATCTCCTGTTACCAGAACACGCGGTCCAGTCGGCCGGACACCAGATGGAGTAGATAGCAATGCTGACCATCTCAAAGCCGCTCTCCGCTGGCCAGGCGCAGAGCTACCACCAGAAAGAATTCGTATCGAAGGAGCAAAACTACTGGTCACAGCGCGGGGAGATTGCCGGCGAGTGGCAGGGCCGCCTCGCGGCACAGTTCGCCGTTGCCGGTGCGGTCTCTACTGAAGATTTCGCGCGACTCAGCCAGGGCCAGCACCCAGTGACCGGCGAGCAACTTGTACGCCAAAGGGCTTCGTATCAATATAAGGACGCCGATGGAAAGACCGTCAAAACAATGGATCACCGCGCCGGGTGGGACGCGACCTTTTCCGCTCCCAAGTCGGTATCGGTAACTGCCCTCGTGGGCGGCGACGACCGGGTCCGCGAGGCGCACCGGGAGAGTGTCAGGACTGCTCTGGAGCATCTGGAGTATTACACGATGGCCCGCATTGGCGGGAACCATCCGGCGGAGCCCACGGCTAAATTCGTAGCTGCGAAGTTCGAGCATGACACCGCCCGGCCCGTGAATGGCTACGCCGCTCCACAGCTCCACACCCACGCAGTCATCTTCAACATCACTGAGCGCGAGAACGGCCAGTACCGCGCCCTTCAGCCACAGAATCTCTTCGCCTCGCAACAGTTCGCCACGGCCATCTATCAATCGGAGCTGACCTACCGGCTCCGACAACTTGGTTATGAAATCACCGCCGGACGCAGCGGCGCCCCAGAGATCAAGGGCTATACGCAGGAGTACCTTGATGCCTCCAGTCCGCGCAGTCAGCAGATTCGCGAATACCTGGAGCGCACCGGTCGCGACGGGAAAGAGGCCGCGGAGATTGCCGCACATTCGACACGTGACCGCAAAGAAATTCACTCCCTGGGCGAGGTGATGGCCGCGCATCGCAAGCTCGCTGCCGAGCACGGCAACCAGGCCGATGCGGTTGTCCGCGCGGCGCGGGAGCGCGCCCAACATCCGACACAGGAGATCAACCCACAACAGCGAGTGCGGGAATCCGTGACCTTCTCCCGCGACAAAAACTTCGAGCGCGAAGCCGTCGTGGACGAGCGGGCCATTGTGCGCGATGCGCTTCGCCGCGGCATGGGCGAGGTTACTTATGCGCAGGTCCGAAGCAATCTCACGGGCCGCCTGGCCTCAGGGGAATTTCAGACCGTCGAGCGGCAGAACGCACCGGGCCGACAGTTCACCACGGCGCGCACCATCGCAGCCGAGCAGGAGATTCTTCGCC
>CAYYKV010000335.1:0-3167 GCA_964468605.1 uncultured Occallatibacter sp. | reverse complement strand
GCCAAATGCACGGATGCAGATATGCGTAACAGCGACTTATCCGGCGCCAGCCTTATTGACGCAGACCTTACGGGAGCGGCTCTCGATGACTCGGACCTGAGCGATGCGGATTTAAAGGGCGTTGTGTGGCAACACATCAAGAGCGTGAAGGGAGCCAATATCGCGGCCGTGAGAAATGCGCCGGACGGCTTCGTGAAGTGGGCGATGAGTAATGGAGCGGTCGACCATCCCGATGGGAACCAGTGATGATGAGACGGGAATGTATTCCACCGTAAGCTGGCGGTGATGGGGGTACGATTGCATCCATGCTCAGACCCTTGGTTCTTTCGATTTCGGCGATTCTGGTTTTGCTTATCTCCATTGCGGGTATTTCGACAAACACCCGGGCTTTTTCGCAACAGAACACGAATTCTGTGTCGCCGCCCGCCGCGCCAACCGGCTTCACCGTAAAGGTTACGTATTCTCAAAAAGCGATGGACACGCTCGTCGCGGGGAAAGAGACCGTGATTGTGGCAGGGTACCTGACGGCATCTCCAAAGCCGGGCACGCCAAAGCAATATGTGGACCATATGGGTGAACTCGGGCTCGGTGAGGTCGATCAGGAGATCGCTCCCGGGGCGGTCGCCAGGTTCGGCACTGTGAAGATCAACCAAGCGATGCTGAAATGGGTCGACAGCAGCGGTCCGCAGCTTCTGGTGAACGTCTATTCCGGCCGCAAGTCCTCTCCAAATAACCTGCTTGACTGCGGGATTTATGAAGGCTCGCTTGCCGCTGTTCAAGGCCAAAGCATCCCTATCTCCTGCAAATTGATCGGGGAGTAACAGGCGAATCGTGCATTCCGGTGTTTGGCAGGACATTAGGTCTTGCCATATCGGGCGCGTTGGGTCTAGGCTATCTATATGCATCGATGTCGCTAACACCGTCCTGGTGACAGCTCCGATGCTCTCGTGCGCTCGATTGCGCGCGTTTCTCCCAATGACAAGCTGCACCGTCCCCTAAGAATCCGTTCCACAAGCGATCCGGGCCCATGGCCCCGGAAAAAGGAGATCATCATGGCGCGCATTGCCGCGAATGTTACAGAACTCATCGGCCACACTCCCTTGGTGCGGCTAAACCGTGTGGCAGCGGGATTGCCCGCTACCGTAGTCGCCAAACTGGAAAGCCAGAACCCCGCCTCGAGCGTCAAGGACCGCATCGGCTTCGCTATGATTGACGCCGCCGAGAAGGCAGGCAAGATTGCACCCGGCAAGACGATTCTGATCGAGCCGACCAGCGGCAACACCGGCATAGCGCTGGCGTTTGTTGCCGCAGTCAAGGGCTACAAGATCATCCTGACGATGCCGGAAACCATGAGCCTGGAGCGTCGCGTGACGCTGCTCGCCTATGGCGCGGAGATCGTGCTTACGCCGGGGCCGAACGGTATGAAAGGCGCGATCGCCAAGGCCAACGAAATCCTCGAGAAGACGCCGAACGGATACATCCTCCAGCAGTTCGATAATCCCGCCAACCCGGCCATACATCTCAAGACGACCGGCCCCGAGATTTGGGACGACACCGACGGCAAAGTCGACATTCTCATCTCCGGCATCGGCACCGGCGGCACACTCACTGGAGTTTCGAACTACATCAAGCCGAAGAAGCCAACGTTCAAAGCCGTCGCGGTGGAACCGACCGACAGCCCGGTGCTCTCTGGCGGCAAGCCAGGTCCGCACAAGATCCAGGGCATTGGAGCTGGATTTGTGCCCAGTGTGCTCGATACCAAGCTTATCGATGAAGTTGTCCAGGTAACCGACGACGAGGCAGTCGAGACGGCTCGCCGGCTGGCGAAGGAAGAGGGCCTTTTTGTCGGAATCAGTTCCGGTGCAGCGGCCAGCGCGGCGCTGAAAGTGGCTGCGAGGCCCGAGAATGCGGGCAAACTGATCGTGGTTGTGCTTCCGGATTTCGGCGAGCGCTATCTTTCCAGCGTGCTCTTTGAGCCGCTGCGGCAGCAGGCGTTGGCGCTGCAGGCCGAGCCGATTGCGGTGACGGCGTAAGAGAGGCAGGTATGTGGGGACATACGGACCGAGGGACTTAGCGAATCTGCACGCGCCCATCTTGATCCAGATCGCTACGTCCAAGGTCCCAACGTCCCTTCAAATTCATGTCGATCTTTGGCAGAATGCGCGATGAAATCGACTCCATTATGGAGCGCGATCCGGCTGCGCGCACACGCCTGGAGGTTCTGCTCTGCTATCCGGGGCTTTGGGCGGTGTGGATTTATCGCGTGTCGCACTGGCTTTGGCGTCACCGCTTGCGCCTGCTCGCGCGTGTCCTCTCGCAGTTGGGCCGCTTCTATACCGGCGTCGACATCCATCCTGGCGCGCTGATCGGACAGCGCTTGTTTATCGACCACGCGACGGGAGTCGTGATCGGCGAGACGGCAATCGTGGGTAGCGACGTGACCATGTACCAGGGGGTGACGCTGGGTGGCACCGGGAAGGGCCACGGCAAGCGTCATCCCACAATTTGCGATCGCGTCTTCATCGGCAATAACGCCAACATCCTGGGCGACCTGACCGTGGGCGAAAACTCGCGTGTGGGCGCCGGCTCTGTCGTTCTTTCCGATGTTCCGCCAAACTCGACTGTCGTGGGCGTTCCGGCCCACATCGTCTATCGTAATGGCGAGCGCGTGCTGCTCACCGATCCCCACGACATCAAGGACCCGCTCTCCGACGCACTGATCGCGCTCTCTTCGCGCGTCGAAGACTTGGAACGACGGCTTGGCGCGGAGCCATGCCCTCCTGATCCGTTTGCCGCCGAAGAGGCGGAACGGAGCGCCTATCGCGTCGAGCTCGAGCAGATGAAGGTGTACGTTACGATGGGCGAAGGCATCTGAAAGCCATCGGCGGCGCATTGCAGGAGACAGCTTCGACCTCATATTCTTGTGGACGGGTGAAGTGAACGCCTCCGGGTTCTCTCGACGTTCTCTCTTTGCTCATCTCTGTTCCACAGGAACCGCTCCGGCTTGATGGCCTCCTCACTCTCGTTTACGGGATTCGTCTGGAAGAATCTGCGGCGTCGAAGACTGAGAACTCTGCTGACTCTCGGCGGAATCAGCATGGCGGTAGGCGCATTCGTGGGCCTCGTGGGCTTCTCCAGGTCATTAGAACAACAATGGATGCAGATCT
>CAYYKV010000334.1:0-3177 GCA_964468605.1 uncultured Occallatibacter sp. | reverse complement strand
TTTCGAGAACCAGGCCCCATTTGTGATTGCGGCTCGATGCTTCGCAATAGCAGCCTGCGCCATTCGCTTCGCGCCGCCACTCCAGAACCGAATTCAAGCGCTTCCCGAGCAGAGGCTTATCGTTTTCGATATTCGCCATCAGGCTTTCTGGATCGTCGACGTATTTGCACATCGCCATGTGTCCTGTATCGCCCGCGGCCGGCCCGCAACTCTGCTCCAGAATCGGGTATCCCTCGGTGCGCGGTCCCAGCTTCACGTTGTAGATGAAGGCCAGCGGACGTCCCATGTTCGTGCAAGTCGTCCCGTCATAGCGGAATGTGACGTGGATCGATCCATCGGGGTAGGGCCGCATTGCAATCCGCTCCTCGGACCATCGTTGCAAGGCTTTGCGGTTCACGGTGTACGGCGCGTGGGAATCGAGCACCTTCATTCGCACCGGGAGTGGTTCACCGGTGGGCCGCGGAGCTCGTTTGTATGGCGCGCGCCTGTACTGGCATGGCCCAAACGAGCAGCTCTCGCACGGAACAAGGTCGGTCAGTCGCTGCAGACGCTCCGCGTGACGCGTCACGCCGAAGATTGCAAGCTGGGCCTTCTTGGGGCGCAACATGCCGGAATCGAATACATCCAGGCGGGAAGGGAACTGCTCGCTTCGCGTCTTCTTGATCAATTCCAGAAGACGAGGCTGTTCCGCTACATCCCAGTCGGGATAGCCGGGGCTGGAGTGGGGCAGTACAGCCATTCCTCGCTGTTCCGCCCAATCGCAGAGACGGGCTCCGGCAATTGTTGTCAGCTGCTCAACCACTGCCGAGGCAAACACCTCAAGGAAGAAGTATTCGTCAGGCTTGTCTTCACTCCAACGCCGCCGCGCCTCTTCCTCGGCCTCGGGGCCCGCGCCCACGGCAACCAAAATCGCGCTATGTGCCCCGGCTTGCTCGAGCGCGCTAAGCAGGCGTTTGCTGCTGAAGGCCATGCCATCAATTCGGATTGCATCGGCATCGGCGTCAAATTCCACGCACTCGGCCTGCCGCGCATAAAACCACGGCCGTCCATTCTTTGCGTACCAATCGCGCGCCCATTCCGCCAGCTCGCATGCGCGCCCTTCCAGCACCCAGCCGCGCGGATAGCCGAGCAGCCGCGCATACTCCTTCGCTTGCACGTCCACGCTGGCGAGCGCGTCGGCCAACTCAATGGCTTCGGCTACCTGGCGCATGAAATCGACTCCACAGCTTTGAACTGACAGCCTTCCACGAAGAAGTCGAAGAAGTTCGGGTGCGTCTCCAGCCGGCAGTGTTGCACTTTCCTTACCAGCTCTTCCAACTCCTGACGTTTTGATTTCGAGAGCAAGGCAATCGTCGCGCCTTCAATCGCCAGGTTGCCCGCCCTGACGAACTTCTCCGGCGCGAGGTTGGGCACAAGTCCTATTCGCTTCGAAGCTTCCACGTTGATGTGCCGTCCAAAGCCGCCGGCGAGGTAAAACACGTCGACATCGTCGAAGTCGATGCCGTATGTGTTGAAGACCACTTGAATCCCCGCCACATTGGCGCCTTTGGCCTGAGCCAGCTCATTCACGTCGCTTTCGAGGAGATAGACGTCGCCGTTTTGGCCATGGCAGAGATCGATGCGATGCAAGTCGTCCGCGAATCGCCCGCGCTCGTTCATGCGGCCGGTGCGGAGCAGCTCGCTGAGCAGATCGACGAGGCCAGACCCGCAAATGCCCTCCGGCGGCCCGTCCCCGATCACGCGAAATTTGAAGTTCCCGTCCTCGCCAATCGCCACTTCCTCAATGGCGCCGTCCAGAGCGGGCATGCCGCAGGCAATGGCTCCGCCTTCGAAGGCCGGTCCCGCCGGGCACGACGCCGCGAGAATCCGATTCCTGTTCCCGACCACCAACTCTGTGTTGGTGCCGATGTCCATGATCGCGATCAGCCGTTCCTCGCGCGCCAGATCCGCGGCCAGCATGCAGGCGCCGGCATCGGCTCCCACGTGGCCGCTGATGATGGGAGCGCCATACACGCGGGCTTTGGGATGGATGGGCAAGAGGCTGCGCAGGCCGGATTCGACCAGGCTGGTGGTTTTCCGCTTCCCTTCGGCCAATTCGATTTCCGTAATCGACCGGTACGGCGTCTGGCCGATCGAATACACGTTCTGCCGGAAGAAAAGATCGCGCATGGTGGAGTTGCCAACGACGACCATTTCGTAGATCGTCCTGGGATCGATGGGGAATTTCTCGATCGCATGGCTCAGGTATCCGGCCAGCGTCCGCATCAACAGTCTTCCCGGATGGCTGGTGTCGTAAGCGATGCGCGACATGATCTCCGAGCCGCCGAAGCGCTGCGGATTCTCGAACGACGTGTCCGCAATCAGCTCGCCGCTTTCGAGGTCCATCAGGCGAACGACGACGGTCGTCGTCCCCAAGTCCATGGCGATGCCGTGAATCGGTCCGGTGGATCGTTCGACTTCGATTCCATCAATCAGGATGCGGTCGCCGTCGCGCGTCACGGCGGGGTCAAGATTGAGCGCCTGGCCGCTTGCAGGCATTCCGAACGCCTGGCGCTCAATCCGCATATGTCCACGCCGCATGGTGTGGCAGCGAACGAGATTGCTTGAGACGGGGCCGGGCGAGATTTGGCCAGTGGGGCCGGTGACGAATGTCTGGCAGGAGAGGCGAAAGTTTCCATTCAGATGGCACTCAGCATCCGTCGCCGGCGACAGCGCCTCCATGCCTTCGACCACCTCGACCATACATTCCTTGCATTTGCCTTGCTTGCGGCACGAGGTGGGAACGTCGATGCCCATGGCCTCGGCTTGGTCGAACAGAGAGAGGCCCGGGTCGGCCTCGGTCGATTGTCCGTTGATGATCAGCGTGACGGCCATATTGGGGAAGTTCCTACCATCCCTTCGCTTCGAGCTCCGCTTTCAGCGCTTCGGCCACTTGTTCCGCCGTTCCCTCGCGCTCCTGCTCATCGCTCCACTTCCATTGCGCCAGGTAGTCGTCGGCATCCTGGAGGCCGCGCATCGCAGCCAGGCGATCGATGTGCTCCATGAATCGCCCATCCAACTGCACGGTCACATCGTCAATCCCGTCATCAGCCTTGATCTGAGTCGGGACTTCCTGCCAGTAAAGGATCTTGTAAGTGGCCATTCGTGTCACACGTGTCCCGAGAGCCGAAGGAACAA
>CAYYKV010000333.1:0-3180 GCA_964468605.1 uncultured Occallatibacter sp. | reverse complement strand
TTGGCCTGTAGATAGGCGAACTGCTTCTGCTGGTCGCCCAACTCGATGTCGAAGAGGTTGTAGTTGATCTGTGCCACGATCGCTTTCAGCGGCACGCTCAGCTCAATGCGCGTCGGACTCACGACCGTGGGATTGATGCTGCGCGGATTCACAAATCCCGCAGTGCCCGGATTGGGAATCGCCGTCCGCTCAAAGAAGCGCGACGGATGCCCGGTCGCCGGTACCTGCTTGATGCGCTGTCCAAATGGACTTGACCGCCGGCAAATGTCGAAGATCTCCGTCTGATACAGCGGAACTTCAATTGCGCCCGGCCCGATGTAGTCCGCTGCCGCGTGAATGTCTGCAAAGGTTGCGTTCATAAATTTTCTCCACCCCCTCCATGGGGCCGTGCTCTGGTAGCCGGACACAGGTGCCCGGCTTCAGTGGTCGGTGAACAGTGCACAGTGGACGAGAGAAGTCAGCTTCAGCACAAACTGCTGATCACCGACCACTGTCCACCGATCACTGCATTTACGAGATTGCGCCGGCCCGCAGCAGTTGCGTCTTGACTGCGATACGCTGCTCCAGGCTCAGTCCGGACAATGCCGCATCCAGCGAGCGCACATCCACCGGGCCATCGCCGATTCCATGCTTGGCCAGCATCTCGGCGGTGGCTGCGGGCATAGTGCGTCGCAGCGGATTCAGTGCGTTCTGCGTCGACGTCGCTTTCACTTCGGCCAACTCCCGCTCCACGGCGGCAAGCTTCTCCGCCAGCTCGGTCTCGCGGCGGCTCTGTTCCACGGTCGCCGAGATCCTTTCCACTTCGCCGGAGAGCTCGCCCTGCCGCTCTTCCAGCCAACTGAGCGTCTTTTCCAGCGCAGTGGTTGCGGCTTCCAACCGCTCCACGATGTTCTTTTCTGCTTGTTCCATGTCCTTCCTTTCCTGTTCCTGCGGATTACGCTCCAACATTCGTTCCCAACCCCAACAAAAAAGCTCCGTTCCCGGAGCCTCCCTGCCAGCTTTCACACTTACTGACTTACTAACCTGCTATCTCGCTGACTGCCCGTCCCCTCTAACTCCGCTTGCCCCGCTAACTCCGCTGTCTTTCTCTAACTCGCCATACGGAAACTTGTCCCCCGGTAAGCTGCCTTGTCCCGCAGCAGAATCGCCGCCCCGGTAAAGGTCACCCGGGTCAGCTTCCATATCTCGGCCCGCATATCCTCCACGCGCGCATCGGCCAGTTCGTAGCTCATGCCCAGCGATTCCGGGGCGTGCGCCGTGATCGCCTCCGCCACCTCGGGAAAATCGCGCGCATACAGGTACCCGCGCACCACCAGCCGCGGCCCAATTACATCGGCCTCGGTCAGCAGGCCGATCTTGCGCCGCGCATCGTGTCCGTCCCATCCCGGCCTGTAATCCACCGCCATGCCCACCAGCGAGGCCAGCGCCTTCTCTGCTGCCTCGCGCGTCAGCATCACGCGGTGCCCGCGCGCTCCCGCCGGCGCCCTGTCGCTGGCCGCGTTCACCACTGTCAACACGCCCTCAAAGGGCACCCGGTTGGGATGCCTGTCCACATGAGGAATCTTTACCGCCATCGCTTCCAGTCGCATGCTCGCTCCGCTCCGCCAGGGACTCGATCCCCGGTTCTTTTGTCCCTAGTCCCTACGTCCCTGGTCCCTTAGTTCCTGCCGTCCGCTTCGCCCGACAGCAACGCCGTCTGGTTCTGCCCCAGCGGAGCCAGTCCCCGCATCGCCCGCACCTCGTCGATCGTGAGCACGCCGGCCTGCAGCAACTGAACCTGCACCTGCAGTTCCGTCTCCTCGTCCCGCGCACTCAGCTCGTTGAAGACAAACTCGAACTCCCGCCAGCCGACGCACTTGGCGAGGAGATCGCGCGTGAAGTGCCCGGCAATCAGCATCGCCAGCGGCGAGATCGCGCCGCGGAAGGCCTCGTCGGCCATCTCCGACGCCGTCGACTGGTTCACGTCCGCTTCCAGGCCCAGCATCAGCGGCGGGAGCCCGAATGCGTTGGCCACCATCCGGATCAGGAACTCCTGCCAGGCCAGCCTTAAGTCCGCATCCGTTCCCTGCGCGAAGCGCAGCACCTCCGGCTTTTGCTCGGTTGAGATCAGCGGCACGCGCCCGGTGCCTTCGATCTCGTCCTGCCACCAGCGGATCAGCCGGTCGTGCTGTGCGGGAGTGGCCTCGTTCAGCCAGAGCGCATATTGCGCCACCGAGTTTGCCGCCAGTTTTCCCGCGAATCGATTCGCGCTCAGGAATTGGTTCACCGTCTCGAACGCCACTTCCAGCGGCCCCAATCCAAAAGGGGTAAAGCTGCGCGGGTTCATTCGGATGTACATCAATTGCCGATCGAGCAGCTCCACCGCGCCCGACTCCAGTTGTCCCGGCACGGCCTGCGCGTAGCGCGGTGTTTCCTCGTCGCCATCCCACCCTGCGTTGATGCGGATCGACGCTCCGTCCACCGGCCACAGCATCGCCGGCCGCTCCGGATCGCCCGTCGGCTCCATCTCGATCGCTCCGAAGCCGCCCGTCAGCGCGTCTTCGATCACCTGCTCCACCAGCGTGCGAAAGCTGTCTGCCGGATTCGGCTCCTCGAGCGACCGCCGCAGCGCGCGCAGCTTGCGCGCCGCAAAAGCCACATCTTCGGGCCTCACGCCGCGCCGCACCCGCACCTGCCAGTCCATCGCCGCGATGCGGTCCTTGATCACGTTGATCGCCCGCCGCACCACAGGTGTCTCCGCAAACCGGCGCAGGTTCATCGGCGTCGGTTTGGGCAAATGCTTGCCAGGAAACTGCACCGGGCTCAGAATCGCGGGAAGCGCCAGCGTCTTGCGCCCCGCCTCCGCCTCCGCTTCGAGCTCCACCTGCCGGGATCGCTCACCAATCCCGGCTTGCCTGCCGTGGCGGGCCTGCCGCCACATCTCCCGTAATTGTTCGCCTACCTTCACGCGCACCTTCCTTCAAGAAACAAAAGGCCTTCAAAAACAAAAAGGCACGGCCCATGGCCATGCCTTTTTCGAGAATTCAGCGATTCACCAGCCCGTCCGCCTGGAGCAAATCCGGAACAAATCCTGAGCCAACCTCGACTCAATCGCTCCCGGCAACGGCCGCGATACCCCTGAAATGCATCAACAGGATTGATCCTACCGCGAAGCCCAATAATGATCGGCAAACTTCAAAA
>CAYYKV010000332.1:0-3201 GCA_964468605.1 uncultured Occallatibacter sp. | reverse complement strand
GGCGGCTACGCCGTGCAAACCTACCTCACCTCGAAGTACGTCTTCGACCTGCGCGACGACGACATCTACTGGTGCACGGCCGACATCGGCTGGGTCACGGGTCACTCCTATGTTGTCTATGGCCCGCTGCAGAACGGCGCAACCGTGCTCATGTACGAAGGCGCGCCCAACTTTCCCGACTTCTCGCGCTTCTGGAAGATCGTCGACGACCATCGCGTCACCATCTTCTACACCGCGCCCACGGCGATTCGCGCATTCATCAAGTGGGGCAACGAATTCGTCGACAAGTACAAGCTCGACTCGCTCCGCCTCCTTGGCACTGTCGGAGAACCAATCAATCCTGAAGCGTGGATGTGGTACCGCGAAAAAGTCGGCCGCAATCGCTGCCCCATCGTCGACACCTGGTGGCAAACTGAAACCGGCGCCATCATGATTGCGCCCATCCCCGGCGCGGTCCCCACCAAGCCCGGCTCGGCCACGCGCCCCTTCTTCGGTATCCAGCCTGAAGTCGTCACGCGCCCCGACGCCAATGGCCACTTCGAATCTGTCCCCGCCGGCCACGGCGGCCTGCTTGTCATCCGCAAGCCCTGGCCCTCGATGGCCCGCACCATCTATGGCGATCCCGAGCGCTTCCAGAAGACCTACTGGTCCGACGTTCCCGGCTGCTACTTCACCGGCGACGGCGCGCGCCAGGACGCCGACGGCTACTTCTGGCTCATGGGCCGCGTTGACGACGTGATCAACGTCTCCGGCCATCGCCTCGGCACCATGGAAGTCGAGTCCGCCCTCGTCGCGCACCCCAAGGTTGCCGAAGCCGCCGTCGTGGGTCGGCCGGACGATTTAAAAGGTCAGGCCATCGCCGCCTTCGTCACCCTCGAGTCTGGCAACCAGCCTACAAACGAGCTTAAGGACGAGCTGCGTAAGTGGGTCACAAAGGAAATCGGCGCACTCGCTCGTCCAGACGATATCCGCTTCACTGAGGCCCTGCCCAAAACCCGCAGCGGTAAAATCATGCGCCGCTTGTTGCGCGACCTCGCCACCCACGGCGAAATCAAGGGCGACGTCACCACGCTTGAGGACTTCACCGTCATCGCCAAGCTCCGCGAAGCGGAAGAGGGCTAAGGACCCCATGGCCGCACTGATTGAAGCAATCACCGTAAAACGCAAAATGGTCTTTGAGCACGAAGGCATTCCTTATTACTGCCTTGAAGCCGAGATCTCCACGCCCACCGCCCGCGGCGGCCAAACCCTCGTTCGCCTCAAAATGCGCAACCTGCTCACGCGCGCCGTCTTCGACAAGACCTTCAAAGCCGGCGAAAAGTTCAAAGAGCCCGACCTGGAGCTTGTCGAAGCCTCCTACCTCTACAGCGATGGAGAGGGTTCGCATTTTCTCGATCAGGAAACCTTTGATACACACACGCTCTCCCCCGGCATGGTCGGTGACGCGCTGGAATTCCTCGTCGAAGGCGCGCTGATTAAGCTGCACAAGTTCAATGGCAATCCCATCGGACTGGAACTGCCCGCGCAGGTTGAGCTCAAGGTCGCCTACACTGAGCCCGGAGCGCGCGGCAACACATCGGGCGACGTGACCAAGTTCGCCCGCCTCGAGACTGGCCTGGAAGTCAAGGTTCCGCTGTTCATTCAAGAGGGCGAGACGGTCAGGGTCTACACAGAAACTAGGGAGTTCGCCGGCCGGGCTTGAATGTCTTTAAGCTAGAAGCTAGGAGCCAGAAGCTTGGAGCTAGGAGCTTCGCTCCCCGTAATCCCGTCCCCCGTTTTTCGCGTCCAATCTCGTTGTGAGTACCGCTGTCGAATTACGCTACCGTTGTCCGTGCTGCGGATACAAGACTCTCGAAGCTCCCGAAGCACTCAAGCTTTGTCCGGTTTGCTGGTGGGAGGACGACGGCCAGGAAGACGATGACGCCTCCGAGGTTCGCCTCACCGTCAACGGCCAGCTCAGCCTCGAACAAGCCCGAATCAACTACTCTCAATGCGGCGCTGCCCATCCGCGTTTCCTGCCCTACGTTCGCAAGCCCCAGCCGACCGAAAAGTAACGTGTCTTTCCCGATGCCCACGGCTTTTTTGGCCTTCCCGCCGGTTTGACCCGCCCCCCAAACCCCCGTACGATAAAGAGAGAGAATTCCCGGCCAAACGGCGCTCTATTTCCTTTAGCGTCAGCTCGTGGCCGTAAGATCGGCGCACGCGCCCGGAAGGTACAATCTTGAGTTCCAGCGGCACCCTCGAAAACAAACCGGAAACGGCTGACTCCCCGCAAGAACACGATCACGCCGAAGCCGCTCACGACCATGAGCACGGCCCGGTTCTTAATCCCGATTGCACGCGCGAGCTGGTCATCGACGTTTCCGCCGACGATGTCGCCGCGACTGCGCACAAAGTCGCCGCCAACTATCGCAAATACGCCAAAATTCCCGGTTTCCGCCCAGGCAAAGTGCCTGAGAACGTGATCCGCCGCCGCTTCGCTGCTGAAATCCGCAAAGAAGTCATTGACACGCTGCTCCCCGAGCGCTTCAACAAGGCGGTCAATGAGCAGAACCTGCGTCCCGTCGGCCAGCCGAAGGTCACCGAGCTCACGCTCGAAGACGGAACCCCGCTCCACGCCAAGGCCATCTTTGAAATCCTTCCCGCCTTCTCCATCGAGGGCTACAAAGACGTCAAGGTCGACAAGCCCTCCGTCGAAATCACCGAAGCAGAATTTCAGCACGAGCTTGAGCACCTTCGCGATTCCCGCGCCACCATCGAACCGGTCGAAGAAGATCGCGCTCTCCAGGATGGCGATTGGGCCGAGATCAGCTACAAGGGCCGGATCCAGCCCGCAGCCGCGTCGGAAGGCTCAGCCGAGCCACAGCCCGTCGAAGCCCAGCCGGTTAGCGGCGAGAACACGCTGGTCGAAATTGGCGGCAAGGATACGGTTGAGGCCTTCACCAACTCGCTTCGCGGTGCAAAGCCCGGCCAGGAGCTCAAGCTTGAAGTCATCTATCCCGCCGACTACGCCGAAACAAAGCTCGCCGGCAAAACCGTCGCATATGATGTCGAAGTCAAGGCCATCAAGAAGCGCATGCTGCCCGAGCTGAACGACGAATTCGCCAAAGAGCTCGGTAGCTACGAAAACTATGCCGCCCTTGAGGCAAGCGTCCGCGAGTATATCGCCAGCCGCAAGCGCCGCAGCGTCGAGTCCGAAAC
>CAYYKV010000331.1:0-3233 GCA_964468605.1 uncultured Occallatibacter sp. | reverse complement strand
TCTGGCCGCGCTGGTCGTCTGCGGCGCAACGCCGATGATCCACGCGCAAACACCGTCTGCGCAAAACCCGCTGCCGCCTGTGCCGGAGTGGGCGCTGCCCGGTTCGCCGACTCATCAACAGGTGGCGCCGCCCGCGGATTTTCACCGCCCGAGTACAAATTTCGACGTGCCGATCGGAATTTTCGATGGCCAATCGGACGTTGGCAGCGCACTCGTGCCGGGTAGCGCAAGTTACGATGCCGCGACGGGGCAGTACACCATCAACTCCGCCGGGTACAACGTCTGGTACACGCGTGACGAATTCCGATTTCTCTGGAAGCGCATGTCGGGCGACGTGTCGCTGGCAGCCGACATCAACTTCCCCGATCCCAAGGGTTACGGCGACCGCAAGGTCGTGCTGATGATCCGGCAAAGCCTCGACGATGATTCGAAGGCAGCGATGGTGGCCGAGCATGGCGCGGGAATGGTGCACCTGGCGTGGCGGCCTGAGAAAGATACGCGGGTAACGGACATGGAGTTTCGCATCGGCGGGCGCGGCCGTCCTGGCGGCGCGAGTCCCGACAGCCTGGTGACGATCAGCGCCAAGCGCATCGGAATCGAGAAGCACGGCGACGAGTTTTCAATCTGGATGAGCCTCGACGGAGAACCGATGCATCAGTTCGGCCCGCCGATCAAGCTGCATCTGGATGCGCCGTTTTACGTCGGCATCGGGTTCTGTTCGCACCAGCCGGAGACGGTGGATACGGCAGTGTTGTCGAATGTTGTGCTCGAGAGTAAGGCGGGGAAGGTGCGGTAGCGCGACGTGGTTGCTACGACACCGTCTTACTCTGCCACGTTTCCCGAATCGGGGAGTGCAAGGCTCTTGAGAAACGCACCTAGGCGGTCCGCTTCCCTTTGGGAGAGGTTCGTCGGGAGCTCAAATTTTGCGTCCACACCGCCCCTAAGCGGAAAATCATACTTTCTCATCTCCTCGAATCCATTTTCAGGAATAACGTCTATCGAGACTTGACTAATGGGTACCTCGCCGCCTTGTGCAGCTTTACCGACATCTATCGAATTTGATGACCATTGGAATCTCGATGGATGCCCCTTGCGGCCCTCAATAAACGTGCCGTGGCCGAGTTCCTGAAGCTTCCGGAATAGAGCAATTACTTCCCAGCGATGCACGTTCGCATCGGAAAGCCGGTTTAAGATCTGGTCCACTTTTGTTAGGCGCTGGTTATTCGTTCGACCGGCGAAGTCATCGAGGATGAGCTTAGCCGCGACTCCAGACGAATAGACACCACGAAGCTTCGTTTGCTCGGGGGATGGAGGGGTGTGAGGCATTGTTATACCTCCGCCCATTCAAAACGCGACTCGTGTCCGCGGCGCCCGACTACGACCCTTCCAAACCCGTTGGATTCAAGCTGGCGCAGTACCTCGATTACAGCGCGCCGTGGCGTGCCGTTTCCGCAGACTTGAATAAGGCGGCGTACCGTTTCAACTTTGCGTCCACGCTTGCGGCTGGCGAAGTGGTTAAAGATGGCTGCTGCGGTTTGGCTGGATGCTGCCATCCGCGTAAGATTGCGTACTGTGTCCAAATAGTTCATGAAGTCTCCTATCATTTCTAACTTACAAATACAGTATACCATAAGATTTAATAAAATGCAATAGAGATATAAAAGGAGTTTTTAGCTCAGATTTGAGCCGTGCCGGACACAACTAAAGGCAGGCCACCGAGCACCTTGCCCCTCCCCTGCCGCGCGTGATTGACTGGTTGCCGGAAAGGTGAGCGGCACTTATGGCATACGTTCTTGCGTTGGATCAGGGAACCACGAGCTCGCGAGCCATCCTTTTTGACTCGGCCGGCGCGATCGCGGCTGTGGCGCAGAAGGAGTTCCAGCAGTTCTATCCGCGGGCCGGCTGGGTGGAGCACGATCCGACGGAGATCCTGACCAGCCAGCTCTCGTGTGCAGTGGAAGCCTTGGGAAAAGTGGGAGCGCGGCCGCGCGACATTGCGGCAATCGGCATTACCAACCAGCGCGAAACCGTGATTGTGTGGGAGCGCGCGACGGGCAAGGCAATTCATCCGGCGATCGTGTGGCAGGACCGTCGCACAGCGGCGCAGTGCAAAGCGCTCGAAGACAGCGGAGCCGGAGAGAGCGTGTCCGCCAAAACCGGCCTCGTCCTCGATCCGTATTTCTCGGCAACCAAAGTAAAGTGGATTCTCGATCATGTGGACGGCGCGCGGGCGCGTGCCGAGCGTGGCGAATTGGCCTTCGGCACCGTGGACAGTTGGCTCGTGTGGCATTTGACCAGCGGGCACAAGCACGTGACCGACGTGACCAATGCCTCGCGCACGCTGCTCTTTAACGTTGTGAAGGGCGAGTGGGACGCCGATTTGCTGAAGCTCTTTGAGATTCCCGCGAGCATGCTGCCGGAAGTTGTGTGGTCATGCGAGCGCGTGGGCGAGGTGACAACGACGCTCGGTCTCGGGGGCGTGGCGATTGCGGGCATCGCCGGCGACCAGCAGGCGGCGCTCTTTGGCCAGCTGTGCTGGAGCGCGGGTGAGGCCAAGAACACCTATGGAACCGGCTGCTTTTTGCTGCAAAACATCGGCACTGACTTCATGCGGTCGCGGCACAAGCTCATCACGACAGTGGCTGCGAGCGCGCAGAAGCGGCTTGAGTACGCGTTCGAAGGCAGCATTTTTATTGGCGGCGCGGTGGTGCAGTGGCTGCGCGACAACCTGAAACTGATCGCCGCGTCTTCCGATGTGGAAGCGCTCGCCGCCAGCGTCCCTGACACAGGCGGAGTGGTATTTGTGCCGGCCTTCGTGGGTCTCGGCGCTCCGCACTGGGACGCGCATGCGGCTGGAATGCTGATCGGCCTCCGCCGCGACACCGGGCCGGGGCACATTGCGCGCGCGGCTCTCGAAGCCATCGCCTTCCAGGTCGCTGACGTGCTTGAGGCGGTCCACAGCGAGACCGGTGCGCCGCTCCAGGCCCTGAGAGTCGACGGCGGCGCCGCGGTGAACGATCTTCTCATGCAGTTCCAGGCCGACATTCTCGGCGTTCCTGTCGTCCGGCCGCGCGTAACGGAGACAACCGCGCTGGGTGCGGCGTACCTTGCGGGATTGGCAACCGGCTTCTGGCCGAACCCCGATGCGCTCCGAGCCGAGCGCAAGGGCGATGTGCGTTTTGAGCCCAAAATGAACGCAACTGAGCGGGGCGACCGGCGCGCCCGTTGGCAGC
>CAYYKV010000330.1:0-3250 GCA_964468605.1 uncultured Occallatibacter sp. | reverse complement strand
GCAACCTGGCCTGCGCCGGCTGCGGCAAGGTGCAATATCCGCCGCACATTCTCAAGAAGCAGCTCACGCCCGAGGAGTGCTTTGCCGCCATCGAAGAATGCGGCGCGCCCATGGTCTCCCTCCCCGGCGGCGAGCCGCTGCTCCATCCGCAGATCGTCGAAATCGTCAACGGCCTTGTCGCGCGGAAAAAATACGTCTATCTCTGTACGAATGCACTGGAATTGAAGCGCCGCCTGCCGGAGTTCACGCCTTCGAAGTACCTCACCTTCTCCGTGCACCTCGACGGCCAGCGCGAAGAGCACGATTTCTCCGTCTGCCGCGAAGGTGGCTGGGATATCGCCGTTGAAGGCATCAAAGAAGCCGTCAAGCGCGGCTTCCGGGTCACGACCAACGCAACCTTCTTTGACGGCGCAGACCCCAACCACGCACGCGCCTTCTTTGACGAGGTGATGGCGATGGGCGTCGAGGGCGTTGTTCTTTCGCCCGGCTACAGCTATGAAAAGGCGCCCGATCAGAAACACTTCATGGGCCGCGCCCGCGTGCGCCGCCTCTTCCGCGCCATTCTGTCGAACCGCAAGAAGACCTGGAAGTTCAACATGTCGCCGCTCTTCCTCGAGTTCCTGATGGGTGACCGCAACTATGAATGCACGCCGTGGGGCTCGCCCGCCTTCAACATCTTCGGCTGGCAGCGGCCCTGCTACCTGCTTCAGGATGGCTACACCGAAACCTTCAGGGAGCTGATGGAAACCACCAAGTGGGAAGAGTACGGCGTCGCATCGGGCAATCCCAAGTGCGCCAACTGCATGGTGAGTTGCGGTTATGAGCCGACCGCCGTGCTCGAAGGCTTCGGCTCGCTCAAGGGCTTCTTCGCCATGGTCAAGGGCAACTTCTCGCTCTATCCCGACCAGCATGCGCTTAACCTGCTCAATGAGCCCATGCCGCACGGCCCTTCGTCGCTGGTCAACATCACGCATCCGAATCGGGAGCTTGAGGAGACGCGCGCATGACCGCGGAAGTGCTGAAATACACGCTGGAACAGGTCGAAGCGCTGGAGCTGGCTCCAGGGACGGAGCATGAACAGCTCGAGGGCTGGGTTCCCGAGCTTGCCAGCGAGCAGGATCTCAAAAACGCTCTCGAAAAAGCCTTCGACTATCGCGGCGACGTCACCATCACGCTCAAGTCCGGCGAAAAAATCGAAGCCTACATCTTCAATCGCTCGACCGGCGCGACGCTGGCGGAGTCGTTTGTGCAGTACTTCACCCCGAAAGCGGACGACAAGCGCAAGTTAAGCTACGCCGACATCGCCCGCCTGGAGTTCTCTGGAAAAGATCGCGCCGCCGGCAAGCACTGGGAAGATTGGGTCAAGGCCTACACCGAGAAGAAGGCCGCCGGCGAAAAGAACATCGCGCTGGTTCCTGAAGCGCTGGAGTAGCGGGCGAGCGCCGCCTGGCTCGAATCACGCGAGCAGCTTGGCTTTTTGCTCCAAGACGGCCATGACAGGGAAAGCGTTCGTGTCGAAGGAGACGAAGGTTTCTCCGCCCAGCCATCTGCCCTCGTAGGCGATGACCCCATCGGCAAACTCCCCTCCCGCATTCAGCACAGCCATTCCCGCTTCGACTGCCGGGCGATTGATTTCGACATTGCCTGCGTCAAGAAGCGCGCGTAGTGCCGCCGCGATGTCCTCGCGTTTGAATTTGTAAACACTGCGCAGAACCCCTACGAACTCGCATACACAGGCGAGCGAAACCGCAATCACCTCGGCTTCTCTCAGGAGGCTGGCCGCCGCTTTGGCCTGCCGCGCGTTGTCGCGCACCGCGGCGCGGATCAGCACGTTGCTGTCAACAATCATCCTCATCGCATTCCCGCCCATCCGCGCTCCGCGGCCTTGACGATCTCCCCGATTGCCGCCGTTTTTCGCGATTTGCCGGCGAGCACCCCGATAAAGTCCTCGATGCTGCCAACCTTGCGGGCCGCGCCGACCATTCCTTTGCCGCCAGGCACGAGCTCCAGTTCGATCTTTTCGCCCGGCTTGACGCCCAGGTGCCGCAGCACGTCTTTCCTGAAAGTGACTTGTCCGCGCGCCGTAACCGTCAGTATTGCCATGGCAAAGCCCCCAAAACTCAAACAATAGAGCTATTGTAAGGCGATTCTGCATGAAAACGGCAGAAGAATTTGCACCAAGGTAATAAGGCGATTTCGCATGAAAGAGTAAGGCAATATCGCATTATATAAGTAAGGCAAAAATGCATGACAAAAGTAATGCATAATAGCATGAATGTCGTAATGCAATCGCGCATAAATCATTTCGCCGATGTGCGAATGAGTTTTTGTCGGTGATTGAGGGTGGCGCTCGGCACGCGACTCGTCGGCAATTCATGGCTCGTCTCCCTGACGCGCATCCTCGACCGCCGCGCCGCTTAAAATAGAAAAGGCTCCCGCGCGACCACCCCTGACTCAGCCAACATCGCGAACCGCGCCCGCGCCGCAAACTCGCTATGAAGATCTTCCTCACCGGCGCTACCGGGTTTGTGGGCCACCATGTGGCCAAAGCCCTTGCTGCCGAAGGCGCGGATCTGCGCTTCCTCACCCGCAAAACCAGCAATCTCGCCAATCTCGAAGGCATTCCCGGCGAGACGGTCGTCGGTGACTTGTCCGAGCCTGAGGGGTTCAAGAGCGCCCTTGGCGGTTGCGACGCTGTCGTTCACGTCGCTGCCGACTATCGCCTCTGGATTCCCGACCCCGCCGTCATGTACAGATCCAACGTCGACGGCACGCGCGAACTGCTCCGCCTCGCGCGCGAAGCCGGCGTCAAGCGCTTCGTATACACCTCCAGCGTGGCCACCATGCACTTCCGTACGGATGGCATCGTCATCAACGAGGACACGCCCGTTTCGCTCGCAGACATGGTCGGCCACTACAAGCGCTCCAAGTTCCTGGCCGAGCAAGAGGCAGTGCGTGCCGCGGCTCAAGGGCAGGAAGTGCTGATCCTGAACCCCACCACCCCCATCGGCTCCAACGACGTTAAGCCCACGCCCACCGGCCGCATCTTCGTCGACTTCCTCAACGGCAAATTCCCGGCATATATGGACACTGGCATGAATCTTGTCGATGTCTCGGAAGTCGCCCGCGCCCACGTTCTGGCTCTCACCAGGGGCACTCCCGGCCGGCGCTACATTCTCGGCGGCGAAAACCTGACCCTCAAGCAGATCCTCGACAAGATGTCGGCCATCACCGGCATTCCTTCGCCCAC
>CAYYKV010000329.1:0-3274 GCA_964468605.1 uncultured Occallatibacter sp. | reverse complement strand
TGATGCCCGATTCGCGCGCGCTCAAGAGTCTCGGCCTCGGTCCCGATTACTCCACTGCCCTCAACGCCAACGGATCCAGCTTCTCTGCCCCGCCTTCCAACAGCACGACCCCAACTCAGACGGCCGGCTTTGTCGAAGCCTCGGGCGTGCATCAGTAGCCGAAGGCCCGCGGTTCTACTGCGGCCGGCTCTCCGGCATCCATTTCAGAAGAAACTCGTAACGCCCCAGCGTCGTGTCTGGGCCGGACGTAATCGTGCTGTCCAGGTGGATCAGGATGTCGCTTTTGTCGAAGCGCGGCCACTCGGGCAGTCCCGGCCCATTGGGGTCGCCAGTCTTGGCAAAGTTCGTCCAGTAATCCATCATCACTTCGCTCAGCTTGCGGTCCTCCGGCAGCCACTCGGCGCCGGGCCGCGTGTCCAGCGTGCCGAAAACATACTCGATGTCGTCGGAATGGAAGGTGTACCTGCCGGGATGAAACTTGCTGGGCGGAGCGGGCTGCTCAAAATGGTATCGGTAGACGGGCGCATCGCCTGTCTTCACTTGCGCCTCAATCCAGTTCCACGTATCGAATGCAATAAAGGAATCGCTATCGTAGTCAATGGCCGAGCGCACCGCCTGCTCATCGCTGTCGGCGGGGAAAAAAGCGAGGAACTCGCTCGCGTTGTCTCCGAAGGTCGTGGCTGCAAACTCTTTCCATTTCTCCGCCGTCATGCCGACGGCCAGATCGTGTTGCTCGTCGCGATTCCATCCGGCCAGCAACGGAACATGGGCTTGTTTCCGAGCCGCATACGTGTCGGCCACAGGCTCGGTCAAAAGGCGGCCGTCGATCACCGGTGAAAAGCTCGGCGCACCTTTTTGTGCCGCCGCATCAAGAATCTTCTCCGCCGGCAGAGCGCGCAGGTCGGCCAGCGTAGGTGCGCCTAGCGATTCGGACCATTCCTGGCTGCGCTCTTCCACTTCTTCAAGAGTGCGCCTGCCGGGCGCTCCCAGACTTATCGCGCCACCACTCTCGCCGATGGCTTTTTCGAACAACCCTTGCGCTGGCGCCGCAGCAATCAACTTACACACGGCGGACGATCCGGCGCTCTCTCCAAAGATCGTCACATTGCCGGGATCGCCTCCAAATTTGGCGATGTTGTTATGGACCCACTTGAGCGCAGCCACCATGTCCATCAACCCGTAGTTCCCTGCCGAGCCGCCGGCCTCTTTGGCTAGATCCCGCGTCGCCAGAAAACCGAAGACGCCGAGCCGGTAGTTAATCGTGACCAGCACCACGCCCTTCAACGGCAAGAAATCGCCATTATGGCGCGGCTCCGATGCCGACCCAGCTTGATTCCCACCGCCATGAATCCAGAACATCACCGGCAGCTTACCCCCGGCCTTCGCCTCCACGGGCGCAAAAACGTTCAGATAGAGGCAATCCTCACTCGGACCGCTATCCTGAAAAACCATGTCGGCAAAGGGATGGCCTTGCATGCAGCGCGCACCGTAGAGCGTGGCGTCGCGCAGGCCCTTCCATTTCGCAGGCGGCTCGGGCGCCTTCCAGCGCAGATCGCGCACCGGAGGCGCGGCATAAGGCAGACCAAGGAACGCCTTCACCTTGCCGTCGTTGATGAGTTTGCCATGAAATTTACCCTGCAGAGTCTTGACAGTGAGTGAGTCAGCGATGGCGGACGAAGAAATTCCCAAAACGTTTGCAACCATCGCTACAGCGCAGACAATCCCAATTCGGATTTGCACCAGGAAACTCCCCCGCGCAACACAATAGCAGGTTGGATGCGAAAAAACCGAAATCGGCGATCACACGATCTCTGTCGCGAGCAGGTCGGCGATGGTCTCACGCCGGCGGATCAGTCGCGACTTCGCGCCTTCCACCAGCACCTCCGCGGCGCGCGGCCGCGAATTGTAGTTGGAACTCTGCACCATTCCGTACGCGCCCGCGTCGAGCAGCGCAACAAGGTCGCCCGGCTCTACCGGCGTCAGCTTGCGGTCGCGCGCAAAAAAGTCTCCCGACTCGCACACCGGTCCCACCACGTCGACAACAATCGCTTTCCCTGGCCTCGGCCGCACGGGAACAATCTCGTGGTGCGCCTGGTAAAGCGCGGGCCGGATCAGATCGTTCATGGCCGCATCAGTAATCATGAAAGTCTTATCGCCGTTGCGCTTCAGATAAAGTACGCGCGTCACCAGCGCGCCCGCCTGCGCCACCAGGAATCGCCCCGGCTCAATCAGCAGCCGGCCGGCGAACTCTCCCAGCGCTCGACTCAGTACCTCGGCGTACTCCTCCACTTTGCCGGTCGCGTCAAACGCGCCGTCGTGGTAGTCGATGCCCAGGCCGCCGCCCGCATCGATCGCCTCGAGCGCGATGCCGTCGCCCCTCAGTTGCAACGCCATTTTGCTCACGCGCGCAATCGCCGCGCCAAAAGGATCGGCGGACCGGATTTGCGATCCGATGTGAACGCTGATGCCATACGCCTCGAGCCAGGGATCTTTCGCCGCGCTTTTGTAGATCGTTCGCGCCCGCCGAATATCGATGCCGAACTTGTGCTCGCGCAAGCCAGTCGAAATGTATGGGTGCGTATCGGCAAATACGTCCGGGTTCACGCGCAGCGCAAAGCGCGCGCGGATCTTGAGCTTGCGTGCGAGCGCCGCCAGCAGTTTTAGCTCGGCCTCGCTCTCCACGTTGAATGCAAGAATTCCCGCCTTCAGCCCTGCTTCAATCTCCGCTGCCGTCTTGCCAACGCCGGAAAAAACCACGCGCCCGGCAGCTTCAGGCGCTGCCGCCAGCACGCGCTCGAGCTCGCCGCCTGAGACGATATCGAATCCCGCGCCGCGATTAGCCAACAACTTCAGAATCGCCAGTGCCGAGTTGGCCTTGACCGCATAACAAACCAGATGGTCCCGCCCCGCGAGCGCCTGCTGAAAAATCGCGAGCCGCGCGGCAATCTGATCGCCCGAATAGACATAAAGCGGCGTGCCGAAGCGCTTGGCCAGCGATTCCAGCGACACACCGCCGCACGTCAGTGCGCCGCCAGGTTGCGGACGATAAAACGGGCGTGAAGTTCGTAGACTGGTTTGAGCCATAAGTCAAATCCGAGACCAGAAGAATACATTGAGCGTACAGCATCGCCGCCCCAGGCTCTCAGCGGGCTGAACTTTTTCCGCCTGCCCATTACAATAACTGTGTGACTGAGCTGCCCCCGGTTCATCTAGTTGATCTCGTCGGCGTCGGCCTCAACGCCACGGACACCCTGATCCCGCTCGACAATTTCCC
>CAYYKV010000328.1:0-3279 GCA_964468605.1 uncultured Occallatibacter sp. | reverse complement strand
GGCAACCAGACCGAAGCCGCCGAGCAGTTCCGCATCCCCCTCTCCACCCTCAACCAAAAGATCAAGCGCCTGACCATAGAAATCCGCAAAAGAGGCAGAGAATAGACGAGGCCAACGCGGGAACTGGCAATATCCTAAGTTATGCGTCTGGGTTGATGTGTGCCTGACGGTAGGGTCCGTAGTGGCCAATTGTCAGGTTTACCACGAGGTTGGTTTTCAAGTGTTGTAGTTGACAGCAGAGTCAGAGTCCTGATAGAAGTCCTTCCGCAAGGGGTCGGAAGCACCTGTCGGAACATAGTAATGAAAACTGGCCATCGTTTCATGCTCCTGATTGAACGCATCTTCATATTCAATTTTCACGACAAATCGCCAAATCATCTGTCTCAATTCGCATTGATTTAGAGCCTCATCGGAAAGCGTCAGGAGGTGTTTTTCGGACTTGCCTGACCCGAGAAAACGATTAGGAGATATGGGCTTAGAGAATTGTTGCCATCCGCCCGCGGTACCGATCGGGTAGGCGCGATTGCTGACACAGACAGATTTTATGAACCCGGGGGTTTGGCCGAAGTTTGTGATCTCCCACTCGAATCTTGGGGGAGCAACCGTGAGTGAACCGGTGCTTTGATTGATCATGTCCATAGTGATGGCAGGAAGGTTGTTCTCATGCACATCTATCCCAATCCAGGCCCTCAGAGCATTATGGCTGGCTGTCACCTGACGGCGCATTTCAATGACCTGCGCTTTGATATACCGCAGAGTACAAACGCCAATTCCAACGCCCAGAAAGCCTATAATTGCGAGGGCAACACTGATCCAAAAAGCAGCCCGGTCATAGCTATCTTTTTCGGGCGTAGAAGTGATTCTTACATCGGCGTCGACGTGTGTCTTTGTCTTGTCCTGACTAGAGTGGCTGGCTTCATTCTGTGCGGCAACATCTGAAGCCGACGGTGATGATGTTGTATGTTTGAGTGTTTCTTGTGCGTGTTGCGTTTGGGAATAAGCCTGCATAGGGAAGACGAAGAGAGACACCACGAAAATTGCCAAATACTTAAACATAATTCCGTGCAAAACCTGCTGAAAAATACAACCAATGCAAAAGCTAAAAGCATACCCTTCCCAGGCGGCGTCTCCTCAGTTCTCGACGCAATAGGGGCGAGTACTTCAATTTGTAATTATAAACCTGATACATAGATTCATCGCCCGTGCCCACCCTTCAGCGGCCTTTTCGTGGAACGGTGGGAAACCACAACACTCCACCAGCCCGTCGCAGCGATAATCGCTAGGTAGCCTCAAACACCAGCCGCGCACCCTTCACTAGCTCCGAATGCAGCACGGACGCCCCATGCTGCTCCACGCCGTTCAGCGCAACCCGATTCAGAAACGCTCCCTGCTTCTTGCTGTGCGCTTCAATCCGAATCTCCCGTCCATCCGGCAATCGAATCTCCGCCTGGTCGAAAAGCGGCGCACCAAGCACCCATTCCGGCTTGCCGGGGCACATCGAATAAATCCCCAGCGCGCTCAGCACGTACCACGCCCCCATCGAGCCGGTATCCTCATCGCCGGGAAAGTTATCCACGCTGTAAAGCTCATTCAGCACGCGATGCACCCAATACTGCGTCCGATCCCGCCGCCCCGCAGCCGTAAACAGATAAAGCACATGATGCACCGGCTGATTCGAGTGCGCATACTGCCCGAAATCCACCGCCGCCATCTCTGACATTTCATGAATCTCGCGCCCGTAGCTGCCCACATGAAACACCGGCGGCTGGCTCAGCATCTCTTCCAAATACCCTAGAAATGCCGTCCGACCTCCCATCGCCTCCATCAATCCCTCAGGATCGTACGGCACTGAAAATCTGTACTGCCACGCCGAGCCTTCCACGTAGGCGCCGCCCCACGTGTGCGGGTCGAACGGCTCCAGCCACGATCCGTCGGCCAGCTTGCCGCGCAGAAAACGCGTCTTTGCATCGAAGATATTCCGCCAGTTCCGCGAGCGCTTTTCAAACATTGCCGCGTCCTCCTCGATCCCCGCCGCCCGCGCTACCTGCGCAATGCAGAAATCGCCGTAAGCCGAATCCAGCGTCTCCGCCACTCCGTCGCCAGCCACGTCGCAGGGAATGAATCCCAGCTTGGCGTACTCGGCAACAGCAGGCCGTCCGTAACCCAACCCCGGCGCGACGGGCTGCGTTGCATGCTTCTTCAATCCCGCAAACGCCGCCTGCAAATCGAACCCGGTAATGCCCTTGGCCACCGCATCGCCAAAGACAAAATCCAGCGGACTGCCTGTCATGCAGTTGCGATACCCAGGGCATGGAAACTGCGGAAACCATCCGCCCTCTTTATAAGCGTTCACCCACGCATCGAGAATCTGCCCCAGACGCTCCGGAAAAACGAGCGCCATCATCGGATACCATGCGCGATAAACGTCCCAGTATCCGTGGTCCGCATACATCACGCCCGGTTCCACTTTGCCGCTAAATGCGCTCCAATGAATAAACATTCCCTCCGCATCCCGCTCATGCCAAATGCGTGGAAACAGCAAAGCCCGATAGAGCCCCGAGTAGAAAATCTTCCGCTGCGCCTCGCTCCCGCCCTGAATGCGAATCCTGCCCAGCGCCTCTTCCCACGCCGCGCCCGCCTCGCGCTTCACCTGCTCAAACGATTTTTCTCCCACCTCGCCGTCGAGATTGCGGGCAGCCTGCTCAAAGGAGATAAACGAAGTGCCGACGCGCAGCGTAACCGGCTTCTCCGCCTCCACGGCAAAGCGCACCACCGCAACCCTCCGGTCTTTCAGCTCCTTCACCTCGAACCCAGTAATCCGCGCATCAATCCGAGCCACATAATATGCTGCGAATCCCGCCGGAACTCCGCCGCTGTTAGCCTTGGTCAGCGCGGTAATTGTCCCGCTCGCCTTATCGCAGTGCGCCTCTGCATCCTCACCCGGAAGGTCGATCATCACGCCCGCCTCGCCCGAATCCTGAAAAGTAAATCGCATCGCGGAGCACCGCTCCGTGGGCGCCAACTCAAGAAAGCAGCGATAACGGGTAAGACGCAGCTTCAGAAAATAAGGCAAAATCGTCAGTTCTTCCGGCCGGTAGCTCGACGCACGCGCAGAAGCCTCCGGCGACGGATCTCCGCTGAAAGGCATGAAAGTCGCATGGCCATAATCGCCAAGCCAAACGCTTAGTTGGTGAGTGCATCGTATGCCCTCCAGTCGCTGATCGCGAGGCTGAAAAAACCACGCATTGCGATTGCTCGACTGCAGCGCCCAGTGTGCCA
>CAYYKV010000327.1:0-3316 GCA_964468605.1 uncultured Occallatibacter sp. | reverse complement strand
TTAGTTCCCATGGTGGTTGAGCAGACGAGCCGGGGCGAGCGCGCCTACGACATCTACTCCCGTCTGCTGCGCGACAACATTATCTTTCTTGGTACGCCCATTGACGACCAGATCGCGAATCTCATCGTCGCCCAGATGCTCTTTCTACAGGGAGAGGACCCGGAAAAAGACGTCTCTCTCTACATCAATTCCCCGGGCGGCTCCATCACCGCCGGCCTCGCCATCTACGACACCATGCAGTTCATCAAGAACAACGTCGTCACCTACTGCATCGGCCAGGCCGCCAGCATGGGCGCCTTCCTTTTACTGGCTGGAAACAAGGGAAAACGCTTTGCCCTGCCCAATTCCCGCATTCTTATCCATCAACCTTCGATGGGCGGCTTGAGCGGACAGGCAACCGACATCGACATTCATGCGCGCGAAATTCTGCGCATCCGCGAAATCACCAACAACCTCATCGCCCGCCACACCGGGCAGCCCCTCGAACGCATCGAGCGCGACGTCGAGCGGGACTTCATCATGAACGCGCAGCAAGCCAAGGAATACGGAATCGTGGACGAAATCATCGATCGTCCCCGAACTTAGCCCGGCCGCGCACGTAGCCGGATTCGGGGAATTGGGCTAAACTCTTTCAGGGGGAGCGATAACCATGAAGACGCGCACAGGGCCTGAGGAAGCGCTACGCTGCTCGTTCTGCCATAAGTCGCAGGACGCTGTAGCCAAGCTGATCTCGTCGCCCAGCGATTATCCACGCGCCTATATCTGCGACGAGTGCGTTGCCGTGTGCAACTCGATCCTCGACGACGATCGCAGCGGCGAAGTTCCCGCCACCACCGCGGGGCATCTCCCCAAGCCAACTGAGGTCAAGAGCTTCCTCGACGATTACGTCATCGGCCAGGACCAGACCAAGAAGAAACTCGCTGTCGCGGTCTACAACCACTACAAGCGCATCCAGATGAACAAGGCCCGCAACAACGAAGTTGAGCTGGCCAAGTCCAACATCCTGCTCATCGGTCCCACCGGCTCCGGCAAAACTCTTCTCGCTCACACTCTGGCCAAGATGCTCGACGTTCCCTTCGCCATTGTCGACGCCACCACGCTCACTGAGGCCGGCTATGTCGGCGAGGATGTCGAGAACATCATCCTCAAGCTTCTGCAAGCCGCCGACGGCGATGTCACTCGCGCCCAGCAGGGCATCATCTATATCGACGAGATCGACAAGATCGGCCGCAAGGACGAGAACCCCTCCATCACCCGCGACGTCTCCGGTGAAGGCGTGCAGCAGGCGCTGCTCAAGATTCTCGAGGGCACCGTCGCCAACGTTCCTCCGCAGGGCGGCCGCAAGCATCCGCACCAGGAGTTCACGGCCGTCGACACCACCAACATCCTCTTCATCTGCGGCGGCGCATTTGTCGGCCTCGAGCGCGTCGTAGGCCGTCGCATCGGCAAGAAAGCTCTCGGCTTCCGCACCGTCGACGCCGATGCCGATCAGGCCACCACGCGCTCCCATCGCGATACCGAGCTGCTCCGCAAAACCGAGCCGCAGGACCTCATCAAGTACGGGCTCATTCCCGAGTTTGTCGGCCGCTTGCCCGTCATGGGCATTCTCGACGAGCTCGACGAGGTCGCGCTCATCGAGATCCTCACCAAGCCGCGCAACGCAATCCTCAAGCAGTACCAGCGCCTCTTCGAGTACGAAAACGTCCGGCTGCATTTCACCCAGGACGCAGCCTGCGCAGTCGCTCGCGAAGCCATGGCCCGCAAGGTGGGCGCGCGCGGCCTCCGCATGATCCTTGAAGAGCTGATGCTCGACCTCATGTACCACCTGCCCTCGAACAAGCGCGTCCGCGATCTCGAGATCACCAAGGACATGGTCGAGCGCCGCGATCTCTCTCTCTGCCTGCTTGAAAAAGCCGGCTGAGCGTGCGAACCAGCATAGAATTGTCATCCTGAGCAAAAAGGCCGCGCATCGCGCGGCCTTTTTCCGTTGCCCGAATTCCTGACCGCTTGTCATCTTGAGCGCAGCGAAGCGGAGTCGAAAGATCTGCGGTTGCTTTTTGCGATGCTCGTGAAACTGAGGATCCTTGCTGCCGCTTTTCAACTAATCCCGCACACGCCGTTTAGCATCCACCACCACCGCCTCGGAAGATAATCATTAACTTGCTGCCCCGGTAACCGTAGACACGATACTCATTGCTCTCCGGGTCGCTACTTGCGCTAATCAGAAAGTCATGACCCACGCGCATGTGAATTATCCCGAGAATCTGCTCATTGTCATCTGAGGTGTTGTCCTTCCAGTGGAGAATCCTGAGTTTTCCGGCATCCATAGATCCGATGGCGAATACCATTTCAAACTCCGGCGAGGCGGGCGGAGCATACTCGGGTTTCGAGGCCCAATCCTGAAAGGCGCGCTGGAAGACGAATAGGTCGCGCCCATCTAGGCTCACAGCATAGACCCGAAGCTCTTTGGTTGTATCCAGCTTGCCCCCGACCGCTTCCGCAAGCGCTTTGCGCACTGGAGCGGCTTCGGGATCGAGGAGTCGATGCGCGGACACACCATCCGTAAACAAGGCTGCCGTCTCCGCAGCCACGGCGGCGGAGCGAATCGCGCCAGCCCTGAATCCTCCGCGGCCACCCATACCAAAGCATTCATGATCGAGTTCCATTTTCTGGACATGGACTGCCGTGCCGTATCCGTCGGCACTGACCACCGAATAATCGTGCGGACGACTCAGGTATGCGCGGTCGAATTTCTTGCAGAGATCGGGCTTGGCATCCGTGCAATCGAGTCGAACCCAATTCCCCCCTGCGGTAATCCATGCAATTGGTTCGACGCCCGCTATTCCAGGCGGCAGGAAGTTGGAACTACTGATTCCTCCGCCGATCACAGAATTGTCGTGGGCCACCGCAACGATCATCACCCGGTCGCTAGACATTGGGTTGTCGGTCTGATCGATGGCGCCCTGTGTGGACTGCGCAATGCCAAGTATCGACAAAATAACTACCGCAAGAAAGGCGAGTGATTTCATCCAAGACATATTACCCCCATTTTGCGAGCCATGGCAGGAACGCTATTCTGGTGCAGTCAGCGGCTCGCATTAGACGTTCGCTCCCTCCTCGCGGACGCATCATTTCTCGCATCGTTCAACCCTCATCAACCGAACGATTGACCCCCGCGTTCGCGCTGCAACTTTCCCTCTCGCCAGCGTGTCTACACACGCATTGGCCGATATGCACCATCAAGGCCACAAGGGAGAGAGAAAAATGAACGCAACCAAAGCAACCATCATTCTGGGCGCGCTGCTTTCAGCGAGCA
>CAYYKV010000326.1:0-3323 GCA_964468605.1 uncultured Occallatibacter sp. | reverse complement strand
GGGCAGGCCATGGAAGAGGAGAACAACTGCTCATTGCCGGCGTTGAAGGCGACAAGGACAAGACCATTGGCGAGCTGGAGAGCTTTGGCGACAGCCAGCTCGAGGCGTTTTTCGACGGACGGCTTGCTTGAGGACGTGGTGGCTGGCTTGCTCTTCTCCCCGGCTGGGGTGTCATCGGGCTTGAGCAGCACGCGGTCGACGATGGCTTCGATGGTGTGGTTCTTGCGGCGGTCGAGAAAAAGCGGCTCGGAAAGGTCAGTGACCTCACCGTCGACGCGTGCGCGAAACCCTTGCTGATCAAGCTGATCCAGCAAATCCTTAAACTCACCCTTTCGACCGCGAACGATGGGCGCCATCACGGTGGCTCGTTCACCGCGGCCCAGTTCCAGGATGCGGTGGACGATCTGATCGGCGGTCTGGCGGGCGATGGGCCGGCCACAGTTGGGGCAGTGGGGCGTGCCGACCGAGGCGTAGAGAAGGCGGAGGTAGTCGTAGATCTCGGTGATGGTTCCGACGGTGGAGCGAGGGCTGCGGCTGGTGGTTTTCTGCTCGATGGAGATGGCAGGGCTGAGGCCCTCGATGGAGTCTACGTCGGGGCGCTCGATCTGGTCGAGAAACTGGCGCGCGTAGGCGGAGAGCGTTTCGACGTATCGGCGCTGGCCCTCAGCGTAGATGGTGTCAAAGGCGAGCGAGCTTTTGCCTGAGCCGGAGAGACCGGTGACTACGGTGAGGGCGTTGCGGGGGATGCGCACGTTGATGTCGCGCAGGTTGTGCTGGCGCGCTCCCCGCACCGAGATGTGAGTGATGGGCATGGATGGGTTCTAAAGAAGACGGCAGGTACTTTGGTGTTTCGAGTGATGCTTTCAGTTGAACAGAAAACAATGCTCTAGGGGTATTCTATTTGCCAACAGAAACGAGGGTCAACGCGGCGAATCTTCTGCGACAATCGCATAGACGCCTGCGAGCCTGAAGGGAAGTCTTCCTGAGCTGGGCTGCAAGCGTTGACGCAAGCTAACGCATTCATCTCCGAGGCGGGCCAAGGCAATTTCGATGGCGGATTTGTTGAATCTGGCGATGTTGATGTGTGCCACGCTTGGCGCAATGGCCTTCGGCATTTTGGCCGCCTATGCCGTCTTGCGGGTGTGCTTCGCATGCATGCGCCCCCGGAAAGCGCCGGCGCCGGCGAAGGCGCAAACCGAAGCTGCGCGCATTTCGTAAGAACCAGCCTTCACAATTCAGCAGTTTGTGGGCAACCGGGGGGAGCTCGGCTTGAGCGTCAGTTTTGCGGGTTTTGCTGCCCGTTTGGCGTCTGCTGTTGCTGGCGACTCCGCTCCTCCATCATTTGCTGCGGAGTGCGCACCGGAACGGGCGGAGCGGCGTCGTTCTGGACTGGCGGCGGTGCGGGCGCCGGCTCCGGCTCAGGCTCCGGTTCCGGCTGGTCTGCTTCCGTGTCGTCGTTGCCGGGTGTGGGGGCATTGTTCTTCGCGGTATTTTGCATGCCGCCTCCGGCCTGGGGGCTGAGCACAATTCGGCGCGGCGTACCCTCGCCACGGTCGCCAACCATCAGAATGTTGTAACCGGAGCCATCCAATAGCTGCGATAGGACCTCGCGCGCGGGGCCCGGTCCATAAGTGCCGAAGATACGCTGATCCGTGCCCATTCCTTCCACCTTGGCGCCAGTGTCGGTGGAGACATCTTTGAGAATCTGTGCGAGGCTCGAATTGGAGGCGACGATCAGCAGGCCGCGGCTGTCATAGACAACGGAAGCAACGGCGGGAGTATCGTTGGCGGGCCAATTCGGGGGCGGGGGCAGAACTGGCGCGGGCGCAGGAGCAGGCGGGGGCGCAAGCACGGCGGCTGCGGGTTTTTTGTGCGGATGAACGTGCTTGTGTATGGGCGCCGCAGGCGGAGCGGAGGACGAGGTGGTTTGCGCCGGACTGGGTTGAGCGGCGAGGGCGGTGCTGAAGAACAAGAATGAAGCGGCGCAGACGACGAGGGATTGTGCGGGTCCGCGCGCGACGAGGCCCAATCGCCTTAAAAAGAGGCGGCGTGGCTCGGATTCCGCTTGCGGCAATGACTGTGAACGCATCGGAATCGCCTCCATTGAGTCTATTCAAGAGCGGTTTGCAGCCGGTCAGTCATGCGGCGAACTGCCCGCAGATCAGCGACGCTCGACTGCTGCTCTACTGTACTAGACTAGCAGTGGCCGATAGACGCTCGAAAGAGGGCTTAGTGAGGAATCTTAGGGCAAAGAGGATTTTGGCGGGAATGCGCATCGGGTGGAGAGTTTCAGGGCAGTTTTCCCGTTCATGCGCGGCATTTCCAGCGCTGTGCAAGGTGGCATTTTCCTGGCGAAAAAGGCCCTTGGGGATCGTGGGTCCGGCCCACGGCAACTGGAAAACCGCTGGAGCGGCTTTGGCTTTACTGCTTACGCCGCTGGCAAGCTGGGCGACGAACTGCACTGCACAGGCAGAACTGAACTCGCTGGACCGCGATGCGCTGGCGACGGCCGCTGGCAGGGTGACAACCGCTGTTCTGGCGCAGGATTTTAACTCGCTGCAGGCCAGCTTGCTGCCGCAGGAGGCCTCGCAGTGGGACGGCATTCATGCAACGGTGGAGCAGGCGGCGCCGTTGGTGAAGGGTGGGAAATTCCAGTTGAGGGATTTGTACCTGCTGGACTCAAGCGACCAGACCGCGACGGCCGATACGCAATTCTTCTGCTCGAATGGGACCGGCTCGCTGACGGTGACCATCAATATGACGGCGCTGCCGCCGGGGCGTTACGCGCTGGCGCTGGCCGATGCCGTGGGCGCGCCGCTGGCCGGCCAAATGGGGTTGGTTCTGGCGTGGGACGGCGCTGCGACCGCGTGGAAGCTTGCGGGGCTGACGGTGCGGCCGGGGATCTTCGACGGACACGACGGCGTGTGGTACTGGACGCGCGCTCGACAGTTGGCCGCAACCGATCCGTGGAGTGCGTGGTTCAGCTACGATGAAGCGCGCTACCTTTTGCTGCCGGTGGACTTTTTGGTTTCACCGAATCTGGACAAGCTGAGGAAGGAACAGGCGGGAATCTCGCCTTCGCCGCAGAGCGAGCTTCCGTTATCGCTGCCTGACGGCGACCGCACCTGGAAGATTGAGGGAGTGGGACTCGATGCCTCACTGCACGAGCCCGACCTGGGCGTGGCGTATGACTCGGTGGGCGTCACCGATCCCGCGGCGCTGCGGACCGAGGCGACCGCGGTGATGAGCGCGTTCCTGAAGGCGCAGCCGGGAATCCGCGCGAACTTTCACGGGTTGTGGGCTTACGCGGAGAAGGACGGGAA
>CAYYKV010000325.1:0-3337 GCA_964468605.1 uncultured Occallatibacter sp. | reverse complement strand
CGCGGAGTTCGACCGCGGAGCGCAGACCTGCCTGCTGGATAAAGCGCAAGCGGAGTACCACGGCGGGCGAGCAGACGCGGCCGAGGCGAAGATTCTGTTTCGTACGGATGGCTCGGCGCAGCGATTGGACGCGAAGGGTGGGTTTACGCTCGCCACAGCGAACGGCGGGAAGGTAGCCGCGCCCATCGCGTGGATGGACTTTGACGAGCACAACGAACCGCGCCAGGGGCACATGGAAGGCGGCGTGACGATGGACTCCGCGACCGATTCCGCGAATGGGGCGCGCACGATTCATGGAATGGCGCCGACCGCGGAACTCAAGTTCGGGGCGAAGGGCGAGCTGAGGAGCGCACACCTGGAGCGCGGCGTGGAGATGAAAAGCGAGGAGAGCGCGGGCCAGGACGCGGGGCAGGGCACGCTGCGCATAAGCCGGACGTGGCACTCGCCGGTGATCGACATTGCGTTCAGGCAGGCGGGAACAAAGAGCAAAGGACAGTTGGAAATGGAGACCATGCGCGGCTCGGGCGGAGTGACCATTACGAGCGAAAGCCAGCGCGGCAATGCGGCGACATCGCCGCAAGAGATGAGCGCTGATGAAGTAACGGGGATCTTCGGGGCGGGCTCGGTACTGCGCGCAGTGAGCGGCGCGGGGCATGCGGGGATTGAACAGACGACAGCGACAGGGACGCGACAGACTGCGAATGGCGACCGGCTGGAGGCGCAGTTTGATGAAGGCAGCGACCAAGCGACCAGGAGATCAAAGGACCGGGGGACCAAGGCGGCAAGAGGGCAAGGGAGCAACGGAGACGTGGGCGCGGCCGGTGTGCAGTCAGCGGAGCTTGATGGGAATGTAGTGCTGTTTGAGCAGCCGGCGGCCAAGCCCGGAGCGCAGCCGCAGCCACCGCTCCGTGCGACGGCCGGCAGAGCGGCGTACGAGGCCAAAGGCGAGTGGCTGCATTTGACGATGAGTCCGCGCGTGGTGGATGGCGGACTGGAGCTGACGGCGGAGAAAGTGGACGTGTCGCAACAGTCTGGGGATGCGTGGGCGCGAGGCGATGTGAAGGCTACATGGACAGAGGCGATCGCGAGCGGTCAGATGGCGCAGACTGGGGGCGATACGGGCCAGGGCGGAGTGACGCTGGGCGGCAAGGGGCCGGCGCACGTGGTTGCAGCGGAGGCACAGCTCAACCAGTCGACGGGCGAGGCGACTTTTCGCGGTCATGCGCGTCTGTGGCAACAGACGAATTTCGTGAGCGGACCGGAGATTGTGCTGAACCAGCATCTGCAAACACTTGTGGCGCGCAGTAACGACAAGTCGGAGCCGGTGACGGTTGTGATGCTAAGCGCGGGCGGCCCGGACAAGAGTTCGACACAACCTGCGGGGCAACCGGGAGGGAGTAATGCGGGCGGGCAGCCGTCGGGGTCTGCAGTGATTCGAGTGCGCGGGGGCGAGCTGAGGTATTCCAATGCCGATCGCAGAGCGGTGATGCACGGAGGGTCGCTGGGGGCGGTGATCGCGGAGACAGGAACAGCGACGTCGTCGTCCGATTCGGTGGAGCTCGATCTGATGCCGGCGGGAGATCGCGAAGCCGGCGGCGGCGGGACTGCGCAAGTGGATCGCATGACGGCAACGGGGCACGTGGTGCTGACTTCACAAGGGCGGCGCGGCACTGGAGAGAAACTTGTGTACTCAGGTGCAAGCGGGGATTATGTACTGACCGGGACCGCTCAAGTGCCGCCGAAAATGAACGATCCGGAGCGCGGAACGGTGACCGGCGCAGCTTTGATTTTCCATAGCCGCGATGATAGGGTCAGTATCGAAGGCGGCAGCAGCGAGACTCAAACAGAGACGACCGCTCCTGAAGCACACGGGAAATAGGCGCGAAGAAGCGCGCCAGCGAGACGCATGGAAACACTGATTGCCGAGGGAATCGGAAAGAGCTACAAGCGGAGGCAGGTTGTACGGGACGTGAACCTGCGGATCTCCCGCGGCGAAGTGGTGGGTTTGCTGGGGCCAAACGGCGCCGGCAAGACAACCAGCTTTTACATCATCGTGGGGCTGGTGCAGCCGGAGAACGGCCGCGTGCTGGTGGACGAGACCGACATTACCCGGGTGCCGATGTACCTGCGGGCGCGGAATTTCGGCATTAGCTATCTTCCCCAGGAGCCCTCGGTCTTCCGCAAGCTGACCGCGGAGGAAAACATCCTTGCGGTGCTGGAAGCGCAGCCGCTGGGCAACCGGGAACGGCGCACGCGCGCCGAGAAGCTCATCAACCAGCTGAACCTGGGACACATCCGCACCACGCGCGGGTACGCGCTTTCAGGGGGCGAGCGGCGGAGGGTGGAGATTGCTCGCGCATTATGCATCCAGCCGAATTTCATTTTGCTTGACGAACCGTTCAGTGGGATCGATCCAATAGCGGTGCTGGAGCTGCAGAAGATCATCTTCGACCTCAAGGCGAGCGGAATCGGCGTGCTGGTGACCGACCACAACGTGCGCGAGACGCTGACTGTCACCGACCGGGCGTACATTATTGCCGAGGGCCGGATCTTCCGCACCGGAACGCCCCGTGAACTGGGCAGCGATCCGGAAGTGCGGCGGATTTACCTGGGCGAAAGCTTCTCGCTGGCCTAGGATCCTGCCCGCTGGACGCTCGACGCGAAACAGGCATATTCTGAGGGCTCCGGCGGCGGAAGCGCGGCGGCGGGCAAGTCTTTTCTTATGAGGATTCCAAGATGGGTCAAACCCCAATTCGGAACGATGACGCGAATAGGTGATTCGATTCGAGCCAATTTCTGGATTAAGCTTTATCACGCACGATTACACTCGCATTGAGCCAAAACGGGAACGAACGCATTTATGGCGCTACTGCAACCAAGATTGAGTTTGAAAGTGGCCCAACGTCAGGTGCTGACGCCGGGCCTGATGCAGATGGTGAGCGTTCTTGCCCTGAATAAGCTCGAGTTGAAGGAGATGATCGATGCGGAGATGGTTGAAAATCCGGTCCTGGAAGAGATTGACGAAACGGTTCCGATGCTGGATGAGGTTGCAGGCCGCGAAGAACGGCTGGAGCGCAGCGTCGAGGAGACGGCCGCTCCGCCCAAGGACATCTTCGACGAGATCGATTTTGGCTCGTACTTCCAGGAGTATCTCGATCCGGGCTACCGCACACAGCCGGAGTACGAGGATATTGAAAAGCCCTCGTTTGAAAACTTCCTCTCCCAGCCCACGACTTTGTCCGATCATCTGGCGTGGCAACTGGGAGCTCTGAGCCTGGACCCAAAGCTGCTTGAGGCGGCGGAGTTTGTGGTTGGCAATCTGGACGAGGATGGTTAT
>CAYYKV010000324.1:0-3342 GCA_964468605.1 uncultured Occallatibacter sp. | reverse complement strand
GGAAACAACCTGCTACGAATTCAGCGGCCCCGCATGGGACGGATAGTGCAGGTTATCCAGCTATCGCACATGATCTATGTTGTTGAGTTTGCTGATGATCCGGCACTTTGAGTATGAGATAACCAACATGTCAGGATCGATCTGATCCTCGATGCGCGCCAGGGCAATTGCACGCGGTTCAAGGGAGCGGAGTTATGCTTCGCAGTTTGGGGGATTGCCTTCAACATCATTGGGCGCGGCGCCTAGGGGGACCGGGGGCATCCACGCGAAATCTCGGTACTTCACGGGTTCAGTGTTGTACGCTTTCGGTATGCACATCAATTACGAAGGGCTTGTGCTGGAAACTGAGGCTGACGTCGAGCAAAAGGTGATTTTCCCCCTGCTGACGGGATCTGTCTATTTAGAAATACCCGAGGAGCGGATTAAGGGTAAGCAGTATCTTGCCCCGACACCTTTCGACAAGAAGGCCGGCCAAACGTCAGGTAACTACCCCGACTTCAGCGTTTGGTACCGTAGCTTTCCTTGCCTAATTGTTGAGGCGAAATCTCCGCAGGTTCCTGCAGAGACTGGGTATCTCGAAGCGCAGCTTTATGCACAACATCTTAATCGGCACTATGCGACTGGCTTGAATCCTGCGCATTTCGTTCTGGCGACTAATGGTATTGACATCCTCGCCGGATATTGGGATGCGAAGCCGACCCTTAAAGGTCGTGTTTTGGACTTGGCGGCACAGACTCAGTTCCTTGCCGACCTTCAAGCTTTCTGTAAAGACGGCACACTCGATCTCCACGCCATTAAGTGCCTTTCGCAGGCCCGTCAGAGTCAGGCAACACACCCGTACAGCCTTATCGGTGGCACCGCCGCTCTCCGCGAAACCAGGCGTCCCAATGAGTTCGCTGCTCCCTTAGCCCCGTTATTGCAGAGGTACTTTTCCTCCTCCCGCGATGCCAATATCAAGGAGATTGTAGAGAAAGCCTATGTGTCATCCGACGAGGTGACAGAATATGACAGAATACTTGAGTCGCTCCTTAAGGAACGTGTGTCTTCTAGACGCGGCCTCGGCATCATCGAGCAACTTCATCCCGAACGCAGTGGAGAAGATACATTAGAGAGAACGATTGCAGATTTTGCCAAAGCGAGCCACCAAAACGGACATCTTCAACTGATTCAAGGTGCCGTTGGGAGTGGTAAGTCTCTCTTTATCGAACGGTATAGGCAACAGCTTCAGCCCCAAGCTGCAAAGGCTGTCACTAAGTGGGCCACTGTTGATTTCAACGATGCTCCAGTTACTCTGGCGAATGCCGAGGATTGGCTCTGCAGAACCTTTATTGATTCATTTCAGCAGGAAAACCCCGACATCGATCTTGGCGACGCGTCCGTGATTCATGGCATATACTCACGCAACATTCAAAGGCGCAAGGCGGTCTACGCAGAGTTTGAAAAAGCATCTCAGGCGCGAGCGATCGAGGCACGGGCCGTGGATTTGGCCAAATGGCAGGACAATCTGCAGGAGAGTGCCAAAGGGATTGCGGAATATATTATGGGCAGTCGAAGGGAGTCTCTCGTTGTTGTTATGGACAACGTCGATCGCCTCGATCTTCAGAATCAGCTTGCCGCGTTCCAGCTTACTCTCTGGTTCATGCAACTAACTAGGGCCTTCGTGATCCTCCAGATGCGCGACGAGACCTACGAAAGGTTCAAAGACAGACCGCCTCTAGACGCCTACAGAACCGGCGTAATCTTCCATATTAGCCCTCCTCGTTTCATTGATGTAGTGAAACGTCGTTTGGAGTTGAGCATAGACTCCTTGTCCGCCGAACCGGATACGGACCGCTTCTATGAGGTAGAGAATGGCCTGCGGATTCGCTACGCGCAGCAAGACTTAATCAATTTCCTGAGAAGGCTCTACGACGGATTGTTCGACAGACGCCGTAATATTTCTCGCATTCTGGAGTCACTTGCTGGTAGGGACGTCCGCCGTGCTCTAACGATGTTCGTGAGCATCATCACGTCTGGCCATTTGAGTGCTACTGCGATTGCCTCCAGCACATTAGTGGGAGGAGGCGAATTCCAACTGAAGGAGCGTACCATCCTCAAGATTTTGATGCGCACTAATCACCGTCTTTTTGCAGAAGGTGATTTTATACACAACGTGTTTTCTTATGACGATACATGCGAAAAACCGGACAACTTTCTGCTCGTCGAGATTCTGTTCTACCTCTTCCAGAACAGAAAGAAAGTCGGAAACTTAGGGCTTGAGGGATATTTCAGTTGTCATCAAGTAATGGACGCACTGCAAATGCTTGGCTACGTTCCTGGAGATGTCCTTCTTGGACTTAATAGACTAGTAAAGGCCGAACTTGTGATTACCGATCGGATGAATTCCTCGGGGGTCAAAGTCGATGACTCGGTGAAAATTCTGGCTGCCGGTTGGGTCCATCTGCGAATTCTGACCGGCCGCTTCGAGTACCTGTATGGAGTTCTTGCCACAACACCAATTGCACGCCTCGACTTGGCGCAACAAATTGCGGAGCTGCTCAGGATCGAACTTGAGCGTGGAGATGTTAACTTCTTTCAAAAGATTAGGGTGGTCGATGCTTTCTTACGCTATTTATGGGAAGAGCGATCACAGACTAAAACCCCCTTCAGCGATTCTGTAGATACCGGCGCGGATTACGTGATGGGGCATATTCGCGAGGCGGTCGAGCAGGCCAAGAACCCGTCAAAGGGACGGGAAATTGAACCAGACGTACTCGACCTAGATCCCCTCTAGATGGTTCAATTCCCTCGTGAGGGCTCAAGAGCGGAGAGTAGATCTCTATCCATGTTGCTTCGGGCTTCGATTTTGGACCTGGAATGGCCCGAGCCGGCGGAAAGCCTCTTAGTTGAGGCTTCAACTTGCTGATGCTGAGTCCCCAAGTCGCCCATCGAATCCGAATTGGCTGCGGGAAGTCAGCCGTGTCTTAAAAACCGGTCGTGGTTAAGCAGGATTGACGATTACGGAGCAATGCGCACATTAAGCGCGCCTTTGGGATGATCGCAACCACTAATCTTCAAAATCGCCCAGGTACCAAGTGAACACACGATCGGCTTGAAGGTTGTCTAGGAGTCTCTCTCCCCGACTGCTGTCGGGTCTATGCCGCGGTCCTCTCGGATTGCATCGAGCCAGAGTTGGAGAGTCAGATCTTCTCGCTTGGGAACACCAAGCTGCCAGCGTAGTTCGGTCGTGTAACGCTGCTGAAGTAGGTCGAGATCAAGCGGAATTGCGCGTGCCAGAAAACGCACGTCGTCGCGGTCCTTCTGGCTGTTCCTTTCAAGCTTGGAGAGAGCCAGATCGTAGGG
>CAYYKV010000323.1:0-3366 GCA_964468605.1 uncultured Occallatibacter sp. | reverse complement strand
GCACGATGGTGATGTCTTCGTTGGTGGCCGGAGCCGAGATGATGACCTTCTTCACGGTCGCACCCAGGTGTGCCTTGGCTTTGTCCGCGTCGGTAAAGTGGCCGGTTGACTCGATCACGACCTGCGCGCCCACATCGGCCCAGGGCAGCTTGGCGGGGTCGCGCTCGGCCCACACCTTGATCTTTTTGCCGTCGACCGAGATAAAATCCTCGCCCGAGCTGATCTCGTTCGGCAGGTTGCCCAGAATCGAGTCGTACTTGAGCAGGTGAGCCAGCGTCGCCGGGCTGGTCAAGTCGTTGACGGCGACAAAATCGATTTCCTTATTGCCAAGCGCGGCCCGCAAAACGTTGCGTCCGATGCGGCCGAAGCCGTTGATTCCAACCTTCACTGCCATGTGTCATTTCTCCTTCGTGGTCTTTGTGGCCTGTGGATTCAAAACTTGTGCGTTACGGCGTCTGAAGTGGGCCTCAAATCGGATTCCACCAAACCCTTGATCCTATCATTGCGGGCAACAGTGGAAAAATGAAAGCGCGACGGCCCTCCGCACACGATTCCCTACCGCTAGGATGAAGTTCCCACGGCGGAACTGTATGTGACGGAGTGCACAAGATTTGCAGCGCCCTCGCCGAGTATGGTATTCGGGAGGAAGACAAGGCATTCAGCAAGGATTAGCATCAGCATGAGAAGACGCTCCAGACGCGGTCCTAATACCTCAGAATCCACGGGCAAAATCGGCCAGGAACTCCCATCGAATCAACCGGCTCCGCTGGTGCCGCTCTACCCGGATGAGGTGCCGGCGCGGCAAACCTCCGCGCCGCGCGCCCATGATGCCCGACACACCCCGCAGGGGCGCCCGCAATCGCCGGCGAGGCAACAGGCGCCAGTCAGGCCGGAGTGGAACGTCCCGCCGGGCTCGTCTGCGCGGCTCGAAGTCGAGACCCAGCCCGAGATACCGGCGAAACCTACCGCTCCCGGCCCAGGCGAAAGCTCGCCCCTGGCGCCCAAAGGATTCGTAGTCCTCGCCATCGGCTTGCCCGGCTCGGGCAAGACCACCTGGTTCGGCCGCCGCGGCGTCACTCCGCTCTCCTCTGACCTTCTGCGCAACATCCTCTTCGACGATGTAGAGGAGCAGCGCTACCAGGGCCTGGTCTTCTCCACCCTCCGCTCGCTGCTGCGCGCGCGGCTCATTGCCCGCATGCCCGCGAACTATGTTGACGCGACCAATCTCTCCATCCACGAGCGCCGCCAGTGGATCAAGATGGCCAAAAGCTTCGGCTACGAGGTCCAGGCTGTCTTCTTCGATGTGCCGCTCGATGTGTGCCTGGAACGCAACCGCCAGCGTGACCGCTCGGTGAGCGAAGACGTGATGCGCAAGATGGCCGAGAAACTGAAGCCGCCGGTTTTCGAAGAGGGATTTGAGAAGATCACCGTGGTGCGGGTGAAGAGCGCGGGGTAGACGCACGAGCGAGCAGGAGACATAATGTGTCGGCGTCCGAATCTGCTCCATCTCGCTGTTATCGTCTCCTCCCTAGGTCTCGCGATCCCAACGGCGCTGGCTCAGGTCAGCGTCAAGCTCGATTCTCAGACCCAAACCGTGGGGAGAGCGTTCACAGTTCATGTTGTAAATCATCGGCACGAACCCATCTCCGTCTGTGTCGACCTTGGAATGCATGTTGATGGAAAGGACGGCCTGACGCCGGCCCCCCATCCCTTCATACTCCAACTCAGAAATGTGAAGGGATGGAGTACACAGCTTATTGGTACTGACGTTGGCCCGGCAGATGGCACGGAATCACTGGCGAACGACCAGACAACCGACTTTTTGATCCAGGTGAATCACCCTGGAACTTATCGCCTCCAACTCCAGTATTCGCGAGATCCAGTTCTGAAGGACTGCGGATTCACTCTGCCAGAATCAGCGACCGTTAGTTCTTTGCCCTTCGTTGTGCAAGGGGCGCCCTCACCGTAACCATTCACGGGCGAAGAAGCGGGCGTTTGCGAAAGTCTTTCCGAACAATCGGCGGCCGAAGATGATTTTCTCCGAGTCCGAGCTCCGCGCTTCTCAAACTAGCTATTTTAGACAGATTAGCTATAATAGCTACATCGGAGGGCGGCCATGATTACCAAAACATCAGCGGAAGCGCAAAACCAGTTTGGGCAGTTGCTCGATACCGTGCAGCGAGAGCCGGTTGTCATTACACGGCATGGCCGGCCGGCTGCTCTGATGGTTTCTCCACGAGAGATCGAGGACTTTCAGGCCATGCGGAACGCAAAGCGCAAGCAGCTCGCGGCCGATTGGGCCGGTTGGAGCGAGCTGACGCGAAAGAACATGAAGCCAGAAGCAGAAGAGTTGACCGACGAGGATATTGTTCGCTTGGTGCATGAGCTTCGTTGATGCAGCGGGTCGTGATCGATACAAGTACGCTGGTCGGAGCCGTGCTACACGCCAATTCGGTCCCGCATCGGGCTTGGTTAAACGCTCAGCAAACGTGCGAGGTTCTGGCCTGTCGCGAAACCTTCGTCGAGATTGAAACCGTGCTTCACCGGGACCGGCTTAACCGCTATGTCGATGAGGTCGCGCGCGATCGGTTTCTTGAGATTTATCGGATTTCGGTGGAATGGATCGAGGTTTCACAATCGGACCTGGCTGCGGTCGAGCCTTCGTGTCGCGATCCCAGAGACGATGTTTTTCTAGCATTAGCTTATGCGGGCGGTGCCAATCTCATCGTCTCCAGCGATAAAGACCTTCTGGTCATGCATCCATGGCGCGGAATTCCCATCCTGACCCCGACAGAGTTTCTCACCCAATTCTCAGTTTGAGGTTTTTCCGTGAGCAATGTACCAGCGCAAGCCCCGTACACTGAACCATGGCTTCGCGGCACGCACTCCGACGTTCCTGCAGCTGGCCGCGCCGTACTGCACGCGCTTGATCATTCGCTTGACGACCTGACGAAGTGGACTGCCGGCCTGACCGACGCCGAACTGCACTCCGAGCCGCTCGGCCTCACGTCGATTGCCCTTCATCTGCGGCATATCGCGCGTTCTGTCGATCGCATCCTCACCTACGCTGAGGGCGGGCAACTTTCAGCCGCGCAACTGGCCGCGCTCAAAACCGAGCATGGTGGGGAAGGGAAGCAGGAGTCATTGGCTGAGTTGCTTGCGGAGGTTGAAGTTGCCTTCAGCGACGCAGCCGACCGCATTTGCGTGCTGGCCGCGGCCGACCTCAACACGCCACGTTTCGTTGGCCGCAAGCAGTTACCGACATCGATCGGCGGAGCGATGATCCACGTAGCCGATCACACATTGCGTCACACAGGTCAGGTGGTCACCACGGCCAAGGTGATCAAGGCGCTAAGAACCTAGGCC
>CAYYKV010000322.1:0-3368 GCA_964468605.1 uncultured Occallatibacter sp. | reverse complement strand
GTCACGATATGGCTGGTCATCACGACGCCGATTGCTGTGGTCATTGCGCCCTCCTTGGGAAAAGGGAGAGAAATTTCGGTACTTGCCAAACAATAGTCAGCGATTAGCCGTCAGTCGAGAAATCCAATGGTCTTGATGGCGCGAAAGAGCTACAAGCTAATGGCTCAAAATTGAAATCTTGTTTTACTCCGTCTGGTACTTATGCAGTCGGCCCAGCCCATTGAACGCCGCAACTTTGTAGCACTCCGCGAGTGTCGGGTAATTGAACACGGTATCGATGAAGTAGTCCACTGTGCCGTCCAGCGTCATCACAGCCTGCCCAATGTGTACCAACTCGCTTGCCTCCTCGCCGATGATGTGCACGCCCAGAATCTTGCGCGTGTCGCGATGAAAGATCAGCTTGAGCCTTCCCGTTGTGTCGCCGCGAATCTGCCCGCGAGCCACTTCGCGATAGTAGGCCATGCCCACCTCGTACGGCACATCCTCGCCAGTCAACTGCTCCTCGGTCTTGCCGATAAAGCTGATCTCGGGAATGGTGTAAATCCCATAGGGATAAAAGCTCGGGTTGGAGCGCGCCGTCAGGTCGCCGAAGGCACGCGCCGCCGCGATCCGTCCCTGTTCCATGGACACAGAGGCCAGCGACGGGAAGCCGACCACGTCGCCTACGGCATAAATATGATCGACCTTGGTCTGGTAGTGCTCGTCTACAGCGATGCGGCCTCGCTTGTCCGCTTCAAGGCCGGCCGCGGTCAGGTTCAGGTCGTCCACATTGCCCTGCCGACCCACTGCATACAGCAGCGCATCGCCCGAGACTTTCTTCTTGCTTTCGAGGTTAGCCACCACCGTACCCGGTGTCGGTTCTTCCACGCTTTCCACCTCTTCGCCCAACCGCATCGTTACCCGCGCGTCGCGCAAGTGGTAACTGAGCGCCTCAATAATCTCCTGATCGGCGAACTCAAGAAGCCGGTTGCGCTTTTCGATCAGCGTGACGCGCACGCCAAGCACCGCGAACATACAGGCGTATTCCACGCCAATAACGCCGCCGCCCACCACAACTAGCGTTCTGGGCAGCACTTCCAAGCCAAGAATCTGATCGCTGTTCACGATAGTCTTGCCGTTCACAGCCACTTTGTCCGACGCAGCGGGTTTGGTGCCCACTGCGATGATGATCTGGCCCGCCGCGAGCGTTGTGTCGCCCTGCGGCCCTTCTACACGAATCTGGTGAGGATCGAGAAAGTGCGCAATGCCGTGCACTATATCGATGCTGTTGCGCGAGAGCTGCGCCTCGGTCACGTCCACCTCGGTCTTGATTACGGCTTGGACACGAAAGGCGAGATCCGCCATCGTGATCTTTTCCTTAACCCGGTAGTTCACGCCGTAGATCGACCGATAGTTATAGCCGGATAGGTGCAGCACTGCTTCACGCATGGTCTTGGAGGGAATGGTGCCGGTGTTGATGCATACGCCCCCAACGACAGAGCGGGCCTCAACCACTACCACGCGCTTGCCCATTTTGGCAGCAGCCACGGCGGCGCGTTGCCCCGCAGGCCCGGATCCGATCACCACCAGGTCATACTCTTGCGCGCTCATGCCAATCTTTCTCCGGTTGGGTAATGTCTAAAGGCTCAACTTAACGATGGGTCAGGGCTCGGCGGCCGGGCCGGCTGTCTTTCCAGAATAACTTTACACGGAGGACGCATAAGGGAGATGAAAACCTCGGGGCTCGAGATTTACGACAATTGAAAGCTGGTGTTGCTGCTGTTCCGGGGCAGGCGGGAAGCTCCGGCCAGCAACTTGCGTCCACTCGCCGGAGCCGCAGATTGGGGTTCCCGCCGGCTCAATCCCGTTTTAGGACCGACATCGCCTGAGCGCGGCCCAAAAAGTGCGAATTTGCTCGCAGACGATCGGCGCGACCTCAGCTCCGGACAATCTCATCGTTTTCGAATGATGTCGTTCAAACCATCGGCGGAACTCGGCTCAGCTTGAGCGTCAACCCGACCGGTGAGGACCGAAGGAATGACCCCATTGCGGCGAAAAAGCGGTTGATCTCTGGCCAACGTTCACTGGTTATTCTGCCGGTGACTCCCCGGCGAGCTCAAAATGCATTACGCTCATAACCATGGAATTCAAAGTCCTTGAACTTGAGCGGGAGCCGATCAACTTCGATCTGGAGCTCAAGCCGGGTGCAATTGATTTCGGCGACGAGGCCAAGCAGTTGGGAAATTTGGCTGCTTCCGGGAGTGCCGAAGTGATTCACGAGCACCGCGGGCCCAAAGAAATCGTCCCGGATATCCGCCTCCGGGGCCGTTTTGAGGGCCAATTCCAGGTACCCTGCGCCCGCTGTATTGAGCCGGTCGAAATTCCCCTGGCCACCGAGTTCGACCTCATTTTCCGCCCGCTCGGCGCCGACACCGAACCCCCCGAGCGCTCCATAACAGCGTCGGAGACCGAAATCGGTTATTATCAAAAGGACAGTCTTTTGCTTGAAGATGTGCTGCGCGAGCAGGTGCTTTTGTCCCTGCCGGTCAGGACGCTTTGCAAGCTCGACTGCAAGGGACTTTGCCCTCGCTGCGGAGCCAATCGCAACACCCAGCCCTGCCCGTGCGAAGTGGGTCCGAAGGACCCACGCTGGGAGGCGCTGACAGAGTTGCGCAGTCGGATTAAGTCCTGAAAATTCAGCCCTTTGAAACAGGGCCCGTCTTTGGTCGCCGAAAAATTTTGACGTGCTCCCTTTCCTGTGCCCGCAAAGTGGGCCAGCGGGCCAAAATCGAAAGGAATTGCATCATGCCGAATCCGAAAAGGCGCCATTCCACGCGCCGCACCGCCAACCGACGTGCTCACGACTTTCTTACCGCTACCGGACTCTCTGAGTGCCCCAATTGCCATGAAAAGAAGCTGCCCCATCAAGCCTGCGCCAAGTGCGGGGCTTACAAGGGCCGCTCCGTGCTCGAAGTGAAGGAAGAGAAGTAAATCGCAACCCCAATGCTCACCGACATCGCTCTTGATGCAGTTGGTACCGATAAGGCTCCCGAGCCGGAGATTCGGGGAGCCATTCTCGCCTGTCGTACTCTTCCCGTGCGGGTCCATTTGATCGGGCCTGAGCCGGAGCTCCGCGACCTGCTCGATGAGCATCTCGAAGACGAAGACGAGGATCTGCCCATCGTCATCCACCACGCCTCTGAGCGCATCGCGATGGACGAAAAGGCTGCCCACGCCGTGCGAACCAAACGCGACAGCTCGTTGCGCGTGGGTCTCAAGCTGGTGCGCGAGGGCAAGGCGGCGGGCTTCGTGACTGCCGGCAACACTGGCGCAGCCATGGCCACTGCCAAGATGGTGCTCGGCGGGCTTCCCGGCGTCGACCGTCCCGC
>CAYYKV010000321.1:0-3378 GCA_964468605.1 uncultured Occallatibacter sp. | reverse complement strand
CATCCAGCTTCATCTCCACCAGCACCTCGGCCACTTCGAGCGGGTGCACAATGTACGGCTCGCCTGAGGCGCGTGTTTGCCCCTTGTGGTGGGAGACGCAGAACTCCCATGCCTTTCGAATCAATGAGATGTCTTCATTGGGCCGGTTGGCATGTGCCTGCTTCAGCAGCGCCTCGAAGCGCTCGCCAATGGAGCGCTCGTCCTTAGGGTGGGCCTTGGCGTTCGGGGCGTGCGCGAGCGCACCCTGCGCGGTAGACGCGGGTGTGCTCGGATCCTCTGCCGGAATTGTCTGCCGGACAGTCGCCATGCTTTATTATAGGCCGCTTCAATTCGGCGCGAATGAAGCGGTTTAGCGATTGACTTGGAAGCCCAGTGCCCATCCCATAGAGCCGGCTCAATTTGGGCAGAGCGTGTCCCGGGAAGCACGCTGGTAACCAGTAGGGCCTTCGAATGTGTCGCGCGTCACATCCTGGTGTGCAAAAAAGGAGGAAATTAAATTCCCCCGGAGGTTAAGAACCGAGGAAAACATGGTGAGAAACCTCTTTTTCGCCGCTTTGGCCCTGGCCCTACTGGCTGGCATCGGATATGCGAATCAATCGACCTCAAGAAAGGTCGTCATTCCGGTCACCAGGACTTCCGCCACCAACGGCAAGCAGATGTACGTGAACTACTGCGCCCCGTGCCACGGAGTGGACGGCAGGGGACAGGGCCCTGTGGCCGCAGCTTTGAAGAAGCAACCTGCGGACCTCGCTCTCCTGAGCAAAAACAACGGAGGGAAGTTTCCCTCTACGCATGTCATGACAGTGTTGCAGTTCGGCGCGGACAATCCATCGCATGGCACGGCCGATATGCCGGTCTGGGGACCAGTTCTGAGCGGTATGGACGCCACCGGTGCCGAAGCGAACGTGAAGGCTCTCAGGATCAGCAATCTAAGCCGTTACCTGCAATCGTTGCAGTCAAAATAGCGGGACTCCGATTCGCTCCCATTCTCAGGCCTGATACTAGAGCCTGATGGCGAAGCGGGACAATTCGAAGACTGGCGCCAAGCCAAAGGGGCGCAGCGCAAAACGGCCCGTCAGCGCCGCAACGCCGGGCAAGCTCGTTGGTGCGCCCATCGTGCGCCCTTCGCCGAGAAATGGCGCGCCTTCCCGGCCCCGCCCCGGTTCGCAGAAAACCTCAGTCCGGCAATACCAACCCGCGCCGCAGCGGGATGTTGGAAGTCAAACTCAGTCCGGGCCGTTCGGCGCCACCATAAACCGGCGTGCCGCGGATCGTCTCCGCGCCGGCCATCTTTGGGTCTACGCGTCCGACGTTGTTTCAGTCGCTCTTCCAAATCCAGATGAGACGATGTTGCCTGTCGCCGACAATCGCGGATTGCTCCTGGGCACCGCGCTCTACAGCCCTTCGTCTCAGATTGCATTGCGCCTCATCTCGCGCGACGCCCTCGACGAGCCCGCTTGGCTCGAACTGCTCGCCTCACGTCTGCGCGCGGCCATTGCGCGCCGCAAGCCGTTGTTGGACGCCGCGAACGACGCCTGCCGTCTCTGCTTCAGCGAAGCCGACGAGCTGCCCGGCCTGATAGCCGATAAGTACGGCGATCTCGTCGTGCTTCAACTCTTGACCAAAGGGCTGCTCCACGCAGTGGTTCGCGAGACATGCGTTCGTGTCCTGCGCGAGGAGCTTTCGCCCGCGGCCATTCTTGAGCGCCCCGATCCACGCATTCGCGAGTTGGAGAGTCTCCCCGCGCCCAGCCTCGATCCGCTCTGGCTGGCCGATCCGCAAAAACCCGTCGCAGCGACCGAGTTCCACTTGAACGGCCTCGCTTTTCATTACGACGCCAACGCCGGCCAGAAGACTGGCGCCTTTCTCGACCAGCGCACCAACTATGCTGCGGCGCGCGATTGGGCGCAGCGGCTCGGCGCCTCAAAATCCGACTCAGGCGGCCGCGCGCTCGATGTCTGCTGCTATCAGGGCGGATTTGCCTTGCATCTCGCCCAGGTCTGCCGCCAGGTGACGGGCATCGACGTCTCTCGCGCCTCGCTCGAAGTGGCAGAGCGTAACCTTCAGGCCAATCGCTCGCGACTCTCCGCCGACGTCGATTGGATCGAAGCCGACGCCTTCGAGATTCTCCGCGACTGGTCGCAGGCAGGCGAACAATTCGGCGTCATAGTCCTTGACCCGCCGGCCTTCGCCAAAACCAAGCGCGCTGTTGAAGGCGCGCTACGCGGCTACAAGGAACTCAACCTGCGCGCGCTGAAGATGCTGCGCCCCGGCGGTCTGCTCGTTACCTGCTCCTGCTCGCATCATGTGGCCTGGGCCGATCTCGAAGGCGCAGTTGCCGCTGCCGCCGCCGACGCATCGCGGCGCGTGCGCCTGCTCGAACGCCGCGGCGCAGCTCTTGATCATCCCGTCGTACTCAACCTGCCTGAGACCGAATACCTCAAGTGCCTGGTGCTTGAAGCGGAATGATGGTCCGCTGCTGACGAAAAGTCTGCCGCGGCCCACTGGCTCAAGCACTTTGCGACGCTGATTGCCTGCACGTAAGCAATCGTGCCAACCACCCAAACCATGACCACCGTGCCTTCGCCGCTGCAACCGGCTTTTCTTTGGACGCAGCGGCCTTTAACTCAGCCAGCGCCGCTTTCACCTGTGCGCGCAATGCGTCGGCCTCAAACGTGCAGGAACGCAAGTAAGCCGAAATCGTCACTCCCGCTTCCGCAGCGCGCTGGTGCAGCCGCGCGCACTCCGCCTTGCTCAAGCGAATGGTCACACTCGCTGATCGAAGATCGCGGTCGTTCGCGGCTTGCGGCGCGTCGCTCGCCTGCTCGTTCGAGCTCTCATCAAAAAGCGCAACCGGCGCTTCATGCGTTTCGCTCGCCTTTGCACGTTCCGGCGCCCGTGCCGGCCAACCGTTCCCGCCCGGCTGCCTGTACCTGGCGTGCGCGTTCAAGGCACGCTCGTAGCTCAGCGTCACTACATCGTCGCCCAGATCGCTCTCATTCCATCCGGTTGCCGGATTCGACTCTTCGCGTGAAGGCGATGTAAGCGCGGCCATCATTCCGGCGAAGTTTGCGGAAGCGGGTGAGGGCTGAGTCTGTGCCGGCTGCTCCATGCAACGCAGCATACGCCGTCGCACGGCGGCAACTCTGAGAAACCATTAACCGAAGACTCATTCTGTTCCCGAATCAGGAAGTCTCGGTCGCCATTTCCATTTCGGAATTCTCCTGCTGGTGCGGCTCGGCCGCGCACTCCACCGGCCCGGTTTTCGTTTCCGCCGGCTCCGGCAGAATACGTCCGGGCAGCCGCAGCATCTCGCTAATGGTGTCCGCCGTCACTGGCCGGGAGAAGAGAAATCCCTGTCCGAAACGGCAGCCCAAC
>CAYYKV010000320.1:0-3445 GCA_964468605.1 uncultured Occallatibacter sp. | reverse complement strand
GTCGATCTCCAGTTCCGCGCGGAGTTCTTCAACATCTTCAACATTGTCGACATGGGACTGCCGGCAAACATTATTTCCGGCGCCGGCTTCGGCGAAATCAGCAAAACCGCCGGCAACTCCCGCCAGATTCAGTTCTCGCTTAAGCTGATTTATTGAGCAGCCCCGAACCCGCACACCGCGCGATATGCGTCACGCCGCCCTTGCGGTTGCCCTTAGCCGGGCTGAAATGCCCGAAATCTCATCGTTACCTTTGGCACTCCTTCTGCGCTCTTCGGGGAACTTCGCCGATAGCCTCTTTGGCTGTACAATCCCTACATGACACCGCGACAGGCCCGCTCCATTTCGCCTGGCCTCGGCGTCTAAGAACCATCAACGTTTCACGAAGAACGATGCACGAACCACGATCCACGAGCTTCATTCAGGTGTCCTGATGACTGTGATTCGCGACAAAAACGAGCCGCGTAAGCTGCCCATGATGCCCATCCGCGACATGGTCATCTTCCCCTATATGATGACCCCGTTTGTGGTGGGCCGCGAGTCCAGCGTGCGCGCCCTCGAAGAGGCCCTCAGCGGCGATCGCAAGATCTTTCTCGCCACCCAGCACGACGCCTCCATCGACGAGCCCAAAGCCAAGGACATCTATCAGGTCGGTTCCATTTGCAGCATCGTGCAAAGCGTCAAAATGCCCGACGGCAACATCAAGGTCCTCGTTGAAGGCGTTGAGCGCGCCAAGTCCCTTGAAGTTACCGACCGCGACGGCTTCTTCGTCGCCACCGTGCGCACCGGCAAGCGCGACTTCGAAGTAACGCCGGCCGCCGAACAGCTGATGCAGCGCGTCACTTCTCTCTTTGAGAGCTACGTCAAGCTCCAGCAGTCCCTCAATTACGAAACCATCATCGCCAGCGTGCGCATGGATGAGCCCGCCAAACTCTCTGACACCATCGCCGCCAACCTCCAGGTCGGCATCGAGGAAAAGCAGGAGCTGCTTGCCATCTTCGATCCGGCAGCGCGCCTCGCTCGCATCGCCGACGTCCTCGACGTCGAAATCGAAAAGCTCGACCTCGACCGCAACATCCAGTCCCGCGTCAAGCGCCAGATGGAGCGCGCGCAAAAAGAGTACTACCTCAACGAAAAGATCAAGGCCATCCAGAAGGAACTGGGCCGCGGCGAGAAAAGCGAGTTCGACGAGCTGCGCAAGAAGATCGAAGCTGCCGGCATGCCCAAGGACGTCCTCGAAAAGTGCGTGCAGGAGCTTAAGAAGCTTGAAGCCATGCCGCCCATGTCGGCCGAGTCCACCGTCAGCCGAAACTACATCGACTGGCTCCTCGCCGTGCCGTGGAAAAAGCGCTCCAAGGAAACCCGCTCCATCGACTACGCCGAAAAGGTTCTTAACACCGACCACTACGGCCTGGAAAAAATCAAGGAGCGCATCCTCGAGTTCCTCGCCGTCCGCCAGTTGGTCAAGAATCCCAAGGGCTCCATCCTTTGCTTCGTCGGACCTCCCGGCGTCGGCAAAACTTCGCTCGGTATGTCCATCGCCAAAGCCACCGGCCGCAAGTTCGTCCGCCTTTCGCTCGGCGGCGTGCGCGATGAAGCCGAGATTCGCGGCCATCGCCGCACCTACATCGGCGCCATGCCCGGCCAGATCATCCAGCACATGAAGCGCGCCGGCACCAAGAATCCCGTCTTCCTCCTCGACGAGGTCGACAAAATCTCTTCAGACTTCCGCGGCGATCCCGCCTCCGCGCTGCTTGAAGTGCTCGACCCCGAGCAAAACGTCACCTTCCAGGACCACTACCTCGACGTCGACTACGACCTCTCGCAGGTTCTCTTCGTGGCCACGGCCAACGTGCTGCACACCATTCCGGCGGCGCTGCAAGACCGCATGGAGGTTCTCCGCCTGCAAGGCTACACCGAGCAGGAAAAGCTCGAAATCGCGCGCCAGTATCTCGTCAAGAAGCAGCGCAGCCAGACCGGCCTGAGCGACAAGAACATCGTCTTCACGGACGACGCCATCCTCGAAATCATCCGCTACTACACGCGCGAGGCGGGCGTCCGCAATCTCGAGCGCGAAATCGGAAACGTTTGCCGCAAGGTCGCCCGCAAGGTGGTCAAGGCAGGCAATAAGCACAAGGAGGAAATCACCGCGCAGAACATCGTCGAATTCCTTGGCGTGCCCAGGTTCCGCGACTCCGAGGTCCACGAAAAGAGCGAAGTCGGCCTCGTTACCGGCCTCGCGTGGACTGAAGTTGGCGGCAGCATCCTCACCACTGAAGTCCAGGTTCTCGACGGCAAGGGCAAGCTCACCATCACCGGCCAGCTTGGCGACGTCATGCAGGAATCGGCGCAGGCCGCGCTCGCCTACATCCGCAGCAAGGCGCAGGCTCTCGGCCTCTCGCGCGAGTTCTACCGCAACATCGACATCCACCTGCACGTGCCCGAAGGCGCCATCCCCAAGGACGGCCCCTCCGCCGGCATCACCATGGCCACGGCTCTCGCCAGCGCGCTCGCCAAAATTCCCGTCCGCCGCGACATCGCCATGACCGGCGAAATCACCCTCCGCGGAAAAGTGCTCGCCATCGGCGGCCTCAAGGAAAAGCTCCTCGCCGCTCTTCGAGCCGGCATCTTCGAGGCAATTCTGCCACGCGCCAACGAGAAGGACCTTTCCGAACTGCCTGACAACATCAAGAACGCCATGAAGCTCCGCTTCGTCGACACCATGGACGAAGTTCTCGCCATCGCTCTCGAGCGCCCGCTCCCCGCCCCACTGCCCGCGGAAACCGAGAGCCTCGCCGCCGTTCCCCCGCCCGAAGTCTCGTCCAACCTCCCCGCGCCGCAGTAAGCGTCAAGCAAATGTATCGCGCTCTGACCGAAGCCACGATCCTATTCCACTTCGGCTTCATTCTCTTCGTCGTCGCTGGCGCGCTACTCGTCCGCTGGCGTCGCTGGGTCGCGCCCTTACATCTCGCGGCGCTCGCCTGGGCGGTCTACGCCGAGCTTTCGCCCGGCATCATTTGTCCCCTGACTGCTGCCGAAAACTACTTTGCCTTTCGCGCTGGCATCGCCACCTACACCGGCGACTTTGTCGCCCGCTACCTCGTCCCCGTCATCTACCAGAACGGCCTCACCCAGCGCTGGCAAGACCTTCTCGCCGCCGCTGTCCTCGCTCTCAATCTCGTTGTCTACGCCACGCTCCTGCTCCGCGGAAAAAATCCTCGGTCCTCGAAACCCAACCAACCCGCCGCTCAGGCCCCCACTCCGTAGTGAGGACGGCGAGAAACTCCGCCAATCTCAAATTGTCGTCCTGATTGAGTCGCTGCGGCGACGAGTCGAAGGATCTGCGCTTGCTTTTCCTTTTAGGTGCACACCGCACCGACAAGCATGAAGATTCCGCGAGAGCTTCTCTATTCCCTATTCCCTATTCCCTATTCCCTATTCCCTATTC
>CAYYKV010000319.1:0-3470 GCA_964468605.1 uncultured Occallatibacter sp. | reverse complement strand
TGAAGTCGGAGCCGGGTTCAACCTGCTTCCGCGTGCGGCTGCCGCTCGAGCAGCTCCAGGCGTACTAAAGCTCCGCTCTTGTCTCCCTGGTTTCAGCCTGTGTTTCGCGCCTGTTCCCGATTCGCTATTCCTTGTTTTTCTCCACTTCCACGCCTCGCCAAAAGCCTACATAGCCTCTGACCTTGCGCGCGAATGGCTTGGGATCGGGATAGTACCAGGCTGCGTCCTGGTTGTCCTGCCCGTCGATCACGACGGTCAGGAATCGCGCCTGGCCTTTCAAGGGATGGGTTGAAGTGGTCGAGCTCGACCGAAAGAATTCGCGCTTGAGGCTGGACTCCGGAAAATAGACATCGCCATCCAGTTCCTCGGTTCGATCGCTCTCCGCAATGACTCTGCCGTTCCAGATTGCTCGCGCCATGATTGTCCGGTCGCTTTCAGTCAAAGCCTTCCCCGGCTCCGGGACTCGGCGGGGAGCCGCCCGGGCAAGAGGAATCGATACGACATTACCAGAGTCTGCCCCAGCATGGCGAGTACCAACCAAGGTTCGCCGGACCCGGAAGAGTGAATCGGCTGCCGCGACGAACCCACTGATGCTCACACTGCGATTCAGCGCGTCAGCAGCCAGTCCTTACTTCCCTCCGCGGGCATTGCGCGTTGCTTCCACGCGCTTCAGGGTCGCTTCATAGCGCTGCGCCGCCGCCGAAAAGCGGTTGATCAGCTCGGTGGTCTTGTTGAAGAAGGTCGGGTTTTTCTCGCGGATCGCTTCCAGGATGTGCGCGAACTTTGCCAGCAGGAAAAAGCCTTCGCCGTTGCAGTCTACAAACAGCTCGGCAGAGACCGCGCCGTGCAGAACCATCGCCGCCGCCATCTCCCAGTAGGTCAGCACCTGGCGCAGCCACGGATTGTGCGGATCGCGCGGGTTGTCGTAAACAGCATAGAATTCGTCCGCCGTTTGCGGCCAGAATTCGCCGCCAACCCACGCACGCGCCTGGCGCATCACCGCTTCCGTGCGCAGCTCATAAAGTCTCAGAATGATTTCGGCATCGGCCGGTGTGGCCAGCATTCGTTCCATTGGACATCTCCGCTGCCAATGGTACAGGATTCGACCGGCGTCATGTTGTGACGTTTCGTGCTAACGAAAAAGGCGCGCCGTCTCAGCGCGCCCCGTTCCCTATCCTTGGTCGCTGCCTTTTACGCCGGCTGCAACTCCTGATTCTCTTCTTTGTTTTCGACGACCGGGCCGTGGGTCTCCACGGTAGGCGGCGGTGGAGCATCGCCGATGCGTTTCGAATAGGTACAGACCACCTTGGCGCCCTCTTCAGCCACGGGCGCCTTCTTGCCGCGCCTCTTCGACGCGACCTCTTCTTCGGCAGTCTTCTTTAAATTCGGGCACACCAGAAACACTCCCGACTTCAGCGTCTTTTCCAGCAGGTACGGACTTCCGCACTTGGGACACTTCTTCGCCACGGGCTTCAGATTCGATGTGAAGTCGCACTTGGGATAGTTGGTGCAGCCCCAGAACGTGTTGCCCCTGCGCGCGCGGCGTTCGGCCAGGTCGCCCTCGCCGCATTTGGGACACTTCATCCCCTCGATCAGGTTCTGCTTCACGTATTTGCACTTTGGGTAGCCGGAACAGGAGACGAACTCACCGTACGCTCCCTGCCGCAGCACCAAAGGCTTGCCGCACAGCGGGCAAGGCTCGCCGGTCGGTTCGGGCGGCTTTTGCTGCTGTTTCGAGCTCAGCTTGCGGAACGTCTTGCACGGAGGATCGGCGTTGTAGTCCGGGCATGCCATGAACGGCCCGAAGATGCCGCGCCGCATCACCATCACCTTGCCGCAGTTCTCGCAGTACTCCTCGGTGTCGCCTGCCTCCTGCGCCTCGGGCGTGTTCAGATCGGGCTTCGACGCGATGTTCTCCTTGGTGAACGTACAGCTCGTCGGATCCTTCTTGTTGTATGCGGAGCAAGCGAAGAACGTGCCGAACTTGCCCCACTTGAGCACCAGGGGCGATCCGCACACCTCGCACTTTTCGCCGGTCACTTCCTCCATGCGCTTGATGTTCCGCATCTTCTTGCCGGCGTCTTTCAATTCGCCTTCAAAGTGGTCATAGAAACCGTTGAGCAGATCGGTCCATTTCTCCGTGCCTTCTTCAATGTCGTCCAACTCGGTTTCCAGCTTGGCCGTGTACGCGGTATCGAAGATATACGGGAAGTTCTCGACGAGCAGATCGCACACCACGACGCCGATTTCCGTCGGATAGAAGCGTCCGCGCGAGCCGCCGTGCTTCACCACATACTCGCGGTCCTGAATGGTATTGATGATCGACGCGTAGGTCGAAGGCCGGCCGATGCCGCGCTCTTCCAGCTCCTTGACCAGTGAAGCTTCGTTGTAACGCGGCGGCGGCTGCGTGAAGTGGTCTTCCGGCAGCAGCTCGTCGAGTCCCAGCGCCTTGACCCCGTCGAGATTGGGCAGGCGGTTCGCGCTCTCGTCGTCGTCGTCCTTCTTGTCTTCTGAAACCTCGTAGACCTTCAGGAATCCGTCAAAGCGCATCACCGAACCGCTTACGCGGAAGTCGTATGTTTTTCCGGTTTTGGTTGAGATCGCTGCGATGTTCGCTGTGGTCACATCGTAGATCGCGGGAACCATCTGCGAAGCTACAAAGCGCCGCCAGATCAGCGTGTAGAGCTTGAGCTGCTCGTCGCTCAGGTAGCGCGCAATGGACTCCGGCGTGCGCGATGCATCCGTCGGACGAATCGCCTCGTGCGCATCCTGCGCGTCCTTTTTGCCTTTGTACGCGTTTGGAACTTCAGGCAAATACTCCTTGCCGAGTTCCTTTCCGATCCACTCGCGCGCGCCTGTGACTGCCTCGGGCGCTACACGCGGCGAATCGGTACGCATATAAGTGATAAGGCCGGTCGTGCCCTCGGCGCCGATGTCGACGCCCTCATAAAGCCGCTGCGCCACACCCATGGTGCGGCGCACGTTGAAGCCGAGCTTGTTGGCGGCGTCGCGCTGTAATTGGCTGGTGATGAACGGCGCCAGCGGACGGCGCTGCTGCTCGCGAGCCTGCACGGCGGTGATCGACCAGTCCGCCTTTTCGAGGGCGGCCACCACCTCGTCCATTTGCTTCTTGTCGGGCAGCGCGCTCGCAATGAACTGCTCTTTCCCGTCCTTGTCCGTGCCGTTGGCCACGCGCACCGGCTCGCCGGCTATTCCGATGAACTTCGCCTTGAACTTTTGATCGGCTTGTTTTTCGGGATGGAGCAGTGCTTCGAGCGTCCAATACTCGACCGGCTGAAAGGCGCGAATCTCGCGCTCACGTTCCACAATCAGCCGCAGCGCAACCGTTTGCACGCGCCCCGCTGAAAGTCCACGCCGCACCTTGTCCCAAAGCAGCGGCGAAATCTGGTAGCCAACCAGGCGATCGAGCACGCGCCGCGTCTGCTGCGCGGCCACCAGGTTCTGATCGA
>CAYYKV010000318.1:0-3495 GCA_964468605.1 uncultured Occallatibacter sp. | reverse complement strand
TGATGCCGCAAAAGTCGACCGACTTCTTCCCCAAGCTGCTGAGCGGCCTGGCCATCTATGCGCTCGATTGAGGCCATGCGGCGGAACCGGTCGGACTCGGGCGCGTCATTTTTTCTTATGCTGCGCGCTGCATACTTTGCGTTTCGTAATCCCGGCCCAATAAACATTGGAAGGCAGAATCGTCGCGGATGGTTTCGTGCGGTCGCAGCCATGTTTTCGATTGCGGTAACCGTTCCAATCTTTGCTCAAGTCCCGCCTGCCGCCCCGCGCTTTGTGGTGGTGCTCGACGCGGCTCATGGCGGCGAAGACTCAGGCGCACGCCTCGGCAGTGAAACTGAGAAGGCATACACTTTGGCCCTCAGCATCAGGTTGCGCTCACTTCTCATGGCCCGCGGCTTCTCGGTCGTGACCACGCGTGAATCCGACGCGACGCAGGAGCCCGATTCCCGCGCCCAAATTGCCAACCACGCTAACGCGCAGGCCTGCATGAGTCTGCACGCCGCAGAAAGCGGTTCCGGCGTGCACCTGTTCGTCTCTTCTCTGGCTCCGGTTCAGGACTCGCACTTTTTCCCCTGGAAGACCGCGCAGGCAGCGTGGATTATGCGCAGCCTGTCATTTGCCGGAGTGGTCAACTCAGCGTTATCCCACGCCGCCGTACCAGTTACTCTGGGACGTACTGCACTGCCTGCGATCGACAGCATGAGCTGTCCGGCGGTGGCCATTGAGGTCGCGCCGGAGCGATCGACGGATGCGCAAGGGCTGGCCAGTCTTGACGATCCGGACTATCAGGCGCGCGTGGCGGACGCGCTGGCCGCGGCTCTGGTCGAATGGCGATCGCAAGCAAGGGGGGACCGCCAGCAGTGATCCCTCGCCACCAGACCGTTCTCTTCATTTTCCTGCTCGCCGCCTCCGTCATCATGGGCGTGCTGCTGTGGAACCAATTGCGCCGCGCTCACGATCGCCTGCTCCGTGGCGAAGATTCTGCTCCTACGCAGGCGCCCCAGGTAGCTCCAGCCGAGCAAGCCACCCTGATGGTTGCCAATGACGCCGATGGCACCGTGCAGCCACGCATTCTTTCGCTGCCCTTGCCGCAGAATTCTGAGGCCCGCGCGCACGCCATCCTGGGGAGGTTGCTCGATCTATATGCTGCTCCCGATGCCGTGCATCCCGCGCCCGGAGGGGCAAGCTCCATCGAGCAGGTTTTTCTTGTTCCCATAGCTAACGCAAACGGGAGCGCGACGCCCAACGGGCCCCAACTTGCGGTCGTCAATCTTACCGGGGCCTTTGTCGCCGGCCATCCTTCCGGCCTCGAGACTGAATCGCTCACGGTGCTCTCGATCTGCTCCACGCTTAACGCCAATTTGTCTCGCGTGACCCAGGTGCGCTTTCTGGTCGATGGCCAGCCGCGCGCGACGCTCGCCGGCCACGCCGACTTGACGCGCATCTATTTGACCAATGAGTACGCTGCGACGGCCAGTGGTGGCCACCCGTGACGCGCACGAGAATGATCTCCGCCTGGTCTGCGCTGCTCGGATTCGCCGTTGCGCTGCGCATTGGGCTCGCGGTGGGCTCGCCCAACATTTTTTATCCCGACGAGATTTTCCAGACGCTCGAGCCGGCGCACAGACTGCTTTATGGCTATGGCGTTGTCTCCTGGGAATGGAGGCTTGGCATTCGCTCCTGGATTTTTCCCACATTCCTTGCCGGGGTGATGCGCGTTACCTCCTGGATGGGCACGGCGTCGGCCGGCTACCTGCTGGGAACCACGATCGTTCTGTCGCTGATTTCACTGGTCACAATCTGGTTTGGGTATGCGTGGGCAAAGCGCGCCAGCGGAACCCCCGCGGCCCTCATCGCAGCCCTCGCCTGCTCGTTCTTCTTCGGGCTCGTTTACTTTGCGCCAAAGGCACTGAATGAAGTTGTTGCCGCCCACGTCTTGATGCCTGGTTTGTATCTTGGCGTTTACGGCGAGCGGCTGGGCGAACGAAAACGGCTCTTTCTCGCAGGAATGCTCTGCGCGTTGGCCGCCTGCCTGCGGATTCAATTGCTGCCCGCTCTCGTGTTTGCGATGGTCTACTTTTGTTATCCGCGCTGGCGCGAGAGAATTCCCGCCGTGGCAGCTGGAGCAATTGTTCCGGTGCTTGTCTTCGGGGCCGTGGATTGGTTCACCTGGTCCTATCCCTGGCAGTCGTTCGTCCGATACTTTAAGGCGAACGTGCAAGGCCCAGGCAAGCTGTTCCCGGTTCAGCCGTGGTACTGGTATTTGCTCGTTCTTGTGGTGTTGCTCGGCCCGGTGGTCCTGCTGCTATTTCATGGCGCCCGGAAAAGCCCCTTCCTCGCCATCTTCTGCGCCATCGTGGTTCTCTCGCACAGCATAATCCCGCACAAGGAGATCCGCTTTCTTTATCCGATTCTCGCTCCTGCCATCACCCTGGCTGCGATGGGCATTGTCGATCTCCTGCGTGAGATCAAGCTCGGATTGAAATTCCTCGACAATCCCAAGTGGGTTGTGGCAATCGGCGTTGTGTTCTTTTTCGTTTCATCGGCGCTGCTCACGGCACAATGCGCAGACTGGTACAGAACGCGTTGGGGCGACGGCGCCTTCGATCGTCTCAGCCGCGAACCTGGAGTATGTGGAGTGGGAATCTACCACCTGATGTGGTGGGAGTCGGGAGGCTACGCGCATCTCCATCGCGACGTGCCGATCATTCCGCTGGAGAGCGCCGCGCAACTTGCCAAGGATGCTCCCTCCATCGACGCGCTGGTCGCGCCAGTCTCTTCACCAGCCCTCCCAGCCGGATTCGTACAGTCACAATGCTGGCAGGGAGTCTGCCTATTTGTGCGCCCGGGAACATGTGCTTATCCGGCGGTGGATGAGGAGCTGAACGCGTATCTGAAAAGGATCGGACAATGAGCGGATTTTTGCGCAACACGAAGTAGAACTTCGGGACGAATCAAGCTCAGAGAGGCTACTCTGGAAGACATGGCCCCAACCATCGGCGTCTTCGATTCCGGCTTCGGCGGATTGACGGTCCTGCGTGCGCTCGTTGAGCGGTTTCCGCGCGCCCGCTTCGCTTTCCTGGGCGATACGGCGCGCCTGCCTTACGGCTCTAAGTCGCGGCGCACTATCGCCCGTTACGCCGCGCAGAGCGCGCAGTTTCTGGTCCGCGAACAGGGCGCCCAATTCCTCGTGATCGCTTGCAACACCGCCAGCGCATTGGCACTCGATGCCATTCAGGATGCCGTCTCTGTTCCCGTGCTCGGCGTCATCGAGCCTGGCGCTGCCGCCGCGCGGGCTGCGTCGCGCACCGGCGACGTGCTCGTCATTGCCACGGAGGCCACAGTCCACAGTGGCGCTTACACTGCCGCCTGCCGCGCTCACGGGCTCCAAGTCATTGAGAAGGCCTGCCCGCTGCTTGTTCCGCTGGTCGAAGAAGGTTGGACCGATCACCCGGTTACTGCCGAGGTAATTGAGATTTATCTGAATGAACTTCG
>CAYYKV010000317.1:0-3499 GCA_964468605.1 uncultured Occallatibacter sp. | reverse complement strand
CCTCGGTCCTTGCCATCATCCCAGTCGCATTACCGGCAACATTCACCCTCGCTGCTGCGATTGGAGCTCGTGCTCTCGCAAAGCAGGGCGTGTTGCCAACACGGCTTTCCGCCGTGGACGAAGCCGCATCGATCGATGTGTTGTGTTCAGATAAAACCGGAACTCTGACCCGCAATGAACTAACCGTCACGAGCGTTCGCCCACTGCCTGGATTCGACGAAGCGCACGTCCTCGGCATGGCGGCACTGGCGAGTTCTGAAGGGGGCCAGGACCCTGTCGATGCGGCCATTCGACTTGCCGCGTCGCAGAAGACAGCCACCGGCTTGCCAAAGCTGACCGCTTTTGTTCCGTTCGATCCGGTTAAGAAAACCTCGGAAGCAACCGCGACAGATGCAAAAGGTAGTTCCGAGCGAATCATAAAAGGCGCGTTCACTGCGGTTGTCGCCCTCACTGCGCCCTCTCCCGCCGCGGCCGCTATCGCCGACGAACTTGAGAAGCAAGGTTTTCGAGTTTTGGCAGTTGCAGCGGGACCAGCGGCGTCCAACCAGATCATTGGATTGATTGCCCTCAGCGATCCGCCGCGGACCGACTCGATCTCTCTTATCTCGGAGTTGAATGGTCTCGGTGTGCGCACGGTCATGGTGACAGGAGATGCTCCCGCCACAGCCGAAATCGTCGCTCGCGCGGTTGGATTGCAGGGAGCAGTCTGCCCAGCCGGCAAATTGCCGGACGGCATTAAGCCGGAAGACTTCTCGGTCTTTGCAGGTGTTCTTCCAGAAGGCAAGTTTGATCTCGTCAAGGCTTTCCAGAAGAGCGGGCATACAGTTGGGATGTGTGGCGACGGCGCCAATGACGCACCCGCGCTGCGCCAGGCGCAGATAGGCATTGCGGTCTCGACCGCAACCGACGTAGCCAAATCGGCCGCCGGCGTTGTTCTAACCGAGGCTGGGCTGGGCGGCATTGTAGCTGCTGTAAAAGAAGGCAGAGTCACTTTTCAACGAATTCTCACCTACACGCTCAACTCGGTTCAGAAGAAGATATTTCAGGCGCTCTTGCTGGCGGTTGGCCTGGTCATGACGGGGCACGCGGTGCTGACTCCTATGCTGATGGTCATTGTGATGATCACCGGAGACTTCCTTGCCATGTCGCTGACTACTGACCGAGTGCGGCCATCAAAGACGCCAAACTCTTGGCAGATCGGCCGAATCACGAGTGCAGGAGTGATGCTCGGACTCTGCTTCCTTGCGTTCTCCACGGCAGTCCTGGCAGTGGGCAAATTTCAGTTGCATCTCGGCATTGAGGCACTTCAAACGCTGACCGTGGTGAGTATTGTGTTTGGCGGCCAGGCCACTACCTATGTCATTCGCGGACGCTCGCATTTCTGGGGCCTGCGCCCCAGCATTTGGCTCGTACTTTCTTCAGTAGCCGATGTTCTTATCATTTCAACTCTCGCAATCTTTGGAATCGCAATGGCGCCATTGCCCCTCGCGGTCATAGCCACCGAGTTTGGCGCCGCTGTTGCCTTCGGTGCGATCCTGGACGTGGTCAAGATTCCAGTCTTTGCTCGCCTCCGTATTTCCTGAACGACCAAGGTGCATCAGGCATCTACCGGCATTCGGCAAACAGAGTTAAAAGGATAAACATGAAGATCGCATTTCTCCATACCGAGACTTTCTTTACATCGGAGCTTCTGAAAAAGTTTCGTACAACGTTGGCGCACCATGAAGTTGTTGAGTGGATCGGTGGCAAGGACGCCCCGGACTTTGACTTCGATGTGCTTCTCGCGATGGGTAATGTCGCGCGCGAGTTGCTTCTCGTCCAGCCAAAGCTCAAGTTCATTCAGACGGCCAGCGACGGGTATGAGGAGGTCGACATCGATGCTGCCAGCGAACTCGGCATTTGGGTCTCGTATGCCCCGGCCGACCTCACCGGGAATGCCACCTCAGTTGCAGAGTTCGCGGTATTACTTCTGCTCGGCGCCTCAAGGCATCTTGGGGAGGCCTTGAGGTCCACTCAGGGAAGCCCTGTCAGACCGCCCACGCTCAGTCTCTCACTCAGCGGGAAGACCGTGTGCATCGTTGGCCTGGGAACCATCGGCCAACAGCTCGTAGATCGTTTGCGTCCTTTTGGCGTGAAGATCGTAGCAACGGATGAGCACCCGGAGAATGCCCCTGCCGATGTTACTGCCTATCCTGCTGATCAACTGAATACCGCAGTCGCTCATGCGGATTTTGTAGTCATCTGTGTTCGAGCCAGCAAGGAAAACGAGAACCTGATCAGTGCCGCTCAACTCGCCGCGATGAAGCGCGGGGCCATCCTTGTCAACGTCGCTCGCGGCATGCTCATCGACGAGGCGGCACTTGTTGATGCGGTTACACATGGGCAGATTTCGGCTGCGGGGCTCGACGTTTTGAAGGATGAACCGCCTGATCACGAGGATCCTTGGCTTCAACTTCCTCAGGTAATGGTCACTCCCCATATTGCAGGGCTAACTGATCTCATGCTGGACGGAACGGTGCACTACATAAGTCTCGTCATCGAAGAATTCGCCGCGGGCAAGAAACCCAAATCGATTCTGAACTCGCCCGAGAAGCCTCGGCGTCTGCTGCGAGATTGAAAGGCATGAGTTCTGACATGCGGCCAGCAGCCTGTCGATCTCATATTAAACATCTGAAGTCAGATGCTGTGCGTCTGCGGGGAACGCCATCTGGCCGGCAATGAACTGAAATGGCGGCTCGGACTCGGGTGGTGAATCCCACCGAAGAGTGATGCTACCCATTTGACTATCCACCTGATCGGACGCACCCACAGGCTTGGCGTGCCGCAGCTCTCACAGCCAAACACTGGACGCACGTCAGCCAGGATGGCATAAGCCAGATTAAGTATCGCCTGGAATGGACGAATCCCGAAGATGCTGATTGCGAACGTCCAGATGAACCATCTGGTACTGGGCAAATGTCGCAGAACCTCTGCAACGGCTTCCCTTCCGAGTTTCATTGAGCCATCCGGCATCAGCAGATGGATTGTCGCGTAGCCATCCCAACGCATCTGTGCCGCTCGAAGCGGGTCAAATCCTGTGGCGACGCTGATCTACCCACAGACAGGAAGTTCCTTGCCACCTTTCCCTGATTCATCGAGCAGGACGAAAACACGTCAGCTCCGGATTGTCATCATAACAAGACTGTGTTGCTGGGATTATGCCAGCCGCCATCCGCGGAGATGATCGCGTCAGCGGCTTTTGGACCCCAGCTGAAGCGTTTGTATGAGCGAACACGCTGATGGGTCTTGAGGACCCGATCAACAACGATCCACGCGGCCTCAACCGCGTCTTCACGAGTGAACAACGCGCCGTCGCCGGCCATGGCATCTCCCAAGAGTCTCTCGTAAGGCGTTTCCTCTCCCGGCCGCTCTTCTGACAGGTAAAGCTCTCGCTGTTCTCCAACGAAATCCTGGCCAGCAAGTTTTACGCGAGCGGCAAGGGCGACGGCTGAGTTGGGAG
>CAYYKV010000316.1:0-3502 GCA_964468605.1 uncultured Occallatibacter sp. | reverse complement strand
CGCTTCTCCGCATGCTCTTCGGCGCCAGCCTGTTCTTTGGCGGTTGGGGCCGCGGTGGTTGGGGCGGTGGCTCTGGAATGGGCGGCGGATTCGGCGGAGGCGGTTTCGGCGGTGGTGGAGGGGGCGGAGGCTTTGGTGGATTTGGCGGTGGCGGCGGCGGATTTGGTGGCGGCGGCGCCGGAGGAAGTTGGTAAGAGTCACTTGATATGCGTGGCTTCTCGCAAAAAGAGGCCGGAGGAGAATCAAACTGTATGAGCCGTGGACTTGGAATTACGCTCGCCGTTTTGGGTGTCCTGCTTCTCGTGGTCCTCATGGTCTTTGGCAGCTACGTCAGCGCCAGGAATCAGATGGTGACCAAGGATCAGGCAGTAAAAGCCGCATGGTCTGAAGTCGACGTTCAACTGGAGCGGCGCGCTGACCTGATTCCCAACCTGGTATCGACCGTAAAGGGCTTCACCAAAGAAGAGAGCAGCGTGTACGCCGACATCGCGCAGGCCCGGGACGGACTGATGAATGCCCAGACCCCGGCAGACAAGATCGCCGCGAACGGCCAGCTCGATAATGCCCTCGCCAAGGTTCTCGTTCTTACGGAAAACTATCCGACATTGCGTTCCAGCGATCAGTTCATGCGCTTGCAGGATGAGCTTTCCGGAACCGAGAACCGGATCAGCGTGGCGCGAAAGCGCTATAACGACGCAATCCAGGACTACAACACCTTCATTTTGCAGTTCCCCAACAGCATCTGGGCGGGAATTGCCGGCTTCCACCAGAACAGTGCCTACTTCACTGCAAGCCCGGCGTCGCAAGCCGTGCCGAACGTGAGCTTTTAGATTCGCGCTGCTGCCCTCGCCCGGGAAAACGCAAAAGGCCATTCCGCTTGCGCGGAATGGCCTTCTCGTCTAAGAGCTTCGCCCGATTGGGGCTATTTGTAGGATGCGACCGCGCTGGCCTCGTCGTCGTAGATGTCGAAGACGGTATACAACTTGGTCAGCTGCAGCAGATCGTGGACCTTCTTGGTCAGTTTGAGCAGTTTCAGCTTTGCGCCCTGATTCCTGGCTGAGGTGTAGGCGCTCACCAGTTCACCCAGGCCCGAGCTATCGATGTAGCTCACCTCACCCACATCCAGCAGGATGTTGCGCTGCCCTTTGGCGATCAGGTCGCGAATCGCGTCGCGCAACTGTACGCTGCCCTCGCCTAGTGTGATCCGCCCGCTGAGTTCCAAAACAGTGACGCCATCCACTTCCCTGGAAGCTATCGCAAGTGCCACGGAAAATCCCTCCTTGTTGGTACTTCGGTTATAGCATCTTTGCCGCCGCCGGCTTGCGGAAAACTCCTCGCCCGGCCCCTTCGCGGGAAAAACGATGATTCATTGCTTCCCGCTCTCGCCACCATGCTAAGTGTTTTTGGCCGTTGGCGCCAGATGCTTGATCAGCGTCAACTCGGTTCCTGGATGCAATTGTCGAAAGTGTACCTCATCCATGAGAGACCGGATGAGAAAGATGCCGCGGCCCGTGCCGCGGAGAAGGTTCTCGGCCGCCAGCGGATCGGGCACTTTATCGGGATTAAATCCGTGGCCCTGGTCGGCAATCACAATCACCAGGTCCTTGCCCGTATTTTCCAGCGAGACCGCAATCTGGCGTGCGGGATCGTATTCGTTTCCGTGCAGCACGGCATTAATGGCCGCCTCGCGGACAGCCATGCCAATGTGGAAGCGCTGATCCTCGTCCAGACCTGCCTCCGTGGCCAGCTGATCCGCCGCCGCTTCCACCTCGCTGACACTCTCCATCGTGGAGTTCAGCCGGAAACTCCGCGGTCCTCTACTCGTTTCAGTCACCAGGCTGCCTTCTGCCTCCACTGATGGTGCAAATTGCGCCACCCCGCGGTCTAACGACCTAGCTGGCAGTTTCAAGTCTGGATGCGATTGTGTCAAGCGAGCAAGGGATTACTATCGTTGGCCACGGCGCGGACTCACGCCGGCGCGTGCGGCATCTCAGGGAGTAAACTGCGGTCGATAGGTCGACGCTTAATTCACGGAGCCGCACATGAACCACCGCACCTCAATCCGCGTCAGCCTGACGGCGCTTCTCGGCACGCCGGTCACAGACGCGCAAGGACAGTTGAGGGGCAAGCTCAAAGATATTGTGGTTACCACGGGGCCGGACGGCGGCAGAGTGGCAGGAATCGCACTCAAAACCCGCTCCGGCCTTTCCATTGTGCCTTCGCAGGAAGTGATGGAAACCCCAGCCGGCACGCTCGAATTGCGCTCGGCTGAGGCGCTTGCTCCACTCAAGGACGACGGCAGTTATCTCTTCCTGCAGCGGGACCTCGTCGACCGCCAGATCATCGACATCAACGGCAGAAAAGTGGTCCGCGTCAACGATGTGGACCTGGAGTGGACCGACCAGGGCGCAGTCCACCATCTGCGCGTGGCTGAAGTTGAAGTCGGGCTGCGGGGAGCGTTTCGCAGGGTTTTCAAGGGCGTCCTGCCGCGCGCTCGGCTGGAATCCATCTCACGCAAGTTCAGCGCGCGCGCTATTCCCTGGCAGTTTGTCGATGTCATTGAGCCCGATCCCGCGCGGCGCGTCAAGCTGCGCATCGAACACGAGCGCCTCGCCGGCATCCACCCCTCCGAGCTGGCCGACATTCTGGAAGATCTGGCGCCCGCTGAGCGCGAGGCCGTCTTCACCTCGCTCAACCAGGAGGTGGCCGCCGAGACTCTGGAAGAGGTCGAGCCCAAGCTGCAAAAGGCGCTGCTCGAAAAGCTCGACGAGGAGCGCATCGCCGACATCGTGGAGGAGATGGATCCCGGCGCCGCGGCCGATCTGCTCTCCGAGCTGTCCGAGGAACAGTCCGACGCCATCCTCGAGGAGATGGAGCCGGAGGAGCGGCAGGAGGTCGAGGAGCTGCTCGAGTTCGACGAGGACTCCGCCGCCGGATGCATGACCACGGAGTTCGTGTATCTGGGTGTGGATTCGACCGTCGCGCAGGCCGTACAGGCGCTGCGCAGCTTCGACGGCGATCCGGAAAGCGTAACCGAAGTCTTTCTGCTCGATGAGAAGCGCATGCTTCGCGGCGCCATCCCGCTGGCTCGCCTGGTCATGGCTCAGCCTGATTCGCACCTGAGCGTCCTGGCCGAGCCGCGCGTCATCTCTTGCCCGCCTGACATGAAGCAGAACGAACTGGCCGAAATGTTCGACAAATACAACCTCCACGCGCTTCCCGTCGTTGACTCGCAGGGCCGCATGGTTGGCGTGGTGCAGGCCGAGCGCGTGATCAGCTTCTTGCGCGAAAAGCTCTAGATTCTGGTCGAAACAGCTGTTGCTGGTGGTTCCTTCTCTTCCAAGATTGGCAGTCCCATGCGATGCTTTTGTTACCAATTCCCGTGAAAAACTCCGTAGACAACTGAATCTGTGAAACAATTTAAGAATGATCCAATTTCCTAAGATCATTCAGGGTGGCATGGGCGTCGGTGTGTCCAATTGGCGACTGGCCCAGGCCGTCT
>CAYYKV010000315.1:0-3513 GCA_964468605.1 uncultured Occallatibacter sp. | reverse complement strand
GGAAGGTCGCCGGGTTGTTGGTGCGGACTGCGTGCTGCACCTTGCTGATGGTGAGTGGATTGAGCAGGTGGAATTCGCCGCCTTCACGATACTGATACTGGCCGCCGACAGCGAGGTCCGTTTCCGAGTCGGTGAGCGGCTGAAAGGCGTATTCGTGCTTCAACTGCGCTTCACGAGCGAGCACGGCGAGGCCAACGCCTTCGATGCGCGAGGCAGTGCCGGGGAAATAATCCTCGATGAGCGAGCGGTTGAGGCCGACCGCCTCAAAGACCTGCGCGCCGCGATAGCTTTGCAGCGTGCTGATGCCCATCTTGGAGAAGGTCTTGAGCAGGCCTTTGTTGATGGCCTTGATGAAATTCTTCTCGGCGTATTCGGCGGAGAGTTTTTCCGGCAGCAGGCCGCGGCGCTTGAGGTCGTGAATGGTCTCGATGGCGAGGTAGGGGTTGATGGCGCTGGCGCCGTAGCCGATGAGCAGGGCGAAGTGCATGACCTCGCGCGGCTCGCCGCTTTCGATGATGAGCGCGACCTGGGTGCGCTTTTCTTCGCGGACCAGGCGGTTGTGAACGGCGGCCATGGCCAGCAGGCTTGGAATGGGCGCGTAAGTCGGATCGACGCCGCGATCGGAGAGGATGAGCAGCGAATAGCCGGAGTCGACCGCGTGCGAGGCACGATTGCTCAGGTCTTCAAGCGCGTGGCGCAGGCCCTTTTCGCCATCCTCGGCGCGGAAGAGTGCGGGCAGCGTGGTGGCGAGCAGATCGCCTGAAGAGACGCGGCGCAGCTTCTCGAGGTCGCGATTGGTGAGGATGGGATGCGGCAGCTTGAGGGTATGGCAGTTTTCCGGCGCCTCATCCAGAATGTTGCGCTCGGTGCCGATGTAGCTGATGAGCGACATGACGAGCTCTTCGCGAATGGGGTCGATGGGTGGATTGGTGACCTGGGCGAAGAGCTGCTTGAAGTAGTTGAAGAGCGGCTGCGGGCGGTCAGAGAGACAGGCCAGCGGCACATCGGTGCCCATGGATCCGACTGGCTCCTGACCCTCAGCGGCCATGGGAGCAAGCAGGATGCGAAGATCTTCTTCGCTGTAGCCGCAGGCGCGCTGGCGGCGAAGCAGGGTCTCAGCGTTGAACCCGATCACGCGCGCGGGCTCAGGCAGCGAGTCGATGGTGACCTGCTGTTGCTTGAGCCAATCACCGTAAGGCTGGCGTGCGGCAAGAGACTTCTTGATTTCAGGATCAGAGATGATGCGCTGCTGAACGGTATCGACGAGGAACATGCGGCCGGGTTGCAGGCGGCCTTTTTTCAAGATGTCCTCGGGCGGAGCCTCGATGACGCCCGCTTCCGAGGCGAGGACAACTAAGTCATCTTTCGTCACGATGTAGCGGCCGGGGCGAAGGCCGTTGCGGTCAAGCGTAGCGCCGATGACGCGGCCGTCAGTGAATGCGATCGCTGCGGGACCGTCCCACGGCTCCATGAGCGATGCGTGGTACTCGTAAAAGGCGCGCTTGTCCTCGTCCATGTCGGGGTTGCCGGCCCAAGCCTCGGGAATGAGCATGGCCATGACGTGGGGCAGGGAGCGACCAGACTGGAAAAGGAACTCGACTGCATTGTCGAGCGAACCGGAATCACTGCCGCCGGGGACGACGACGGGATAGAGCTCGCTGATTTTGTCGCCATGAAGCGAGCTTTGCAAAACGGACTGGCGGGCGTTCATCCAACTGACGTTGCCGCGGATCGTGTTGATCTCGCCGTTGTGGGCAACGTAGCGGTAAGGATGAGCGAGCTTCCAGCTCGGGAATGTGTTGGTGGAGAAGCGCTGGTGAATGAGCGCGAGCGCGCTGGTGACGAGAGGATTGGCGAGTTCGAAATAGAACTTTTCAATCTGCGGGGCCAGCATGAGGCCCTTATAGATGATGGTTCGACACGAACACGAGGGAATGTAGAAGGTGTCCTTGTCCTCGATTTCGGAAGCGAAGATTTCGTTTTCAGTGCGGCGGCGAACGCGGTAGAGGAGGCGCTCGAATGCGTCTTCATCCAGGCCCTTGGGACGGCCGATGAAGAGCTGCTCAATGTAGGGCTGAGAGCTGCGGGCCTCGCGGCCGATGGCGTCGCCGTTGACAGGCGTGTCGCGCCAGCCAAGGACGGTGCAGCCTTCTTCTTGCGCGATGCGCTCAAAAACGCCTTCGCACTGAAGGCGATTCTGGCGCTCGACGGGAAGGAAGCACATGGCCACGCCATATGCGCCGGGCTCGGGCAGCTTCATGCCAAGGTCGGAACACTGGCTCAGGAAGAACGCGTGGGGAATCTGGATAAGAATGCCGGCGCCGTCGCCGGTCTCCGGATCGCAGCCGGCCGCGCCGCGATGGGTGAGGTTGATGAGAACCTCAAGGCCCTTGCGGATGATCTCGTGACTCTTCTCGCCCTTGATGTTCGCGACCAGACCCATGCCGCAGGCATCGTGCTCATCGCGAGGATGATAGAGGCCCTGCGGTTGCGGTGGGCCGAGACGGCGATTGGAAGATGCCATGGCAGCCTTTTTTGAGCAGAAAGTTTGATTGCGACAACGTGAATACTTTGAAGTACACAACCGCTCTGCGATTCCGGATTCGAAAAATCGCCTTGCCAGCAAATCAAGAGGTTTCAAATGAACAGATCCGGCCGCGTCCCGGAGCTGCGCTGTTTTTAATATAACGAAAAACCGCGGTCAATGCAGCACTTCCCTTCAGAATGGGGGACGGCGGGGCTGGCGCGGTCGGAGATTCCGCAGGGGTTCATGGTCGAGACGGCGAGGGCCGGACTCTCCAGAGTCATCCCATGTTGCGTGTTTTGTACCGTATACTCGGTGGCAATGAAGCGCATGAACTCGACGATTCTGGTGACTGGAGGGGCGGGATTCATCGGCTCGAACTTTGTTTTGGGCTGGATGAAGGCTGGGGGCGGTCCAGTAGTGAATCTGGACGTGCTGACCTATGCCGGGAATGCCGCGAATCTTGCGCCGCTGGAGGGTGACGATCGCTATACGTTTGTGCGCGGCGATCTATGCGATGCGGAGCTGGTGGGGTCATTGCTGCGCAAATACCTGCCAAGAGCGATTGTGCATTTTGCCGCCGAGAGCCACGTAGACCGGTCGATTGTGTCGCCGGAGGGATTTGTCCGCACCAATGTGATGGGCACTCTTACGTTGCTGGAACAGGCGCGCATGGTTTGGAGCGGACTTGGCGACGAAGATCGCGCAGCGTTCCGGTTCTTGCACGTCTCGACGGACGAGGTGTATGGAACGCTGGGGCCGGACGATGCGGCGTTCAGCGAGAAGACTGCGTATGCGCCGAACAGTCCGTATGCGGCGTCGAAGGCGGGATCGGACCATTTGGCGCGGGCGTACTTTCACACCTTCAAGCTGCCGGTGCTGACGACGAATTGCTCGAATAATTACGGGCCATTTCAATTTCCTGAAAAATTGATTCCGCTGGTGATTCTGAATGCGCTGGAAGGCAAGCCGCTGCCGGTGTACGGCGA
>CAYYKV010000314.1:0-3517 GCA_964468605.1 uncultured Occallatibacter sp. | reverse complement strand
CTATTGGAATGTCGTTTGCCAATGCTGCGGCTCGCCGGCTGTCATCGATCTCTTCGTGGAGATGTGGGCGTTCACTCAACGTCTGGACTATCTTGCCACCGCGCAGCGCGCAGCACGCAAACTCGTGAATCATGATACAAACTCAGACGGCAAGAGAAAACGCAACGCGAAGGCGCGGCCACGCGTAACCCAACAGGAGGCAAATACCGATATCGATTACTTCGTCGGCGCGTCTGGTGTGGGATCTGCGCTCCTGCGTGTGCATCTCGCCGAACAAGGGAAATACAGCGCCATACATTTTCCAGACAATCGGTTCGCCAACACTCGGTAGGCATCATCCAGTTAAATGGAGAGTGCGCTCTTTGACTGAATCACCGGTTGGGCGCACTCTTCGTTTCTCCATGCATCTCCAAATTTCAGGGGAGCCGAACAACATTTGTCGATCGACAGAAGCGGAAGTTGCAACCGGGTTTGACAACTGATAACCATCGAACGCGCCGATCCCAGAGGGTAGCCAGTCAGATTTCAATGCGGCAGCCGTGGCCTCAACCATCCATACACCCAAGTTCCCGCGAGTGCGCTCAGAACCGCCGCTATCATCACCGACACCCCGTTCCCGATCAGCGCAAAGAGCGGTCCGGGACAGGCACCGGTCAACGCCCACCCCAGTCCGAAGATCGTGCCGCCCGCCGCATACCGTACGCCGCTACCCAATTCCTTGCGGGGAATCGCAATGATCTCGCCGGAGGCAGATTTCAACTTTACCCTCTTGATCAGGGCGATAGAAGCTGCCGCCGTCGCAATTGCCGAACCGATGATGCCGTACATGCGAAATGACTGAAAGCGGAACATCTCCTGGATGCGGAACCATGAGATGACCTCAGACCGACACAGAACTACGCCGAAGGCGATTCCAAGAAGCAAGTACACCAGCAAAAATGCTGGTCGGCGTACATCCTGCTCGGAGCCGCCCGCGCCACAATTTTCAGTTTCAGGGAGAGATGCGGTTGTCATATACCCCCCAACAATAGTGGCAGGACGAAGTAAGTGGCGGCCAGGCCGCCGGCAAAGAAACCGAAAACTGCAATCAGCGAAGGTAACTCAAAGTTGGCTAGACCGCTGATGGCGTGGCCCGAGGTACACCCACCGGCATAAGCAGCCCCGAAGCCCACCAGAAAACCGCCCACTACCACCGATACAAAGCCGCGGAGCGTCAGCAGTGCGCTCCAGTTGAACAACTCATGTGGCGCGACTCCGGAAAAGTCGTGAATCCCAAGCCGACTCAGAGCGATCCTGGTCTCCCCGGAGATAGCGATGTTATGCACAGCCCCGCTATGAGAAGCAAGAAATCCGCCAATCATGACTCCCCCCAGGAAGACGAGGTTCCAAAGCCCGGCCTTCTTCCAGTCATAGCGGAAGAACTCCACTCTGCCGGGAACGATCGCCGAACATAGATGCCGCAAGTTGCTTGAGATTCCAAATACCTTGTTGCCGGTAATCAACAACGCCGGAACAAAGAGTCCGATCAGCGGCCCAGCTACATACCATGGCCACTCTTCCGAGAACCAGGCTGTCATTCAGGTTCACCTCATTTCTACGCGCACTATTTCTTTTTCCATCCAAAAGCCACCAGAAACGAATTCTGATACATGCTCAGATTTGCGTTTCCGCCACCATAGGCCGCCGGAATGGAATTCACGCCATTCACCGTGTTATTAAAGGCGTGAATATACGCGAAGCTGATCTCCTTCCCGCCATTCAATGTTACGGTCGCTCCCACGTGCATGTGATCCTTGGTGACGGCCGGCGCCAGAATATTGAAGAACGTCTGAGAACTGTCGAAGGGAACGCCGCCGTGGTTGTAACCTCCTCGCACCGTCAACGAAGGGTTTACCTCATAAGCAAGCCCGGTTTTGATTACGTTGATGTCGTGCCATCCGAAGCCGGGGCCAATGTCAGATCCGAGGGGAGAGGTGCTCGCCAAAGTGTTGGCAATCGATTTCACTTGGCCATAAAGAATGCGCTCTTCGTCGTAGAGCAGCGTCGCTTTCGTGCCAAGCTTCACTGCCGCGCCGCCTGCAAAGTTGGCCGGAACATCGAACCCACCGTGTTCGGCAAAGAGTCCGCTGTAGCGGTTGAATTTACTCAGATAAGTTCTGCTTTGATAGGTCGCACCCACACTCACTGCTTTGTTCAATTCACCCAGCCAGCCCACGCGAACGCCGCCCCCGGCAGCATAGGAGTGACCTGTATTAGTCAAATGCGCTGGATCGCTCGAAAGAGAAACGAAGTTCTGCAATCCTTCAGCCGAAAAACGCTGGATGGCGATATTTGCGGCTATTCCGAACGAGTTATGTGCGCCTGCCTTATACGCCAGTGTGGGCGAGATAAACACTTGCTCAACGTCGACGCCGCCCCTGGTGGTGCCAAAGAGACCAATAGGCTGCTGATATGAGGTATCCAATCCGCCGTTGCCATAGATCGCCACACCCAACGCAAGCTTGGGGCGGTATTGGAAACTGTAACCGAGTTCGGGCAGCTCAAAGTTCTTTACCCGGTTGGCATCGTATGCACCATTCACATTTGGATACCCCGGCGGCAACTGATTTCCGATAATTGTCGCCGAGCGATTCGGCCGAAACACTGTCAAACCAATATCGAAACGATTGCCAACCAGGATAAGCCCCGCCGGGTTGGTCGCGCCCGCAAGGCTATCTCCGGGCTTGGCGACACCCGCACCTCCTTGACCTTGTTGCTTGGTCCCATAGCCAGTGAGAAAGTATCCGTCCGTTGCAAACGCTGAATTCACAATCAGTAGCGACGCAATCACAATAGGCAGCACACTGCGCAATGTCCGGTTCATATCAGGCTTCTCCGAATTTCCTGGTTAAGCTGCGCTTACCTGCGGGGTGAGGGCAAGTCGCCGAGGTCATCTGCGCTTAAGTGGGCCATAAATAGAAAACCCACCTGCCAGATCAACATCCGGCGGTGGGCTAAGAAACTACTTTAGCTGGAACTAGGTCAATTGGGAATTTTGCCTAGCCTCCACCTGCCAGAGGACGCCTCGTCTGTGTACAGACACTACAACACAGCGTGAAAGCAACGGTCCTCTGGAAGTGCTTCGACATGACCGCATCCTACCGAATCGATTGGACATTGTCAACGCACACTTTAGGCAGTCGGAACTCACAATTGATCTAGCGCAAAGAGAGATCTCGAATCTCGGAGTGGAAGCATGACTCGATGTTTGATATCTAGGGAGGCAGCACCGAAATGACGAAGTAATACGGCAGATAGGGCGAGTAGGAGACGTTGCAGAGCCAGTTTGCGTTGTCGGCAAATCGAGGCGCAAGCGGCAGAATGACGTGAGGACCGTGATTCACTGCATCACTGAAGTGTAACTTCGGCGGCGGCCAAGCCCTGCTCACCGCAGATTGAATAGAAGAGGTAAACGCTACCGTCATCTTCAAAGATTCCCGGGTCGCGAAGCTGATGTACGGGAATTTCAACGTCCCCA
>CAYYKV010000313.1:0-3528 GCA_964468605.1 uncultured Occallatibacter sp. | reverse complement strand
GGAGGATTTCTACGCGACCATCCGCTACCTGCTCAAGCTGCGCAAGAACATCGGCATGGTGGACGACATCGATCACCTGGGCAACCGCCGCGTGCGCGCGGTGGGCGAGCTGATGGAGAACCAGTTCCGCATCGGACTGGTGCGCATGGAGCGCGCGATCAAGGAAAAGATGAGCGTGTATCAGGAGCTGAACACGGCCATGCCGCACGACCTGATCAACGCTAAGCCGGTGATGGCGGCAATCCGCGAATTCTTCGGTTCGTCGCAGCTTTCGCAGTTCATGGACCAGACCAATCCGCTGTCGGAGATCACGCACAAGCGGCGGCTTTCGGCCCTTGGGCCGGGCGGCCTGAGCCGTGAGCGCGCCGGGTTCGAGGTGCGCGACGTTCACCCGACGCACTACGGGCGCATCTGCCCCATTGAGACGCCGGAAGGCCCGAACATCGGGCTGATCAGCTCGCTGAGCTGTTTCGCGCGCATCAACGAATACGGGTTCATCGAGTCGCCTTACCGCAAGGTGAAGGACTCGAAGATTCTGGACTTCGTGGAGATCGTGAACGCCGGCGAAAGCGGTCTGCGCGTAGGCGACCACATTGAGAAGGCCGAGGCGCAGCGGCTGAATGCACAGTTGAAGAAGGCGGGCAAGCGCGCCATCGACTTCATTCCTTTCAGCTTTTACCTATCGGCGTGGGAGGAGGACCGGCACACGATTGCGCAGGCCAACATCGAATTCAACGACAAGGGCGAGATCACCGAGGACCTGGTGAATGCGCGCCGGCAGGGGAACTTTGTGCTGGTGAACCGCACCGATGTCGACTACATCGACGTGAGCCCCAAGCAATTGGTGTCAGTGGCCGCGTCGCTGGTGCCGTTCCTGGAACACGACGACGCCAACCGCGCGCTGATGGGCGCGAACATGCAGCGGCAGTCGGTGCCGCTTCTCGCAGCCGAGGCGCCGCTGGTGGGAACCGGCATGGAAGGGGTGACGGCGCGCGACTCCGGAGCAGTGATCCTGGCCAAGCGCAACGGCATCGTGGACTCGGTGGACTCGGAGCGCATTATCGTGCGCGTCGAGGGCGAGCACCATCCCATGCAGCTTTCGCGCGAGGTGGGTTCGGACATTTATCAGCTCATCAAATTCAAGCGGTCGAACCAAAACACCTGCATCAATCAGAAGCCGGTGGTTCTGCAAGGAGACCGCGTTCTGAAGGGGCAGGTGATCGCCGACGGGCCGTGCACGGAGCAAGGTGAGCTGGCGCTGGGCCGTAATGTGCTGGTGGCCTTCATGCCGTGGCGCGGGTACAACTTTGAGGACGCGATCCTGATCAGCGAGCAACTGGTGCGCGAGGACTACTACACGTCAGTGCACATCGAGGAGTTCGAGATCGAGGCGCGCGACACTAAGCTTGGTCCGGAAGAGATCACACGCGACATTCCCAACGTAAGCGAGCACGCGCTACGCGATTTGGACGAGAGCGGAGTGATCCGCATCGGCGCGCAGATCGGGCACGGTGACATCCTGGTGGGCAAAGTGACGCCCAAGGGCGAGACGCAGCTTACGCCGGAAGAGAAACTGCTGCGCGCGATCTTCGGCGAGAAGGCCGGCGACGTGCGCGATGCATCGCTGACCTGCCCTCCGGGAATCGAGGGCACGGTGGTAGACGTGCGCATCTTCAGCCGCAAGGGCCAGGAGAAGGACGAGCGCGCCAAGCTGATCGAGGCCGAGTACGTGGCCAAGCTGGAGAAGAACCTGGGCGACGAGATCCGCATTCTGACCGACGAGCGGCTGAAGCGGCTTGAAGCCATTCTGGGCGCCAAGGAAGTGCTGGCCGACCTGCACGACGAGCGGACCAACAAGCGCCTGCTGACCAAGGGCCTGATCCTCGACCGAGACACCATCGAGCGCATCTCGACGAAGAACCTGAAGCGAATCCGCTATGCCGACAAGGACCCTCGGGTGAACGAGCAGATCGACGAGATCGAGGAGATGACGTCGCGCCAGATTGAGGTGCTGCGGAAGATCACCAATGAGAAGGTGGCCAAACTGCAAAAGGGCGACGAGCTGCCTCCGGGCGTGATCAAGCTGGTGAAGGTTTACGTGGCCATGAAGCGCAAGCTGAGCGTGGGCGACAAGATGGCCGGCCGGCACGGGAACAAAGGCGTGATTTCGCGCATTCTTCCCGTGGAAGACATGCCGTATCTGCCCGATGGAACGCCGGTGGAGATCGTGCTCAATCCCTTGGGCGTGCCCTCTCGTATGAATGTGGGCCAGATCCTTGAGACGCACCTTGGATGGGCCGCGCACGAGCTGGGCAAGAAGGTAGCCGAGCTGTTGAAGGCCAACTCCGGCGCCGAGTATGCACGCGAGATGGCGAAGAAAGAGTTCGCCGGAACCGCGGTACTGCGGCAGTTGCTGGAGCTGGACGACGAGATGCTGATCCGGGTCATGCAGGGCATGAGCAAGGGCATCTGGTTTGGAACGGCGGTGTTCGACGGCGCGCAGGAAAGCGAAATCAAGGCGCTACTGGCATCGGCCGGCTTGCCTTCGTCGGGCAAGACCATGCTATTCGACGGCCTGACTGGTGAGCAGTTTGAGCAGCCGGTGACGGTGGGCTACATTTACATGCTCAAGCTGTCGCACCTGGTCGACGACAAGATTCACGCGCGGTCGATCGGGCCGTACTCGCTGATCACGCAACAGCCGCTGGGCGGCAAGGCGCAGTTCGGCGGGCAACGTTTCGGCGAAATGGAAGTATGGGCGTTGGAAGCTTACGGTGCCGCCTACATCCTGCAGGAGCTGCTCACCGCAAAGTCCGACGACGTATATGGCCGCACCAAGCTCTACGAGGCCATCGTCAAGGGCGAAGCGGCGATCGAGCCGGGCGTGCCGGAGTCGTTCAACGTGTTAATTCGCGAGTTGCAGTCGCTGTGCCTGGACGTGGAATTGATCAAGCGCGCGGACCTGATTAAGAAGTTGCCCGCGCCGGAAGTTGCAGCGGTTGCGGACTAAGAAGCAGCCTCTAGCTGTCAGCTCTCAGCCTTCAGCTTTATCGAGGTTTAACTGACAGCCGGAGCAAAGTGGAGTCTGTTGTTAGCTGGAAGTTGTAAAGGCGACTCAGGCGCAAAAGAAGCTGAGAGCTGACGGCTGAAAGCTGATAGCTGGTTTTTCAGGGTCCTTCTTGAAAGCGGTAAACGCCGCTGCCCGGGAAGGAAGGATCCCAAAAGAATCCCGGGAGTAACCGCGGCGAGCAACAGAGAGCTCGCCAAGGAGGGTCGCCTTGTTCCGTTCGAACCCGTTTGAGCTTACCAGCCCCATTACCGACTTCGACGCCATCCGCATCATGCTGGCCTCGCCGGAAAAGATCCGCAGCTGGTCGCACGGCGAAGTCACCAAGCCGGAGACCATCAACTACCGCACCTTCAAGCCGGAGCGCGACGGCCTGTTCTGCGCCCGCATCTTTGGCCCGGTAACGGACTGGGAGTGCCTCTGCGGCAAGTACAAGCGCATGAAGCACCGCGGCGTGATCT
>CAYYKV010000312.1:0-3541 GCA_964468605.1 uncultured Occallatibacter sp. | reverse complement strand
ACCAGCGCGTCCCAGACGAGCATTCCATATCCCCAGGTAGCCCGAAAGAATCCCGGCAGCGCGAACAGAAGACCAATAGCCAGCAGCCAGATGGTGCGTGGTGTCAGGCCAAACGCGAAGCGGCCGCGCCGCTGGCAAGTTGCTCGCACCGGCTCGGGATGGAGCGAAGGCGAAATCATCCCCGCGGCACCGCGACCGCAGCGACGACGTCATTGAGCACGCGATCGGAGTCAAAGCCCTCGAGTTCGGCCTCGGGCTTGAGAAGAATGCGATGACGCAACGCGGGCAGAACGGCGCGCTTCACATCGTCGGGAATGATGTAGTCGCGGTCCTCGAAGGCGGCGAAGGCCTGTGCCACGCGCAGCAGGCAAATGGCCGCACGCGGACTCGCTCCGAGCGCCAGCATGGGCCATTCGCGGGTGCGTCGGACAAGATCCAGAATGTAGCCATAAAGATCGCTCTCGACGCGGATGGCGCGGATCTCATCACGCGCGGCCGCGAGAAGCTGGGCCGAGAGCGGCTGGATCTTCGCATCTTCGAGCAAGTTTGCGCTGCCGGCCCCGTGATGCCGCTCGAGCATCTGCCGTTCGTCTTCAGGTGCGGGATAACTCACTTTGATCTTGAGCAGAAAACGATCGAGTTGCGCCTCGGGCAATGGATAGGTTCCTTCAAAGTCGATGGGGTTCTCAGTGGCGAAGACGGTGAACCATGGCGGAAGCGGACGCTGCACGCCGTCGCTCGTCACTTGTCGCTCCTCCATACATTCGAGCAGAGCGGCCTGCGTGCGCGGAGGCATGCGATTGATCTCGTCGACGAGGAGCAGGTCCGTAAAGACTGGTCCAGCATGAAAAGTAAACGTGTCGGTGCCAGGCCGGAACATCGTCGTGCCGAGAATGTCGGCGGGCATCAGGTCCGGCGTGCCCTGTACGCGCTGGAAGCCGAGTCCAAGCAGGCGGCCTACCGACTTCACGATGAGCGTCTTGGCGATCCCCGGCACGCCTTCGAGCAGCGCGTGGCCCTGCGTCAGCACGGCGATCAGAACCTCGCCGATCACCTCGCTTTGGCCCGCGATGACGCGTCCCAACTCCGCGCGCGACGCGGCGAGCAGCTGTTGAGTCGCCGGCAATGACGTTGCTTGCGGCGCCGTGTCTTTTTCAATTTTGCTCTCCTCGGTCATTTCGGTCTCCTTGCTTTCGATCCGTCGATCTTATCGTTCACATAAATCAGATTCTCATCGATGCGCCCGACCCGTCCGCGCTGCCGCGGCGAGCAGCTCACTGTGCCGGCTGAGCGCCTGGACCAATGCCAGCGCGCTTTTTGGCGCCAGCTTGTTGTTGCTCACGGCCTCTTCGCAATCTGCCATGTCCTTTTCAAGCTCCGGTGCAGCTTGCGGAAAACGGCGGCGCAACGCACCAGCCAGCTCCTCAGCGCTCATCTTCGCGCCCTTCAGCCCGCACAGGTCACCCATCCTGCGGCGGAAGCGCTCATAAGCAAGGTCCACGGCTGTCGCGGAGGCTCGGGCCTCGGCGTAAAGAGAGCCAAGCGCCTCGAGGAATTCGACAGGTGAAGCGCGCACAGCTGCAGGAAGGTCGCGCACCGGGCCGCGCCGCCTGCTAAAGCTGAAGAGAATCAGAAGTGCGATGGCAAACAGACCGGCTCGCAGCATCCACATTGCCGGTCCGCTCGCATAAAACCACTCCGTGCGCGTCTCGCCGTGCAGCGATTCGTCCCAATAAATGCTGTGGCCGTCGCGCGTGCCAAGCGCATTCAGAAACAGGTCGAGATTATTGGCGCGGCCGATGGAGCCGTTCTCCAGCGGCGTGGAGCTTGCCCACCAAACAACCTCACCTTTGCCCTTGGCGTACTCAACGATCGCTGGCGTACCCGAGCAGTTGTATTGCACGCGGTCGAGCGGGTGCTCGAATCCCCAACCGGCTTCAGGGACCATCCACACTTCGCCGGAATCGGCCAGTGGATCGAATCCCTGCGGCATGAGTTTGCAGGCAACGTCAAACTGCACCGGCGGCTGAACGTTTCCATCGGGCGCCAGACCACCTCCCACCCACCCGGTGACCAGGACACGGCCCCCGCGCGCGACGATGTCGCGCACTGCCTTCAGATCTTCCGCCGCGACGTTGCCTTGGTCGGGCTCGGCAAAGATCACCACTGTCTGCCCATCGGCACGTTCGGCCAGATCGCTTAAGGGCTGCTCCCAGCGCTGTACGTTGTAGCCGCTTGCCTGTAGCATCTCGTAGGCGGCGCGCGCACCATGTCTGCCGGTTAAGTAAGAACTTGGCACGGTGTTCTCGTCATCGCTTTCGTTGCGAGACAAAAATGCGGTGACGAAGGCGAGGAGAAGAACCGCGACCAGGCAGCCGATGAGCAGCCTGCGGTCCTTCGAGTCGAGCGAGGCGAAGAGCTTCATTCCGCCGCTACCCCCAGAGTTGCAGCCATCTCCAACGCGGCCTTGAAATCTGAGGCCTGGGCCGCGCGGCCGCCGTACCACGTGCGCTCAAAGCTCCTCGTGAGCGCCGTAAGGTTTGGCTTGCGCGGATCGGTACCCTTGAGCAGGGCGAGATATTCGCGTGGTGTCCGGGCACGATCCGCCGGCCACAGCCGCTTCGACTCCAGCCGTGCGATGGACGCCCAATAGAGGAAGTGAATTGCATCGCGCCATTGACCCTGTGCCGCCATCGCCTGTGCATCGCGGAGCCACAACTGCCACTCGCGCGCAGACGGCGCGCCGGTCGCAGGCTCGACATCGGGTATGAGCCGGATACGTGAGCGCCGCTCGATGCGCAAAAGAAACCAGACCAGCGCAGTGCAAATGGCTACAAGCAGCAGAATGCGCAGCAGCCACACGATCCACGGAGCGCGAGAACCGAAGCGCACCAGGGAAGAGAAGAACTTGTCGAGCAAGTTGTAGAACCATTCGCGGAGCCGCCCCATGGTCGACTCCTCCGTGACCCCGCGATAAGCTCGTTGCGAAAGAATGGCATTCAGGGATTTTCGCTCGTCGCTAAAGTTGGGAGTCGTCGCAACTGGCCTTCCTGCTTGGGCTGTGTCCTCCTGCAGGCGTTGGCGCGCAGCGGCCAGCAGTGACTCTATAGAGACAGGTTTCTTGTTCGCTCGGGGAATCGCATCGAAGATATCCTTCTGCGCCACGCCGCTTTTTTTCGCGGCGCGCGATAGCACAGATCGCAGCCAGTCATAGCGGACCTCGCGCGTCTGCGAGTCCGCGGCGGAGAGCCCTTTCACGCGGTCATCGGGACCAATCTGCGCCGGATCGCAGGCGGGAAAACTCGTTTGTGCCGCTCCGGCTGCGGAGCGCTGTGATTGGCAAGCAGCGACAAGCGCATCAAGATCCCTAAGGTGCTGTTGATATTGCGCCACGGTCACATCGCGCCATCCGGCGCTGGATGAAATTTCCTGGGAGCGCGCAGCGGGAGGCCCAGCAGCAATAAGTGCAAGCAGCCCGACAGCCGCCACTCGACGCACCGCTGCGTTGCGCCAACCTGAATTCTGCCAGCCGAAATTCATC
>CAYYKV010000311.1:0-3561 GCA_964468605.1 uncultured Occallatibacter sp. | reverse complement strand
TCCTTGATGACAGCGTTGCTGAGCTGATCGTGCATCTCGGCGCTGCCATGCGCGGGAACGATGCCGAGGTCGCGAAGGATGTAGGCCACGAACTCCCGCGGCTCGCATTGGGGATCGAGATCGAAGAGAAAGACGACGCGAGCGGAGTCGCGAATGTCCTCGAGGAAGCGGAAGAGGAGGGTCGTCTTACCCATTCCGGGGGGCGCGATCATGGCCGTGAAACCTCGATCGCTGGAGAAGCCGAGGTCAAGCGTTTCGAGCGCCTGCTGATGGGTGCGGCTTAGATAGAGGCAGCGCGGATCGGGATTGACTCCGAAAGGTTCTTCTTTGAATCCGAAGTACTGCAACAGCATGATGCGAACCTCCAACCTGCAACGGGGCAGTGAGCACCGGCGTGTGCGGAGCCGGGAAGCTCGTGCGGCACGTAGAACTTGGACTCATGTTATCTGGAAATTCCCCATATGCTAATGGGGTTCGAACCAATCCGGTTAACTCCAGTGGAAAACTCTTCCCAATATTGTTCCGGGCCGGAGCGTCTCGGGGCGCCAGAAGGGGGTTGGACGGGAGGCGGGCGCGTGAGCATGCCTCGTGGCTGGTCCCCCGATCTTTTCCACTGAAACTTTCGCCTTGAGCTTGCGAGACTTTCCTGAGGCAAGTAGATTCAACGAATCGATGTTGGAGGAGGCAGATGCCGGCGGGGGCCTGACCTTTCCGACGCTAAAAAAGGAGGAAATCATGGGAATACTCGAAGAATTGGCTGGAGCCGCGGTCGCGGTTGAAGGCGCCAAGAAACTGGATCCAAACGCGGGAATCATCACGGATGGCATTGCCGCCGTGGTTGGCTTTGAAGGAACAAAAGACGTGACTGAACTGATCGAGAAGAAGGAAGAAGAGAACAAGCAAGAACAAGGCTGAAGCCTGAAACGACAATCTCCGGCTCATTCAAGGGCAAGGTGGAAAGCGTCGTCAATGAAAGACAAACTAAATCGGGTACAGGCCAGAGCCAGTACCCGATTTTCGTCCATGTGCAAAAGGGCCGCCGCGAGCCCTGCGAAAGCTGCGGAACTGTTATTTGGCTGGTTGGTTGGCAATGACCAGACTGGCGATCTTGCTGTAGGTGGCGGCAGGGATGATGTTCTTGGTCTTCAATTGCGTCTTGTTGGCATAAGGACGCCCATTGATGATTTTCTGGGCGTAGGCGTCACCGATGCCAGGAAGCGCCTTGAGCTGACTGAGTGTGGCGCTGTTGATGTCCACAAGCTTGGATGCCGGCGCTTGAGCCGCGGGCTTGGTGGCGGGCTTGGTTTGGGCGATGGCAGCCGGAAGGACTCCGAAGAGGACGGAAGCTGCCAGAGCCACGAGGGCGGTTGTGAGACGATTTGCTTTCATGCCTTTCTCCTTGTGCTTTCTCAATTCGAATTGTGCCGGATGAACCAACGGAAATGTTAAGCCGCTGCCGCATCCCCGGATTGCGGGACTGGCTTCGACAAACTTGATCGGTGCAGAGCGACGTGGCGAATGCGAGTCATTCAGCCCTCATTACCCTCCGAACAGCTTGGTCGCCTCGCCGATCAGGCTACCCATCCCGCCTGAATCGGCAGCCGCGGATTGACCGGCGTCGGCGCCTGCTCCCGTGCCGAGCACAGAGTTCAACACGCCCTGAAACTCGGGAGGGACTTTCGATGTGAGGTGTTCAACAACAACCTGTTCCGCTTGCTGGGCCTGGTCTGGACTCAGCCCAACCTTCTGCTGCAATAAATCCGCAATCGCACTCATAATCGGTTTTGAAACCTCCATGCGAACATCGAGTTAAGGGTACGGAGAAGGGCAATTCCTGCCTACCCAACACGCACCGTGGTTGTTTGTCCTTATTCCGAAATTTGTCGTGGGCGCGGCGCGTGACGGCCATGGTAAATCACCATCCGAAGCGCCAATATTCGCGAGCGGTCAAGAAGCATTTCCGCCAGAGGCTCACGAGTGCTACGCAGGCAAACAGGCTGAGCCGCCTTCGACCCAGCCCGATCTCTTCACAATTGATTCTTGCTCAGAGATTCACTTGCTGCAGGGCTTGCCTCCATTGGCGTGTGCGCCTTTGGCCTTCGCCTGATCCTCCGTCATGTATGCGCCGGCTTTCGTCTTGCCGTAGTAAGTACTGCCGGGACAGTGGTAGACGTTGGAAGCGGTGTTCAACCAGACGAGGCCTGGTCCGCCTCCAGGAGCAGGCGCGGTAGAGGCAGTTGCCGGTTTGGATGCGGGCGCCGGTGCGGACGGTTTGGTCGCCGGAGGAGGTGTTGAGGCGGCAGAAGGAGGTGGGGTTGTTTTTGCTGCCGGGGCCGGAGTGGATTTGGGTGGCGCAGTGGTCTTGGCAGGGGTGGTTTTCGCAGGGGTGGTCTTCGCGGGAGTAGCTTTTGGAGCGCCCCACCAGGTTTTGAGCCCCTTATGACCGGAGCAGGCACCCAGCTTGACTGATCCCTTGAAGTAGGTTCCATCATTGCAAAGCCCGGTTGTGCCAGCTGGGGCACCGGCGGGTGCCTGTGCCATGCAGAGCTGGGAAGTCAAAAGCGCTCCGAAAAGCGCGATAAGGCTAACAGTCTTCATCATCGAACTTTCTCCATTCGGCGCCTCTAAAAGCTGGCGAACCGACGGGTTGGATCATTTCATAACAATTCAGAACCTGTCCAGCGATTCGTCGCGGGTTGCATGCTTCGCATTCATCGATCGAATTGTGCCGTGCAGCGGCGAGGATATGGAACCCACGCTCGAGAGGCGGCAACAGGTGTAGAGCTATCGATGCCCGGGCCTGATCCTCAGCGCCAACTCGAGTTGCGCGGCCGATCACTGGGCCGGCCGGGATCATGCAACGCTAGGGCGGTTAACTTAATCTGCTCGACCAGAGGGGAGAGTGGATGCGAGTGACGGCGGGGCTGGCAGGAGAGTCGGCGGGCGGGAGGTTGGCGAGGAGTTGGGCAGCAGTGAGGCCGGAGCGAGGATCCTGGAGAGCCGGAGCGATTTCGGCGAGAGGGACAAGGACGAAGGCTCGTTGGGCGAGGCGGGGGTGAGGGATTTCGAGGTCGAACTCCGAAAGGACGAGGTCGTCGTAGAGGAGGAGATCAAGATCGAGGGTGCGGGGACCGTTGGGGACGGAGGCGGCGCGATCGCGGCCAAAGAAGCGCTCAAGGGAAAGGAGCGCTTCGAGGAGGATGCGCGGGGGCAGATCGGTTGAAAGAGCGACGACAGCGTTGAGGAACCGGGGTTGATCGGCCAATCCGACAGGCGCAGTGGAGTAGAGGGAAGACCGGGCGGCGATGCGCCCGTTAGCAGCGAGGAGCGGTAGAACGGCGGCGAACGTGGCGTCGGGTGGGCCGGCCGTGCTGGGAAGGTTGGCGCCGAGGGCGACGTAGGCCAGGGGCATGCGACCAGACTAGCCTAGTTAGCAGCGGTTGATCTGGTAGCATCGGTGTTCGGAGAAATGCATATGGACACACTGAGCAGCGCAGGGCTAGGAGCCCGGCGCAATGAAGATATTGCGCTGGATCTGATGAAGTTTGTGGCAGGAACGGC
>CAYYKV010000310.1:0-3612 GCA_964468605.1 uncultured Occallatibacter sp. | reverse complement strand
GAACCGCAAATCACCGCATCCACAAGGAGAACCCCATGTCCCTGGGTGTCTTGAATAACCTCTCCGCGGTGTATGCGGAGAACAATCTCAACAACAGTAACAACAGCCTGAATACCGTCCTGCAGCAGTTGTCTTCGGGTTCGAAGATCAACTCCGGTGCGGACGATGCTGCCGGCCTCTCATTGGTCGACGGCCTTCAGGCCAACCAGCAGGCGCTGACGCAGTCGCAAACCAACGCAACAGAAGGAGCAGGTCTGTTGCAGGTTGCCGACGGCGCCCTCTCCCAGGTCACAAGCCTGCTCAACCGTGCTGTTACGCTGGCCACCGAGGCCTCTAACGGAACGCTCAACTCCAGCCAGGACACGGCAGCCAATCAGGAGTACCAGTCGATCCTGTCGGAAATCTCCAACATCGGCTCCACGACCACGTACAACGACTCGGCCGTGTTCAATTCCAACACCAACATCTACACCGGCGACTCCTCAACGGCAGGCTCCGCCATCGACGACCTGAACATCCGCGCGCTTTCGTCCTCCAACGTGGGCGATTCGGGTGGCACCATGGCATACAGCACCGGCGCCAACAACGCGTTCATCGATCTGTCGAAAAACGGCACGCTTGCAACGGCCAACGATGAACTGGGCAACCTTGGCGGCAACGGCACCAACAGCATCGACGTCACCTATATGACGACCGGTGGTTCGGGAGCCAACCAGATCGCCGATGAGACGGCCGTCATTACCGTGGGCGCAGGCACCAACTATGCCGATACAGTGCAGGGAATGATCAGCGCGATCAACAATGCTGGCCTGGGCCTGTCAGCCAGCTTCACCACCGCAACGCAAGCCGGAACCGCCGCCGTGACGGGGGCTGGAGCCGGCCACAGCACCGATACCGGTATCGAAATCTCCGGTATAGGCTCCGGCGTCGCCGGCGCAGCGAACGGCGCCGCTGCTCCTGGCATCGACGGCACTTTGGCCAACACCTTCACTGCTGGCACGCTGGTCATCAACGGCAAGTCCATTACGCTGGGCACAAACGGCTCAACCGATACAGAGGCGCATTTGGCAACCTACATCAACGCTGGCAACTACGGCGTTGAGGATACCGGAGGCGTGCTGACGTCTCTTACAAAGGCCACCATAACCACTTCCGGCCTGGCGGGCGGCACCTACACTGCGGGAACCTACTACACCGCGGGCGTCACTCAGGACACCACCAACGCGTTGGAGGATGCGGCAACTGCGCAAACGCCAGGAACCCCGGCCTCCGACACAAATGGCACGGGCGGAGTCGCAACCATTAGCTACTCTGACAACGCCGGCCAGTCGTTGAGCGCCACAGACCTGTCCAGCCAGGCTGACGCCCAATCCGCGCTGACCGACCTCAACACGGCCATCACCGATGTCGCTGCGCAGGATGGCTACATCGGCGCGCAAATCAACACCCTGAACGCCGTCAGTCAGGTGCTCAGCACGCAACAGGAGAACGTGCAGTCGGCGCAAAACGCAGTCCAGGCCACCGACTACGCGTCTGCAACCTCCAACATGTCCAAATTCGAAATCCTGAGCCAGACCGGCATCTCCGCCCTGGCGCAGGCGAACAGCATGCAGCAGGAAGTCACCAAGCTGTTGCAGTAATTCAACTGGCAGCAATTCCGATAACCAAAGAGGGGCGTCCAACAGGCGCCCCTCTTCGCTTGAGTCCACGGCGGACCAGGTTATGAGATTTCACTCATCAGGCTTGTGCGCCGGTTGGATCGCCAACTGCACCGGTCTTTGATGGAGGATTCGATGGGCACAGTCGGACTCAGCTTCGGATCGCCAACCAGCGGTGCCGGATTTGACGTCAGCTCCACTGTCGCAGAGATCGTTGGCAACCTTCAGAATGTTGAAACGCCCTGGAAGACTCAATTGGCCTCGCTTGAGAGCCAGGACACCGCAATCTCCAGCCTCGGCACGCTCTTCTCGAATCTCTCCAACGATATGAGCGCGCTCACCGATTTTCAGGGCATCTTGGCGCAAAAGGAAGGTTCAAGCTCCGACACCAACGTGCTCGAGCTAACGGCGGCCACTTCTTCGGCGACGGCAGGCACGCACACGGTGGTTGTGAATAATCTCGCTCAGACCTCCAGCGGCTACCTCGACTCGATCACCAGCGCATCCGACGCGCTCTCCGGTTCCATGACCATCCAGTTGGGCAACGGGACCATCGAGAACATCGTGATTGGCGCTGCGCCGACTCAGCCTGCGGCCAACACCATTTACACCGGCAGCGGGAATGACACTTTGTCCGACATCGCTTCGGCCATCAACTCCGCGAACCTCGGCCTCACCGCCAATGTGCTCGCCGACTCCACCGGCTCCCGGATGAGTCTCGTCTCCGGAACCTCCGGAGCAGCCGGGAAGTTAACCGTCGTGTCGTCGCTTACCGACCCCAACAATGTCACCGCCGCCAACTCGACCGGCACACTCAACTACAACGTCGGTGTCAAAGGCGAAGATGCTTCCCTGACCATTGACGGCGTGCCTCTCACCAGTGCCTCCAACACGGTAAGCAACCTCATCCCCGGCGTGACCTTTCAGTTGCTCGCGCCCAGTCCTGAGGAGTCCGGCAACACTCTCGAACAGGTCCAGGTGGTGATCGGCAATGACAACGCGAATGTCGAGAGCACGGTGAATCAATTCGTCACCGACTACAACTCGCTCATCAGCGCCATCAATACCCAGGAGGGAAACGATAGCTCCGGCAATCCCGAGCCGCTCTTCGGCTCGCCCACGCTCTCCTTGCTCCAGCAGGAGCTTCTCAGCGGCCTCAACACGCTCAACCCAAATGGCTACGTCGATCCGGTCTCATCCGCGGCGGGGGTCACTCTATCCGGCTCCATCACCATCCAGGTGGGTAGCAACGCCGCGCAAACCGTCAATGTCGGCGACTCTTCCACGCCCGATACGCTCTCCGGCCTCGCTTCGGCAATCAACTCGGCCAATCTCGGCGTCGACGCTCAAGTCGCCACCGGTAGCGGCCAGTCCACGCTCACGCTTACATCGCAGACCGCAGGTTCGAGCGGAGCCTTGACGGTAACCTCGGCGCTCACCGCCAGCGCCCCAACGCCGCTGAAGTACTCCGACACCACGCCGTACACCAGCACGACACCCGACACCGGCACTCTGGGCACGGTGGCCGGCGCCGGAGATACTCTCTCCGGCTCGCTCACCATCCAGGTGGGCAGCGGCACGGCGCAAACGATCACCCTCAATTCCTCTGACAACACCCTCTCCGGGCTCATGGGCGCTATCAACGGCTTGTCAGGCGTCTCAGCGGCGCCCGATCAGGCCGGAACCGGGCTAACTCTGACCTCCGGCACGAATGGCGAGGCGGGCGCGCTCAAGGTGACCTCAAGCATCGTGGACACTACCAGCCCCACCGCCACCGCGCTCAACTACAACACCTCGTCCGACATCAGCAGCCTCACCTCGCTCGGCATCAGCGTAAACAACGATGGCTCAATCACTTTCGACGCCGATTCGCTCGATTCCGTGCTCAACACCGACTACTCCAGCGTGGCGGGCTTCTTCCAGAACGCCAACAGTTGGGGCCAGACCTTCAACA
>CAYYKV010000309.1:0-3640 GCA_964468605.1 uncultured Occallatibacter sp. | reverse complement strand
CGGACGAGTGGCGCGCGGATGGGCTGACGTTTACGGTGTACTCGCCGTTTGGGTCAATTCCCGATCCTGACCAGGACAACGTGGACCGGATGCGCCAAGGGCTGCTGCCGGCGGTGTTGGCACGGCTGGTGCTGGATAACACGAAGGGCACGGAAACCAGGACGGCGATGTTCGCGCTGAATCATGCGCGGCCGGGCGAGCGGATTCTGGAAGACGATCTGGGAGCGGGACGGCTGGGGTTTGCCTTCAGGCGCGAGGCGGGTGGAGCGGCGGAGTTGTGGGACTGGACGACGGGCAAGAAGACTGCGGCAGTGACGGAGCCGTTCGTGTTCATGCGGTGGTCAGCGAGCGACGGGGTTCGCGAGCGGCATAACCCCGTGCATCTGCTGGGGTCGTGCCCGGGATTCGGGTTCGAAGTGCCGACGGGAAAGAAGTATGGATTGACGATTGCGCTGGGATCGTACCTGGAGGGCGCGCAGACGAACGGGCTGGACGGGAAGTATTTGTATGCGCGGTACTTCAAGGGCCTGGGCGATGTGCTGAAGACGGCGCTGGACGGCGCGGACGAGATGGCGGCGCGGGCCGAGGCGTTGGACGCGAAGCTGGACGCCGCGAAGCTATCGGACGATCAGCGATTCATGATTGCGCACGCGACGCATAGCTACTACGGGAGCACTCAGCTGCTGGAAGTGGATGGGCAGCCGCTATGGGTGGTGAACGAGGGCGAGTACTGCATGATGAACACGCTGGACCTGGCGGTGGATCACGTGTTCTGGGAGCTCGAGCACAATCCGTGGCTGGTGCGGAATTTGCTGGACACGTTTGCGCGGCGGTACAGCTACACGGACGAGGTGAAGGTGTACAAGACGGAGATTGCGATGGCGGCGCCGCTGGGGCAGGCCGATCCGTCGCAGGCACCGCCGGCTCCAGATGAGGCGCAACTGACGCGGCCGTACGACACGAAGCCGGGCGGGCTGAGCTTTTGCCATGACATGGGCGCGCACAATAATTTTTCGCCGAAGGGGCGGAGCAGCTACGAGCTGGCGAATCTGACCGGATGCTTCAGCTACATGACGCAGGAGCAGCTGTGCAACTGGATTCTGGTGGCCGGGTGCTACGTGGCGAAGACGCGCGACGTGGAGTGGCTGAAGCGGAACCGGGGCGTGGTGGAGCAGTGCCTCGAGAGCATGATCAACCGCGGCGGGGACGTGGGGTTTGCGCAGTACGACAGCACGCGGACTGCCGGCGGGCAGGAGATTACGACGTACGATTCGCTGGACCACTCGCTGGCGCAGACGCGGAATAACGTGTACATCGCGGTGAAGAGCTGGGCGAGTTATCGCACGCTTGCGCTGCTGTTCCGAGAGCTGGGCGCGGCAGCGGACGAAAAGCGGGCAACGGAGCTGGCGGTGAAGGTGGCCGGCGTGGTGAGCGACCAGGCAGTGGATGGAGTGCTGCCGGCGATCTTCGAGAAGGGGAACCCCGGGTATGCGTCGCGGATTCTGCCGGCGATAGAGGGCTGCGCATATCCGCTGTACTTTGTGAAAACGGGGTTTTTGGGCGGCACGCTGGAGCAGGTTTTCGGGAGCGCGGAAGAGAAGCGCATGTACGACGCGCTGAAGGAGCACACGCGGAAGCTGCTGCTGGATGCGGAGCGGCGAAATCTGTTTGCCGATGGCGGGATCAAGCTTTCGTCGACGAGCAACAACTCGTGGATGAGCAAGATTTCGATCTTCATGCACGTGACGCGGAGAGTCTTCCACCTGGACGAGGACCCGAAGGTGGCGGATGTCTTTCGCGAGGCCGACGCGGCGCACGTGAAGTGGCAAACAGAGGGCAGCTCATACTGGGCGTGCTGCGACCAGATCGTATCAGGCGAGGGCAAGGCCAGCCGCTACTATCCGCGGATTATTACCAGCGCGCTGTGGATGGAGTGAGGCAGCTTCCAGCTGCTGGCCACTCGCTCACAGCATTCAGCCTTCAGTTTCAGCTACTGAAGTGCATGGATCAAGAATCGGGAGCCAGCCGGCCTGCGTGCTTCATGGTACGAACGGCGGGTTCCTTTCCCTGCGGTTCGTGTGTCGATTTGTCCTTCGGGTTCACTGACGAGTGAACTTTTCTCATGCAAATTGCGGAGTTGCATCGGCTTGGGAGCCCCGGTTTGACAATTTGTTGCTTTTTATTATTTAATTCATGCATTAGTTAATTATTACCGATGATGCAAGAACACAAATCCGCACAGAAGCCGGAACAAAGCGCATCGGAGCGGCCGAGAGGACGCAAATCCGCGCGAGGGCCGGGGCGTCGTCTATCCGCGAGAAGACCGGGGCGGCCCACTTCCCATTCCGGGCTCTACGCGCGCGAAAAGCTGATCGAGGCGGCCACCGAGCTTTTTGCGAAGCAGGGAGTGGCGGCGACGACGTTTGCCATGATCGCCGAGCAGGCGGATCTGACTCCGGCGATGCTGCACTACTACTTCAGAGACCGGGAACAACTGCTGGATGCGGTGGTCGAGGAGCGGCTGGCTCCGCTGATCGCAGGGGTGTGGGGCCCGGTGGCAGCGGGCGAGGATCCGGCGGAAATTGTGCGCGGAGTCGTGGACCGGATGCTGGCCGGCATCGAGAAGATGCCATGGGTGCCATCGACATGGATGCGCGAAGTGCTGAACGAAGGCGGGCTGTTGCGCGGAAGAGTGCTGCGCCATCTGCCTTTCGAGAAGATCGGTGCGCTGAGCCAGAGCGTGGCCGAGGCGCAAGCCGCCGGGACGGCGAATCGGGAGATCGATAAGGGGTTGATTGTTTTCTCGCTCATCGGGCTGGTGATGATGCACATGGCAACCATCAATTTGTGGTCGGAGGTCTTCGGGCGAAAAGCTCCGAGTCGCGAAGCGCTGAGCCGGCACATTACGGGACTGCTGATTCACGGATTGCAGCCGTACGGGAACCTGAGGGCTGCCGGGCGGATGAAACGCAAGGCAGGATCGAGGCGTAAGTGAGTATGGAGGGGAAGATGCATGTTCTCCGAGAAAAGGCTGTGGCTGGCGCGGTTCTGGCAACGGTGCTTGTGCTGATGGCGGGCTGTGCGCAGAAGACCACGAATACGTACCAGGGCTACATCGAAGGCAAGTTTGTTTACGTGGCTTCTCCGCAGAGCGGAAGGCTGGACCAAGTGAACGTAGCGCGCGGGGATACAGTGGCGGCGGGGCACGCACTGTTCGCGCTGGACGATGAGCCGGAAGCGTCGGAAATGCGGACAGCCGAGCAAGTGCTGCGGAGTTCGGAATCGCGGCTGAACGACCTGGAGACGGGCAAGCGGCCCGCGGAGGTGGACGTGACGCGCGCGCAACTGGCGCAGGCTGTCGCGAACAAGAAACAAGCGGACGAGATTCTAGCCAGCGACGAGGCGCAGTTCAAGGCGGGAGGCATCGCGCAGACGGAGCTGATCAATGCGCAGGCTGCGGCGGAGACGAGCGCGGCAAAGGTGCGCGAACTGGAAGCCGATCTGGCCGTGGATGCGCTGCCGGCGCGAGAGCAGCAGATCAAGGCGCAAGTGAACCAGGTGGCCGCGGATCGCGCGTCGCTGGCGGATGCAGAGTGGCACCTGAAGCAGAAGCAGATTGCCTCGCCGCGCAGCGGGCTGG
>CAYYKV010000308.1:0-3641 GCA_964468605.1 uncultured Occallatibacter sp. | reverse complement strand
TGTGCAACAGCGTGAATGCGACTCTCAGTGAATTCAACCTGGGCCCTCTGCCCGACCCGGCGATCGCCGGATTCGTCGGCAACGGCGCGCCCCTGCTTGTGCGCCGCTCGCTCGCCCTCGCCGCGAACATCGCCCTCAACGAAGTGAACGAGGATCTCTTCGCCAGGGCCTACGCATTCTTTCTGCAGTACTACCGCGAGCACAAGCTCGACTTCACTTATGCCTATGAAGGCGTTCTTGACGCGCTCAGGGCATTGCACCAGCTGCACGATGCACCCGGGGCCCCAAAAAGAATCATGGCTGTGCTCACCAACAAGCCCGTTCGTCCCGCTCGCGGCATCTGCGAAGGATTGGGCCTTGCAGGCTACTTCCTCCACATCTATGGCGGCGACAGCTTTCCCCTCAAGAAACCCGATCCGCTCGGCCTCCGCTCGCTCATGGACGAAACCGGCGTCACCCCCGGCGAGACCGTGATGATCGGCGACAGCAAAGTGGACGTCGAGACAGCCCGCAACGCCGGAGCCTGGTCCGTCGGCTGCGCCTTCGGCTTCGGCCCACAAAATCTCTCTGACTCCCCTCCCGACGTCCTCGTCTCCACCGCCGCCGAATGGACCCAGGCGCTGATACCAGCGTAAATCACACAAAAATAAGTACTTTCCGCAGGCTAATCTCTTTGGAACTTCCGTGCCTCGCGGCGCGTATAGTTGCTGGTAGCGAGGGTCAAACATCTATGCAGAGTAGATTGCTCGCCGTTTGCCTATTCGGCGCCGCTCTCGCGGTTGCCGCCGCGCCCGTCCGCGCCAACGAGGACGCGGTCCAGTTTTTTAACAACATCGAAGTCACCCCCGATGCTCCTGTCGACGACGCTGTCTGCTTTTTCTGCAGCGTTCACGCCCAAGGCGACGTGAAAGGCGACATCGTTGTCTTTTTCGGCGACGTGCGCCTCGATGGTCGGGCCCACCAGGATGTGGTCAACTTTTTCGGCAAAGTAACCGCAGCCGATAACTCCTCCATCGGCGGCGACCTCGTTTCGTTCTTCGGCTCCATTCGCCTGGGAGAAAACGTAAGGGTGGCTCAGGATCTGGTCGCAATGTTCGGCACGGTGCACTCGCCCGCCAGCGTCTCCGTCGGCCAGGACCATGTCGTGTTCTCGCCGTGGATCTTCTTTGGCCCGCTGCTCGTTATCTTCCTCGTGGTGTTTGTCATCGTCCACGAGGTCCGTGCCCATCGCCAGCGCCAACTCGCACAGGCCTATCCGCTTCCGCCAAGGCAATAGCGCCATCAAAAGCTCGTCGGGGCGTTACGCTGTTGGCATGGACCATCCAGTCAGTCTGGCCTCTCGCCCCTTGCGCATCGTCCTGCCCGGCGGCAGCGGCCAGGTGGGCCGCATGTTGGCGCGGTTCTTTCAGGAGCGCGGCCATCACGTCACGGTCCTCACGCGCGGGCCGTATTCAGCGCCCTGGCAGACCGTGTTTTGGGACGGCGTCGAGCTCGGCCCCTGGGTCGAAACGCTCGAAGGCGCCGATGTCTGCATCCATCTCTCCGGCCGCAGCATCAACTGCCGCTACACCTCCCGCACTCGCCGCGAGCTTTACGATTCGCGCATCGGGCCAACGCTTCTGCTGCACCGGGCCTTCGCCACGCTGGCCAACCCGCCGCGTCTCTGGATGAACGCCTCCTCGGCCACCATCTACCGGCACGCCCTCGACCGCGATATGGATGAAGCCACCGGCGAGCTGGGCGGCAATGACCACCCAAGCGGCCATGAATTGATCTCGCGCCGCCGCCGCGCTCCAGCCAAGTGGAACTGGACCACCCAGCTCGTCAAGGACTGGGAGGCTGCCTTCTTCTCCGCCGAAACGCCGAGCACGCGCAAGATCGCGCTGCGCACCTCTCTCGTCTTCGGCCCTGAGTCCGGCAGCGTCTTTGCCGTGCTGTCTCGTCTGGTGCGAGTCGGGCTGGGAGGAACGCAGGGCAACGGCGGCCAATATGTCTCCTGGATTCACGAGACCGACTTCGCCCGCGCTCTCGAATTCCTCATTGCGCATGAAGAGATCGCCGGCCCCGTCAATCTCGCCGCGCCCCATCCGCTCCCCAACCGCGAGTTCATGGCCGCGCTGCGCGAGGCCTGGGAGATGCCCAACGGCCTGCCGGCGCCCACGCCGCTCATCGTCATCGGCACGTTTCTTATGCGCACCGAGCCCGAACTGATCCTCAAGAGCCGCCGCGTCGTGCCCGGCCGCCTCCTTCAACCCGGATTTGAGTTTGAATTTCCCGCTTGGCCCGAAGCCGCTGCCGACCTCGTCCGCCAATGGCGCGCCCGCGACGACCTCTGATCACCGGCCACCGTTCACCGCTCACCGTTCACGGTCTCCCCGGCGTAATCTCCGTCACCGGCAGATCCCAGTGCCCAAGCAGAATCTCAAACCGCCGCTGCTCTTCCTTTTTGTATGTGTCCTGATCCGGCCAAAGCTCCTTGATAAACGCCGCTTCATCGGGATTCGAGCTCGTCGCAACCGTCGAGTCTTTGTAGACGATGGTCACGCGATAGTCCCAGCGCCCGTCCTCGGTCGTGTGGTAGGCCGGCGATTCGATCTTCAAGGAAACAATCCGCCCCGTCGCCTCAATCTTCTTGAGCAGCGGCCAATGGTTCTTCAGGAACAGGTCAAGGAACTCCTGCTGATGGCCCCATTGGCACTTGTAGTAGTACTCGATCGTGTACGGCGCCCCGGCGCTCGACTGCGGCGGTGCGCCCTGCGCCCAAACCCGTCCCGCAATTCCCGCTGCAAATGCCAATCCCACCAGAGCGACAACAATCCTGCGCGTCCAATTAGTCATCCGTGCCTCCATGCGTGCGATGGAAGCATTGTAGCGTGGAGCACGATCCACGCCACGCCCGTGAACCTGCCAGAAATTCCGTGGGCACCAAAAAAAACGGCCCCCGTGTTCACGGGGGCCAAGTTGCCTTGGTTCTCTCGCGTTGCGAGAGCTTGGTTGGCGGCCTAACGGCGGGGTGGCCGTTGGCACTGAAGCAGAGCCTCGGGGGAGGAGTTGGCCGCTATATTACGGCTGCTCTGTGCCAGCTGCGGCGGGAGCGCTTTGGGGTGACGCTCCTGCCCGGGCCGCCAAACTGTTTTCCATCAACCGCAAATGCACGCTGCTGAACCTCACCCTTTCCGGCTTTTGGTCTTGGTCTTGATCGCCGGTTCCGGTTGAGGCCACCTCAGCTTCATTGCCGAGGGCCACGGAGTGCATGCGGTAGACGGGAATCTGATGTTCCGTTACAAGATAGCGCTTGACTGCTTCCGACAGGCGCTCGGAACTCTCTATGCCTGCGCTGCCCGCCAGCGGCGAGTGCGCTTCCATCTCCAGGATGTAGCCTTCGCGCCCGGTAAGGCTCGAGGCCAGCCGATCCAGATCCTGCTTCGAATCGGAGGTAAGCTCCGGGCTGGATCCACGGAACTTGATCACAATGTCCGTCGCCTGGTGATATTGATCGAGGCCGCCCACCGTGGTGTTGATCTGATCCACGTGGGTCGACGCTGATTGGGCGGCGCTGTTCGCGTTCTCCGCCTGCGTGTTGGCGGCCATCGCCAACTGGTTCGCCGCATCGGCCGCCGACTGCGCCTTCCGGATGCCGG
>CAYYKV010000307.1:0-3643 GCA_964468605.1 uncultured Occallatibacter sp. | reverse complement strand
AGTAGCCCTCCCGCTTCTTGATCTCCATCGAGCCTTCCTGGTCGTGATCGATCACCCGATTTGCCCGCTCCGAAGAGTGGAAACCGATCAGCTCCGCGATGATAGCGGGGAGGGTATCGGCGTCAGAGCGGATCGCGCCCGTGCACGGACTGCAGCCCAGCGAGCGCAGCCGGCTCTTGACCATTTGCGGCTTCTCGCCCGGCCGCGCCACGAAGGCCTGCTCAATGGGCAACAGTGCATCGCCGCGAACATACATTGGCCGCTCCTTGGCAAAGTAGAGATCGACGACGGGAATCTTTTCCTCGTGGATGTACTGCCACACGTCCATCTCCGTCCAGTTCGAAAGCGGAAACACGCGAATACTTTCGCCGGGGTGGATGCGCGCATTGTAGAGGTTCCAAAGTTCCGGACGCTGATTCTTCGGATCCCACTGCCCGGCCGTGTCGCGGAAGGAATAAATGCGTTCCTTGGCGCGGGATTTTTCCTCATCGCGGCGCGCGCCGCCAAACGCCGCATCGAAGTTGTAGTGGCGCAAAGCGTCCAGCAGCGCCTGCGTCTTGAGCAAACCGCAGCAGCGCTTGGTGTCGAGCACGATGGGATTCGTTCCCGCGGCGATGGCCGGCTCATTCCGCCACACCAGCAGCTCCGCGCCCACTTGCCGCGCCATTTCATCGCGGAAGGTAAGCATCTCGGCAAATTTGAATCCGGTATCGATGTGCAGCAGCGGGAAGGGAATTGGCCCCGGGTAGAATGCCTTTTGCGCCAGCCTTAGCATTACCGAGGAGTCCTTGCCGATGGAGTAGAGCATCACCGGCCGCTCGAACTCCGACGCCACTTCGCGCAGAATATGAATGCTCTCCGCTTCAAGGAGGCGCAGATGGTTCAGCCGCGGGGATGGGCCGGTTGGCGTTGGCGGGGATGTTTGGACTGATTCACTTTCGGCGACCGGCATTCAAGACCTCTCAGTTTCAGTGGGGACGCTGAAAACCGGTGCGCGCAAAGACAAACCCGGCATTCAGCAACGGGTGCGTCTTCTGGATCGGTTGTGCAGGAGATCAGAGACTAGCGGGGACACCCGTCGAAGATGTTCGACAGGCGACAACAGGAGCGGTTTAGGGAAGTGCAAACCATGCGTAACCACATGGTAACAAACACCCCCGCCCGAAACAAGGGGCAGGGTCTCCTATGCGAAATATGCGCACATTCCGCAGGATTGACGTAGGATAGGGGCGGCTCATTTTCTCACCCTCAAGTGAACGCGCACGGCAGACCACCCGGTGGCAGCCCGGCGGCCATGACCCGCCGAAGCGAAGCGCTGATTGCGTTCGCGGCCCTGGCAGTGCTGGGCACGCTTATTTTCTGCTTCTGCCGGTCTGGTCACGCCGGCCGCCGCATCTTTCATTTTGGGCGGCAAGTTTGCGCCGAGGCCATTCCAGTAGATTTGGCCCACTCAAGGGCGACGCTGGTGTGGGGCGATCGGTTCGGCGACGGCACACCCGACTTTCTCCGCCTGACCGATCCGGCCGACCAGGCCGCCTTCCGCCGCTGGTTCACGCTCATCGCTGAATACCAGGCCGTCCGCCCTCCGGCCGATGTCCCTTCCGAGATCGGCGACTGCGCCAGCCTGCTTCGCTACTCCTATCGCGAGGCGCTCAAGCGGCACGATGAAAGCTGGTTCGAGACGAGCGGAATCGAAGTTCCGGCCCCACCGGGCGAGATTCGCGCCTGGAGCTACCCCCATACGCCGCTCGGCACGGCGCTCTTTCGTGTGCATCCCGGCATTTTTCAGCCGGACGACCTGTCCAACGGCTCCTTCGCCCAGTTTGCCGACGCCAAAACGCTGGTCCAGCGGAACGCGTATTTTGTCAGCCGAGACGTGGGCGCGGCGCTGCCCGGCGACTTGCTCTTCTATCGCCAATTCGGCCAGTCGTCGCCATGGCATTCGATGATCGTGATTCGATCCGGCGCCGCCGCTGAAGTCGTTTACGACACCGGGCCCGATCACGGCCGCCCCGGTGAAATTCGCCGTGTTCTCCTCTCTGAGCTTCTTGACCATCCTCAGCCTCAATGGCGGCCGCTCGCCGGCAATCCCAACTTTCTCGGCGTCTACCGCTGGAACATTCTGCGAGGAACTCCATGATCTACCGGAAATCGTCCCACCGGAAATCGAACCACGGGAAACCGACGCTTCCTAAGCCACTCGTGGCCGCTCTCCTGCTTCTCCTGGCCGCAGCCGCGGTTCCTGCTTCGGCAAACAATGCGCCGCGCTCCTTTTCGCTTTCCACCACGCGGACCTTCGCGCCGGGCGAGAGCGTCAAAATCCAGCTCATCGCCCACAACGTGCCGGAACTCGAATTCCGCGTCTACAAGGTGCGCGATGCGGGAAAGTTCTTCGCCGGCCTCAAGGATTCGCATAGTTTCGGCGTGCAGAACTACGCGCCGGAAGAACAGATCGATCAAGAGACGTTCGTCGAGCGTCTTCACGACTTCAAGGCCCACCTCTGGTTTCTCATGCGGCACTTCTTTCGCGGCCAGTTTACCGACGAGGCGCGCGACAGCTTCCGCGAACAGCAGGGCAAGCTGGGCAAGCGCAGCCAAGTGGTGGGCGCAGCGCAATTCGCGCAGATCCCGCTGCTCAACCCGAGCCAGCTGGTAGCGCGCTGGAGGCTCGAAACGCCACCTGCCCTGGTCAGCGACACGCAGCAGTTGCCCATCGACGGGCTGGGCGCGGGAGTCTACCTGATCGAGGCCACTGACGGCACGTATAAGGCATACACCGTCGCGATCGTCACCTCCATGGCTGTGGTGGAGAGGACAGAGGGCGGGCGGGCCGATCTTTATGTCGCCGATCGCAAGTCCGGCGCCCCCATCGGTAACGCGTATGTTGTGCTCTGGGCGAACGGGCAGCTCCAATCATCCGACAAGACCGGCAACGACGGCATGGCCTCGCTCACGATGACGATTCGCGGCGGAGCGCAGGGAGCGGAGCCGGAGAACGTGTGGATCTTCGCGCGGAACGGAGCAGACGCTGCGCTTGTGACCCCGTGGGGCTACAACTTTCAGGACAATGGAACACAATCGGAGCGCTCCTATCTCTATACAGATAGACCTGTCCACCGGCCGGGCGATACCGTGCACATCAAGGGGATTGTGCGCCAGGAACAGAACGACACTCTGGCGCTTCCTGGGCCGCAGACGGTCACACTCACCGTCCGCGGTCCCGACAACAAAGAGGTTCTGAGGAAACAGTTGGCGCTTTCGCCTCACGGAACGGCTGCTTTGGACCTCGACCTCGGATCCGATGCGGCGCTGGGCTACTACTACGTCGAGTTTGCCGAGCAGAACATCGGCGGCGCTGGGAGCTTCTACGTCGAGGACTACAAGAAGCCCGAGTACCAGGTGACAGTCAAGCCGGCCGTGCCGCGCGTGCTGCAGGGCAATTCGATTCAGGCCACGATTAACGCGCGCTACTTCTTCGGCGAGCCGGTTGCGGGCGCGAAGGTCACCTACGTCGTGCATACGTCCACACATTATTGGTGGGATCAGGATGAGGAGGACGACAACGGCGCTGACGCTGATTCCAACAATTCGGACGATTCCGACGAGGCCGACGACACCTACGACCAGACCGAACAGCAGGAAC
>CAYYKV010000306.1:0-3668 GCA_964468605.1 uncultured Occallatibacter sp. | reverse complement strand
CAGCGGATCCACCCGCGTGTCGCTCGCACCGGTAAAGAAAAGCACTGCCGGGTAGGTTGTGCCCTTCTTCACGTTCTGGTACGGCGAATACTTGAGCAAATAAGGAAACTGGTCCTCCTTGTCCGCCGAGCCGTACTCGGTCATCCAGTGTGCGCCCTGCTCGAACTTCTGGTAACGCAGCATGTCCAGCAGCGGATAGGCGCAGTCCACGGCTGAGAATAGCTCCGGCCTTTGCGTCATCGCCGCGCCCATCAGCAGCCCGCCATTTGATCCGCCATAAATGGCAAAATGCTCCGGCGAAGTGTACTTGTTGGCAATTAGAAATTCTGCCGCGGCATAGAAATCGTCGAAGACATTCTGCTTCTTCTCAAACATTCCCTGTTCGTGCCAACGCTCGCCGTACTCACCGCCGCCGCGTAAGTTGGGCAGTGCGAACCAGCCGCCCTCCTGCAGCCACCACGCGGCCCTCGGACTCCATTGCGGCAACTGGCTCAAATTGAATCCGCCGTAGGCGGTCATCAGTAGCCGCCCCGTCCCGTCCTGCTTCAATCCCTTCTTTCCGGCAATAAACATCGGGACCCTGGTGCCGTCCTTCGAAGTAAAGAACACCTGCTTCAGCTCATACTGGCTGGAATCGAAAGGGACTTTGGGCTGCGCGAAGATTTCCCGTTTGCCCGTAAGCGTATCCAGGCGATAAATGGCGGGCGGCGCGATGAACGACTCGAAGCTATAGAACCCGTACCTGTCTGTGGCTCGTCCCGCAAGCGTTGTCACCAACCCGATGCTGTCGTTTTCGACTTTGCCGGTCGGCTTGCCATCCAGCGTATAAACGTCGGTCTCCGATTTCACATCGTGCGGGTGGTTGACGTAGATCTTGTCGCCCACGACGTTGAAGCCGTCGATCGCGTCCGCTCCCTCGGGCACAACTGTCGTCCACGCTTCGGGCATTACGCCGGGGTCGGCCTTCAGAATTCTCCAGTTCGGCGATTTGTAATCCGTGCTTACGTACCACGCGCCCTTCACATAGTCGGCGGAGAACCTCGAATCCACGCCCCAGATCAGAACTTCGAAATAGGAGCTGGCCTTCGTCAGGTCGCGGTAAACAATATCCACCCGCTTGGCCGGCACGCCGCGATCGATCTGGACGATCAGATAGCGGTAGTCGTCCGACAAATAAGCCTCCATAAGGTCGTTCTGCCCCAATGTCTCGCCGCGAAACTCCTTCCCGAACACCAGCGCGTCGTGCGAGATCCTCGCTCCCAATTCGTGCTCGTAGACCAGCGTCCCCTTCTGGTCCATGCGCGAGTAATAGAGCCCCTTCCCGTCGGGCCTAAAGGCTACGCTCAGGTAGATTCCGCTGGGCAACTCGTCTTCGAGCTGCTTGCCGGTCTTCACGTTGAAGATCCGCACCGTGCTTTCATCCGCGCCACCCTGGCGCACGTCGTACGCCACCAGCGTTCCATCGCGCGACACGTCTTCCAGGTTAATTGAGGTGTTGGGATCGCGACTGAGCTGCGCCGGATCAATGAGTCGCTTGTCCTTGTCCGCCCAGCCGTGGCGCACATAGATCGAGGACTGGTCTTCGCCGGCCAGCATCTTCTCGAAAAACAGATCGTTTCCGCGCTCGATGGGCACGGTAAAAGTGCTCACGTGCTCCAGCGCGTCCATGTCGTTCGCGATTTGCGAGCGGATGCGCGCCTGCTCCATATAGCGCTGGGTGTAGGCATTTTCGTCATCGATGAAAGCCTTCGTCTCAGCACTGTTGGCATCTTCGAGCCAGCGGTAATTGTCGACGATCTTTGTCCCGAAATAATTGTCCGTGACCGGTGTGGCCTGCACATCTGGCGGAGGCGGCAGCGTGATTCCGCCGCGTCCGTGAATCGCCTGGCCTGAAGCAATGGTTCCCAGCAGAAGAATGGCTGAAAGATAAGTGAAACTCCGCATGCAACTCCCCCTTGGAACAGAATAACCGCCTGGGATTCCAGCCGCGAGATGTTTGCTAACAGAGTGCTCGATGGTGCTTTCCGCGAGTGAATTGGGTTGTCCTCTATACGTTGATTCTCAGACAATGATCTCAATGGTCACCCCATCGGGACCCTCGAGTGCAAAGGCAAACCGCCTTGCCGAATTCCGCCTGATTCCGCGCATCGAAACCTTTCCGGTGGTGGTTTCCTTTGCCCAGACTTCGCTTGGCAAAGTCGTCTTGCTCGCCGCATTCGGATTGGGCATGCGTTATTTTCTCCCCGATCTACCTTCCGTACTGACCTTGATGCTGCCTCTCGCACTCATTACCTTTCTGCCGGAATACCGGCGGTTCGTGCTTGCCATCAGTCCAATCGCAATCGTCGCGATGCAATCCGCAAATGATCTCCTGACGCTTGGGCTCACTCTGGCCGTAATCGCGTTGGGAATCTTCCTCTATTGGTGCGCGATGCGCTGGCCTCAATCGCGGTTCGGACAACGACCGGTTGCGTCTCTTCTCATTGGCTTTACTGCGCTCATCCTATTGGCGCGCGCTGCCACGCCGCGCTCGTGGCCGCACCTGATTCTGTGGGGCCTCGTCGGTGCATTGGCCAGTTACCTCTGGTTCATCGCCTATGCTCTTTCGGACCGCAATTCGAAACCGTCCGAGGAATTGACGTTGGAATTGGCCGCCTTTCGCCCGCTTTGGGGCTCAACAAACACGCCCTTTCCCAAGGGCGCTGCATACCTTCGCCGCATCGAAGCAAAGAATCCGGAGCAACTCGCGGTCTTCCAGTTGAAGGGTCTCAAGCTGCTTGTCTGGGCCATTCTGCTGGCCGTGCTTCAGGGACTGTGGTATCGATTCTTCCACGGATACTTGCGCATTCCAATGCCGGATCAGGCATTGACTATGAGCGTGCAGGGTACGCCGGCAGCCTGGCATATGCGCTGGGCCTGCCAGATCCTGGCGTACTTTGAGCTTATCTTTACCTTCTCCATCTTCGGCCACAGAATCATTGCCGTTTGCCGCATGGCCGGATTCAACGCATTGCGCAACACCTATCGGCCTCTGTCTGCAACAACGATCATGGAGTTCTTCAACCGCTTCTACTACTACTTTAAGGAATTGCTTGTCGACTTCTTTTTCTACCCGGCATTCCTTCGCTACTGGAAACGGCATAAACGCATACGCATGATCTTTGCCACCTTTGCCGCCGCATTCTTTGGCAACTCGCTTTACCATCTCATGCGAGACTGGCAGATTGTTCGCGACGGCGGGCTCTGGAAGGCGATCGCCAGTTATCAGGTGCTGTTTTTCTACAATGCGTTCCTCGCCGCCGGACTGTGCGTTTCTCAGCTGCGCAAGCGCGGTCCTAAGCCTCGCGGATTTGTTCGCGCACACTTGCTGCCCGCGGTTGGTGTGGGATTTTTCTACTGTATCCTGAATGTATTTGATTCCGACGAACGAATGTATCCGCTTGTAGAGCATCTGAAATATCTGGCCGGCTTGTTCTTCATTCATTTCTAGGAGCGCCATGAAAGGAAGAGCGGAGATACGCGAATTTGTGCGGAGTTTGCTGGCCAACAGCGGCGACGAAGGCGCACTTGCGGACAGCGATTCCTTGTTGTTCAGCGGACGTTTGCAATCGATCGATGCAGTTGAAATCGTCGTGTTCCTCGAAGAAAATTTTGGAATTGATTTTGCG
>CAYYKV010000305.1:0-3679 GCA_964468605.1 uncultured Occallatibacter sp. | reverse complement strand
CTTTCATCCCTCGAAAGCTTACATCATTTCGACTCCGCATTTCAGAAACTGGCGTAGGCAGGTATGATTCCGGTGGAGAAGACCATGGGCGTACCCGCCTATGCAAGACAGGCGCTTCGCTGGTTCGCGGCCACGGCCACGGCAGCGCTCACAACACTCGTGCTCACCTGGCTCGGTGTCAACTCCGCCACCGCGGGGATGGTTTTTCTGGTGCTGGTCGTGTGGTGGGCCGCGCAGGCCGGAATTGTCCTCTCAATTTACACCGCGATTCTCTGCGCTCTCTGCTTCGACTACTACTTCCTGCCTCCCGTGCACACCTTTAGGCTGGAGGGCGCGCAGGCATGGGTGGCGATGGTCTCGTTCGCGCTCAGTTGCTTTGTGGTCAGCCGGCTGTCAGAGCGCGCGCGGAAGAAGGCAATCCAGGCGGAACAACGCCAGGCGGACGTGGGAAAGCTTTACGCGCTCAGCCAGGAGATGATGCTCTTTGAGGACGCCGATCGCCTTCTTCGCGACTTGCCCGGCGCGATCGACCGAATCTTCGCTCTTGAAGGGGTGGTACTTTACGTCGGCGAATATGACCGGTTTTATCCATCGACCAGCGCCGTTCCAGCCAGCGTGCATGCGCACATGCGAGCCGTGACCCAGGGACTCAATCCCACCATCACGCCGTTTGCCGGATTCCAGACCACAACGCTGGTGCTGGGGTTGAAGCCGATGGGCGCCTTATCGTGGCGGCCGAATACGCTTTCGCTCGAAGTCGCTGCTGCGGTAACGGCTCAGGTATCGATCGCCGTGGCTCGGGCCATTGCCATTGCCGCCAAGACACGCATCGAGGCGGCGCGTGAGGCGGACCGGCTCCGCACTGCTTTGATCGATTCCCTTACGCACGAATTGCGTACGCCGCTCACGTCGATTCGCGCAGCATCCACAACACTGCTCGAAACCGGCGGACTCGACGAAGCTGGGCGGCTGGAAATGGCGCGCGTGATCAATGAGGAGTCGGAGCGGCTCGATCTGCTGATCGGCGAGGCCGTTGAGATGGCCGAGATCGATGCCAACGTAGTCCAGGTCAAGATGTCGTCGCACCATCCGCGCGCTTTACTCGACGAGGCCGTCGAGGAGTCGCGCAAGGTTCTGGCCTCCTACAAGGTGACAATTCTGCCCGCTGCCGCGGACGACCCGGCGCAGGCCGACAAGCCTGTATGGTTCGATCCTCATCTCCTGGGGAGGGTCCTGCGCCACCTGCTGGAAAACGTGGCTGGCCATACGCCTCCGGGGTCGCGAGTGACGCTGAGCAGCAAACGTACCGATGAGCGCCTTGAGTTCAGCGTCGAGGACAATGGCCCTGGAATCGATGCCCAGGATCTGCCCATGATTTTTGATAAGTTCTATCGCGGAAAGCGTGGCACGCAAATGCGCAAGGGGTCGGGAATGGGACTCGCCATCACCCGAGCCATCCTCAAAGTCCACGGCGGAGGCATCGAGGCTTCCAGCGCTCCCGGCGGCGGCGCGCGATTCCGCTTTTGGGTGCCGCTGATCGAAAAGGAGCCGAGCCGGCGTTCTGCGCCTGGCTAGCGACGATTATCGATTGGTGACCAGCATCAACGGATCGGGCGTCACCTGGCAGGTCTTGCCCTGCGCCTGAACCCAGGTCGTACCGTACTCGAAAGCCACTGAGATCAACTCAACCGAGCTCACCGCAGTGAGCCCGGGCGCCCAGACGTCCGCCGAGGCCGTGCGATCCGCGCCGGGCGTAAAGGGAACCGTCAGCGTTCGCACGGACAGCGCAGCGTCGTTGTCTTTGCCCGCCTGTTCCATTCGGCCCTTCGCTGTCCAGCCGTGCACATTCACCGTCGCGCTGGCGATGCTCCGGCTATCGGGGCTGGTGAGCGTCAGGTGCAGCCTTTGTCCGAACCCCTTAGGATGCGCCGTACCCGTCTTGACGACTCCTCCATCGGAAAGGTGGCTCGCCCGCACGCCCACCGGGCACGGATTCGGGAGCGTTGCGGTGTGAATAGGCTGCTGCCCTTCGGATCCCATATTCTCCATTGCTGCCACGCCATAACTTTGCGCGCCGGTCTGCGCGGCACAGGCCCACGGCGTAACCGCCAGCAAACATCCAACAAATGCAACCAGCTTCATGGCCCCTCTCCTTCCCGCCAAAACTCCGTCTCAATTCTTCGCCTTCCCCGCGTCCATGTCCACCTCCGCTAAACGGCCCCGGCGATCCGTGGCCGCATTCCGTCGGCAAAAGGAAGTGCAGTCCGCACTATTTCGGCTCATCGCTCCAGTCGCACACGATCTCGCAGCGGTTTTCAGCGCTTTCCGCGGCCAGCTCAAGCACGCGCGCCACACGCCAGCCGTCGACGCCGGTGACCGGCGCGGGAGCCTTCCGCAGCAGCGCATCGCGAATGCCTGCGTAGTAAAGCCGATAGTCTCCCGCGAGCGCGGGAACGGGCCTGCTGACTGAGCCGCCTTCGATGCCCACATGCAGCACGCCCCAGTTGGCCGTTGGCTCCTGTCCCCAAGCTGGGTCATCGATGTGCGTGATCTTGTTCAGCGCCGCCTCCTGCGGATCGACTCCGTACTTCCAGTAGTTGCCCCTGGTTCCGCGCAGGTGGAAGCGCGCTGCGGCAGGCAGCGAAAGGCTGTTGGCGCCAAGCGTCACGATGAGCTTGGGATAGCGCAGGCGAATCGTGAATGCGTCATCGACTCCCGGGCCATCCTTCTCGCGCACGACTTCGGCGCTGACTCCTTCCGGTTTGCCGAAAAAAAACAGAGCCTGGTCCACGAGGTGCGGCCCCAGGTCGAGGAGCTTTCCGCCTCCCGCCTCTGCGCTCTCCTTCCACAAGCGTTCCGTCAATGGAGCCGGCCGCCAGCGGTCGAGACGCGACTCAAAGGCCACCAGCCGGCCCAGCGAACCTTCATGCAACAGTTTCTGGAGCGTCAGGAAGTCGCTGTCCCAGCGGCGGCTTTGGAATGGAGCGAGGAGCACCTTGTGTTCCTTCGCCAGGCCAATGAGCTCGGCAGCCTCCTTCGAGGTCAGCGTCATCGGCTTGTCGACCACAACATTCTTGCCGGCCTTCAGAATCTCTTTGGCGAAAGGAAAGTGGGTTCCATTCGGCGTGGCCAACACAAAGAGCCCGAGTGAGGACTCCGTCAGCATCGCTTCGAGCGAGCGGTAGATTGTGATGCCGGGATAACGCGCCGCTGCCGTGTCCGAGTTGCGCTCGACGACCGCTGTGAGTTCCAACCCCTCGACAGAGGAGATCAATGGCGCGTGAAAGACGCGCCCAGCCATGCCGAAACCCACCAGGCCCACGCGAATCATGGCAATCTTCCTTCGTCGCGGCAACTTCCGCTCAGCCTTCGAGTTTAAACCGCGTCTCGGCGAGGCGGTAGAGCCGACGCCACACCAGCCGGTTCATCGTGACCACCATCAGCGAAATGAAGATCGTGGCCAGCAGGAGCATGGCAAAGCGGCCGCTGTCGGTAGCGGCGTCAATTTGCGCGCCCAGGCCGATGGTCGAGAGCGTGTGGCCCTGCACGTGTGAATACTCGGCCATCACCGAGGCGTTCCAAGCGCCCCCTGAGGCCGTGACCATCCCCGTAATCAGGTAGGGAAAGATGCCGGGAAGAATCAGCCGGGTCCATCGCTGCCAGCGCGTAAAGCGGCAGA
>CAYYKV010000304.1:0-3710 GCA_964468605.1 uncultured Occallatibacter sp. | reverse complement strand
ACGCATTGGCTTTGCCTCCCACGGTCTGGATGAAGATTTCCTCGAGTGACGGCTCCACGAGCTCAAAGCGATAAATGGCCGCCATGGAGGCGGCGAGGTGAAGGAGCTTTTGCGCGTCGCCGTGTGGCTTGAGCGTGATTTCAGCGTGGCCTGAGTAGTTGTTGGCCGTGGCGATTTCGCCGGACTTGAGGAATTCAGCGCTGCCCTCAAATTCGACGATGACGCGATTGCGCTCGTAGCGGCTCTTGATCTCACGCAGGTTACCGCTGAGGACGGCGTCGCCGTTGTTGATGAGGCAGATGGAGTCGCAAAGCTTTTCGACCTGATCCATGCGGTGGGTGGAGAAGAGGATGGCTTTGCCGCGGGATTTGAGATCGAGGAGCGCGTCCTGGAGGAGCGTGGTGTTGACAGGATCGAGGCCGCTGAAGGGCTCGTCCATGACGACGAGGCCGGGGTCGTGGAGCAGCGTGGCGATGAATTGGATTTTCTGCTGCATGCCCTTGGAGAGCTCCTGCGTTTTCTTGTCGAGGGAATCGGAGATTTCCATGCGGGAGGCCCAGTCGACGGCGCGCTTGCGGGCGGCTTCGGCGGTGAGGCCGTGGAGGCGGCCGAAGAAGACGAGCTGGTCGAGGACGTTCATTTTCTTGTAGAGGCCGCGCTCTTCAGGCAAGTAGCCGACGCGATCGAGGCTCTTGCGGTCAAAGGGTTTTTCAAAGAGGCTGATGCGGCCGGAGTCGGGCATGGTGATACCCATCATCATGCGGATGGAGCTGGTTTTGCCTGCGCCGTTGGGGCCGAGGAGACCGAACATCTGGCCGGCCTCAATGGAGAGCGAGAGATTGCGGACCGCAACCTTGCTCTCGTAAGCCTTGGTGACTCCCGCGAGTTCAACGACCGGCATGGAGGCTCCAGCGGCAGTGGTTGGGGGTTGGATGCATGATGGAGCGAGATAAGGCGACAAGAGAAGTGTAGCAAAGAGGCAGGGACCAAGGGACCAAGGGAACGAGGGAACGAGAAGACTGAGAACAGGGGGTGGAAAGACAGCGGAGTTAGCGGTGCTAGCGGGTAAGCGGAGTTAGAACGCGAGGAAGATTTGCACGAGGGGATGGATTGCGGCGGTATACTTCATGAGCCTTCCATCCCCCAAGAAGGAAAGTCTTAGAGAGAAAGGTGATTCCCCATGGCAAGTTTTATGGTGCAGGTGTCGTACACCTCTGAAGCGTTGAGCGCGCTGATCGCGAAGCCGCAGGATCGCGCGGGACATATCGGCAAAGTGATTGCGGGCCTGGGCGGCAAGTCGATTGGGTCGTGGCTTGCGTTCGGCGACCACGATCTGGTGATGATCGTGGAGATGCCGAACAACGTGAGCGCTGCCGCGCTGTCGCTGGCCGCGGCCGCGGGGGGCAGCTGCAAGACGGTGAAGACGACGCCGCTGCTGACGATCGGGCAGGGATTGTCGGCGTTGAGAAAAGCGGGAAAGTCGGGCTACAAGCCGATCGCGGCGGCGAAAAAGTAGGGCGGCGAAAAAGTAGAAGTGATCGTTCAGGCGGAAGCGCGCGTGTGGCGGGCGGTGGGGAGGGGTGTGCGCGGGTGGCAAAACCTGATTTTGTGGCCGGGGAAGCTCCTAAAAAAGCAACCGCAGATCCTTCGGCTCCGCTTACCCCATAGTCGCGAAGCGATTATGGGGCCCCAACCGCGCTCCGCTCGGGATGACACCGCGTGGGCAGCGCCTGAGTATGTGGTGATTACATGAGGCGGCGGCGGAGGAGGTCGAGAGCCATCTGCGAGGCCCATTCGCGGACGCGCTCGCGATCGCCGCGAAAGGTGCGGTCGATGGCGCTGGTGCCCTGGGCATCTGACACGGCGACGTAAACGAGGCCCACGGGCTTGGATTCGGTTGCGCCAGTGGGGCCGGCGATGCCGGTGACGCCGAGGCCGATGGTTGCGCCGGTGCGCGCGCGGATTCCGTCAGCGAGAGCTTTGGCGACCTCAGCGGAGACTGCGCCGTGCTTCGCGATGAGTTCGGCGGGGACGCCGGCAAAGTTTGTCTTGAGCTCGTCAGAATAAACAACAACTCCGCCAAGAAATGAGCGCGAAGCGCCGGGAACGGATGTGATGCGCTGGGCGATGAGGCCGCCGGTGCAGCTTTCCGCGACGGCGAGCCTGGCCTGGCGCAGGCCGAGATAGTAGAGGACGACCTGCTCGAGCGCGTCACCCTCGGAGGAGTAGAACCAGTCTTCGAGAGCGACTTCGATGCGATCGGCGAGCTCGTCGACGCGCTCCTGCGCGGACTCGGCGGTGGCCTTGGAACAGATGAGTGTGATTTGAAGATCGCCGGCGTGGGCGAGGAGCGTGGTTTCGACGTCGGCGTAAGTGGAGTAGATGGGAGCGAGCAGCTTGTCGGCCTGCGACTCGGGAATCATGGCGGCCTTGAGCGTGCGGACGGCGATGGAGCGCGGCGGGGCGACGGCGCGGAGGCGAGAAAGACATTCGGCGTCGAACAGATGACGGCACTCGTGTGGCGGGCCGGGGAGGAGCATGACGAGTTTGCGGAAGCCCGAGAAAGTGATGTCGAGCCATTGGCCAGGCGCACTGCCGTTGGGATTGGGGAGAACAGTTGCGCCTTCGAGAACATCGGCCTGCTTGAGATTGTTGGGCGGCATCGTGACGCGCCAGGTGGCGGCGCGGGCGTGCAGAGCGGCGACCTGCGTGGCGTCACGGCGGAGGGTGAGCGAGAGCGCTTCAGCGACGGCTTCGCGGGTGAGATCGTCTTCAGTGGGTCCGAGGCCGCCCATGAGGATGAGAACGTCCGTGCGGCTGAGAGCGGTCTTGATGGCGGAGATGAGGTCATTGCGGCGATCGCCGACGATGGTTTTGAAGGCGACGGAGATGCCGAGGGAGTTGAGCTGCTCGGTGAGATAGAGGGAGTTGGTGTCCTGGCGGTAGGGGGTGAGCATCTCGGAGCCGACGGCGATGATTTCGGATTTCATAAGAAAGTGATTAGTGATTAGTGATTAGTGGTTAGTGATTCAAAAACAGTGGTTAGTGGTTAGTGATTCGTGCCTAGTCACTGTTTCAGGGCTTTAAGGATGCCGTTAATCATCTTCGTAACTTCGAACGATAGCGCCTCAGCTTCGTCGATTGACTTTGTGGCGCCCAGTCCAAGTGACCGTGCAATCTCGAGCTGGGTCTGCAATTCAAAGGCCGAGCCACGTGCCATGCCCAAATGCTGCCGGAACTCACCGGTGCTCAAGCGGCCCTGACCTTCTGCAATATTACTGGCAATTGAAACCGCGGCCCGCGTCATCTGGCTGGACAATCTGTACATCTCTTCCTTGGGAAAGCTCTGGGTTAGCCGGTAAATTAGAGTCGCCAATTGAATCGACTTTTGCCAGACAACTAAATCTCGAAACGATTGAACTGCCGGCTCAGTTTCCATTTGCACATTCACTTTCAGGTCCGAACGAGATCGCGAGCAAAAGACCAAGCCATTCCGTGCCGGCAGCTTGACTCGCCACACTTTGTTTTCGCAGGCCCGACGCCAGAGGCTAAAAGCTGACGGCTGAAGGCTGAAGGCTAGAACAGGTTCAGGCCTTCGACTCCCAAGTCCACATCATAAACGGCTTCGTTGGTGGCGAGGATGGTGGTGCCGAGAGGCGAGAAGGCGACGCCGACGAGGTTGGAGGCGGAGACGACAAGCGAGACCTCGG
>CAYYKV010000303.1:0-3712 GCA_964468605.1 uncultured Occallatibacter sp. | reverse complement strand
TCAAGAACCTCGACATCTGAGGAGAGCGCGCTTCTCAAATCCGCTTTGTGTCAGGGCACGGCGTTAGCCGTGCCGAAGCAGCCGACTCAAACATTGGGCTTTAGCCCCTTTGGGATGCTGCATCCCCCACGGCGATCGCACCTTGCGGGCTCGCGCCGAACACCCCGCCGCCCGCGACCTGCATTAAGAATCGCCCGAGCTGGAATACCCGTCATCGCTTCAGGATCATTCCCGCCCAATCCACCCACACGCTCGTCATCGCCAGCCTTCCCGCTAACAAAGTCACCACCGCCAGAACGGCGAGGCCCATGGCAAACTGGCGATCGAAGCTGCGCGTCATGGCCGCGCGCACCACCAGCAGCAGCAGCCCCAGGCTCACAACCGGCGCGAAGATCCCCATCCAATGGTGATACCCGAAAATCGCCCCCGTCACCGCGATCCGCCCCGTTGCTCCGCTCAGGATCGCCAGGCAGGCCAGTAGCATCATCGGCCTGTGAATGCGCGGCCGCTTGCGGTTCAACACGCCGATCGTAACGAACGCCGCGAACAGCGCAATTTCCGTGTACATCACCAGCAGAAACTGCGGGCCCGGCCAGTCGAAAACCACCTGCTCCGGAGCCACGTGGATTGACCGGTAAGCCACCAGCGGCCCGGTCACCGCGATAAAGGCCGCAATCGCCGCCACGCCCCAACCGAGTGTCATGTGCACCCGGCGATTGTGCGTGGAGATGAGCAGCGACTGCACAAAGAACATCACGAACCAGGCAAAGATCGCGCTCGAGTGCGCCACCACGATGGCCAGCATCACCGGCGCAATCGGACTGCCGTCGAAGTGCTTGCCATGAAAGATGTATTGCTTGAAGCCGAGGACGGTGAGAACCAGGAAGATGGCCCCGGCGGCCGTGTAGAAAAAGCGGTCAGGCTTCATCCGCAATCTCCTCTTTCTTGAATTTCAGGAACCTGGGGAAGGGTCGCCTATTCTCAGGTCGCGCTCAACGCTCGATCGATTTCGGCGATATCCATCTTACGATCCCGTCAACCGGTTTCTAAAGGGGAAATTTGGGGCGAGCCGCCGAACGTGTTAAGGCGGACGATGGTACCTTCGGAACTGTCCCCCTCAGGCGGCAATTGTTTTGGGCGGTTCTGCCAGCCCGCCGGAGATCCAGAGCTCAAGTTCGGCTTCGCGGCGCGCCTTGAGTCCCGAGTTCACCGCGCCTCCGGCATGATCCCATGCAAGCAACTGCTGCGCGGCAGCGTCGTGGTGGCCGGCGTTCAGTTCACGGAGCAGGGTTGAGTCAGCCAGACGGCCTGCACCGAGGTTGAAGCAAAAGTCGACCAGCGCGTCGAATTGACCCTGGGTCAACGCGACCCGGACAAGCCGGGATACCGCCTGTTCGGCGTCCCGCACGTCGCCGGCCAGGATCGCGGCGGCATGCGGCTCGGCAATGCCGTCCGGAAAGGACTCATTGGGCTTGATCAGGTGCCCATAGCCGATGGTGGGAAAGCCGGCTACATCGAGATAAATACGATCGCGAAAGCCTTCGGACTTTTTGATGAGTTCCAAACCCTCAGCACTGAGTTGCATGGAAAACTCCTTTGTCTGCCATAAAGATCAAAGGGCCTGCCTTGAACCCCCGGCGAATCGGAGAGTTCAATGCAGACCCTAGGATCACGCTAACAAAATCCGCCAATTAATCGGCAAACTTCAAAAGGAAATTTTGCGGCCGGATTTCTTCATTAAACCTATTATTATCAACACCATAGTTTGACGATGTGCATTCGCATTGCCAGGTTGCCTAATTGTGCTCGATTTTGCACCAAAATTTGTGCCCAAAATAGGAAAAACCGCGCAAATGGCGGCACATTTCTGTAACCCAAACGGGCTGAATACCTTATCTCGGGCGACCGGGACGAAAGGCATTTTTTCAACACAAATCCCATTATCGATCTTGACAACATCTGACTGGAATCAGTAGCGATCTAGTAAAATTGTTGGATGGTTATAAAAAGGAAAACACGCAACTTAAGACGACAGGCGCCGCTATGGATTTGCCTCGTAGCCGGTGTCTCCGCCGTTGCAATGGTGGCGCTGGTTGTTTTGTTCTCGGCGCGCACAGTGCAAGCGGATGCGGGTCTTCCCAGAACCGTCCTCACCGCGCCTGCGGCTTCCCCTGCAGCGAGCGCAACTCCTGCATCGCTCGCTTACCAGGAACCCCGGATTCCGCAGAACGCCCCAACCGCCGCAGCCCAGAGCTGGAACGACAGGATTCACGGGGTCGCCTCCTGGTATGGCGGCGTCTTTAACGGACGCAAGACAGCAAGTGGCGAAATCTACGATATGTACGCCATGACGGCCTGCCACCCATCGCTTCCCTTTGGCTCGATAGTACGGGTGGTGAACGTGCACAACCACCGGTCGGTTGTGGTCCGGATCACTGATCGCGGCGACCTTGTCGAAGAGGGGCGGATCATCGACCTCTCCTATGGCGCGGCCCAAAAGCTCGGAATGACCCGGTCAGGCCTGGCCAAGGTGGATCTGCAGGTTTTGTCGTTGGGAAAACAGCAGAAGCAGCTCGTAGCCAGTATCCACTAGCCAGTAGCTACTGGTTTTCGATCCGATTCCGGGCCTGAGGGCCCGGATTATTTTTTGGGGCGAATTTCCCCGCGGGGCTAGTTCCTTGCGGTGAACGGCTATCGCGTGAGCGTTGACTGCGCCGGTCACTCCCTAGTGCGCGCAGGTGCCTTCGGGTTGGGTGAAGGGCTTTTGCAGATATTGGCGGGCTTCGTTGACGGCGCCCTGGGTGTTGTCATTGGTCTGGACAGCGAGACGGTATTCGGCGACGGCGCGGTCACGCTGGCCGGTTATATCGAAGATCTTGCCGATGGCGATGTGGCTCCAAACCTCGGTCCACGGCGGCTCGTCGTCACCGTGGAGGGCATCGCGGAATCCGTTGACGCTAGCCTGGTAGTTGCACTGGGTGAAGAGCACCTCGCCAATGCGATAGCTGGCCAGCGAGCTCTGGGGGTTGGCTTCCAGGGCCTTCTTGTACTCGGTGAGTGCGCCGAGAAGATCGTTTTGCGCCACCAGCTGCTGGCCTTTGAGGATGGCGATGCGGACCTGGAGGTCTGGGCTGGCCTTGAGCACCCAGTCATTGGGATCGACGCTGATGCGGCGAGGGCGGCCGAAGGTGTCGACGACGTATTGCGTATCGGTACCGACGACTTCGATCTTCTGGTCTACGGTTTTGCCTTCGGTCTCGATGCGCAAATCGACGGGCATGCGGAAGAGGTCAAGGTCCTGATTGATCTCGCCGATGGTGCGGAAGCCCTTGTTGTTGCCCAGCCGGTAGACAGAATATTTGTCAGTGAATTGGGGTGCGCCGGTGCCGTCGATCCACTGAGAGAAGAAGGGCACCAGCTCCTGCTGGCTCTCTGCCTCGGCGACCTTCTCGAGGTCGCCGGTGCGGATGGATCCGCCGGCAAACTGGCTGAGCGTGCCTTTGAGGATGTCCTGAAAGGCCTTGTCACCCACCTCCCAGCGCAGCATGTGGAAGATCATGGCGCCTTTTTCGAGGGTCATCGACTGAAACTGCGGCGAAAAAGGATCGAGGCGGCCAACGCTGGAGAGAGGAATGGTGTCATAGGCGAGCGCACCCGCGGCCACGTCTTCCATGGCAGCTTTCATGGCGGTGCTTCCGCTTTGATCTTCGAC
>CAYYKV010000302.1:0-3724 GCA_964468605.1 uncultured Occallatibacter sp. | reverse complement strand
AGGCCGGCGTCGGCGGTTCAATCCCGTCTCTGGCCACCACATTCTAAATAACTTAGCGGCAACCAAAAAACGTCGGTTTAGGTCATGCGAACAATACGCGTACAGCGGCTAGACCGCGTACGCGTTGTCGCCTTCTAGGGTCAACAGCTTCCACATCTCTCGCGCGGTGTTGCCGGTTCTGGCGATATGTTGCCGCCCCAGTTTCGCGTAGCGTTCCGTCATCTTGATATTCGAATGGCCGAGGATCTTAGCCAGCTCGTACAGGTCGCCGCCGTTCATCATGTAGTGAGAGGCAAATGTGTGCCGCTTATGCCGCTACCGGCATAAGCGGCAGCATGCCGACTTTCCGATTATGCCGACTCCGGTCATGTAACTTGCTTTCTCTTCCCGTTCAGCGCGGAGTTCCGCGTCTTGCCATCAGATTGCAATCGACATAATTATGAGGTCTCCTTTTCATGGCATTGATGCCAGGAAAAGGAGAAGACGCATGAAGAGTAATTCCACCCAGACCGATGGGCGTTTACAGGTCGGCCCGTTCGAGTCCCATGTTCGAACGTTTTCAGATTCGCTGGTGAAGGACGGCTATGCGGATCAGACCGTTCGGTCGAAAATGTTGTTGATCGAGGATCTTGCACAGTGGTTGCTACGGACCGATCTGCCAGCCAAAAAGATCGACGAAGAACAATTCGAAGAATTTTTCAAGCTGAAGCGGGGACTTCACAGGGGCGATTCAACAACGCTTGAGCAGTTTCTGGATCATCTTCGAAAGAACAGCTTTGTTCCCGATCGAAAGCCGTGTATAGATGATTCGCCCTTGACCGGAATTCTTTGCCGGTACGAGAAGTATTTGTGCTCGGAGCGTGGCCTTGCTCCAACTACGATTCTCAACTACCTATCTCTCATTCGGGCATTTCTCCTCGATCGTTTCAAGGAGGAACCATTTCGTCCGGGAGAAGTAAAAGCCTCGGATATATCAGACTATATTTTGCGACGCTGCCATAGCATGGCTGTCAAAAGAGTCCAGCTGCTGACCTCAGCCTTACGGTCTTTCTTCCGCTTTCTGTTTCAGAAGGGGGAACTGCAAGTAGACTTGGCCGCTTCGGTCCCAACGGTAGCGGATTGGCGGCTGTCCACAGTGCCCAAGTACTTGTCGCCGATGGAAGTTGAGCGTGTGCTCAAGGCATGTAATCGCCGCACTGCAACTGGGCGTCGCGACTACGCAATTTTACTTCTGCTTGCGCGTCTCGGTCTCCGCGCCAGCGAAATAGTCTCCCTTCAGATGGATGACATCAACTGGAGAGCAGGTGAATTCGTCGTTCGAGGCAAGGGATTACGACATGATCGAATGCCTTTGCCGACGGATGTGGGCGAGGCGCTGGCATCCTATCTGCACCGAGACCGCCCTACATGCAAAACGCGCCGGGTATTTGTTTGCATGAAGGCACCAATTCGTGGCTTCGCTGGTCCCTCGACGCTGACAACGATTGTTCGCCGCGGCCTCGACCGAGCTGGCCTACACCCCGCTTTTAAGGGATCTCACTTGTTTCGTCACAGCCTCGCTACGTCCATGCTTCACGCCGGGGCAACAATGAGGGAAATAGGTGAAGTCCTTCGACATCGAGTCCCAAACACTACTGAAATCTATGCCAAGGTTGACTTCTCTGGCATGCGCTCGCTGGCACAGCCGTGGCCGATTGGAGGTGGGCTGTGAGTGCACTCGAACAAGCATTGAACGACTACATCAGTATCCGCCACAACCTCGGATTTCGATTCCGGCTTCCGGCAAGCTTATTGCGGAAGTTTGTGGTGTTTCTCGATGCCGAAGGAGCATCGCACATCACCACGAAACTGGCGCTTCGGTGGGCTATACTGCCTTCGAAAGCTCAACCCTCCACCTGGGCTTGGCGTTTGGGGATGGTTCGACGTTTCGCCATCTGGCTCTGCGCCACTGATCCTCGCACCGAGGTTCCTCCTGTCGGCATTCTCCCGCATCGTTACCGGCGCAAACCCCCTCACATTTATAGCGACGCGGAAATCGACGAAATCCTTCGTCGAACCCAACAACTTCCATCTTCGAAGAATCTCCGAGCCAAGACGTATACCACTCTCTTCGGTCTGCTGGCGGTCACTGGAATGCGGGTAAATGAAGCCGTCGGACTCGACCGGTCGGATGTCAACCTCGACCTCGGAATTCTTCATATCCGCCGCACGAAGTTTGGGAAATCGCGTTACGTTGCGGTTCATCCCACCACTGCAGATGCTCTGAAAAACTACGCCGAAACCAGAGATCGTCTGTTCCGTGCATCCTTGACGACGGCGTTCTTTATCTCCGAGCGTGGTAGTCGGATTACCGATTGCATGGCGCGATACACCTTCGCCAAGTTATCCCAACAGCTCGGCCTCCGCTTATCAGCCAAAGGTCACGGTCGCGGTCCACGGCTCCATGATATGCGGCATCGATTTGCCGCTCGCACCTTGATCAACTGGTATCGCGACGGGGTAGATGTCGAACGAGAACTTCCCAAGCTGGCCACCTATCTGGGGCACGTCCACGTGAACGATACCTACTGGTACCTGGAAGCTGTGCCTGAACTTCTTCAACTGGTTACTGACCGACTGATCGAGCGGGAGGTACAGCCATGATTTCTGCCAACCTTCCCTCCCTTCTCCAATCGTTCTTTATCAATCGCCTGCTGCGCGAGCGGCAAGCGAGCCCACATACGATCGCAGGATATCGCGACTGCTTTCGCTTGCTCCTGCATTTCGCGAAAGAACGACTCGGCAAAGCGCCCTCCAAGCTCTCCATCGAAGATATCGATGCGCCATTTGTCGGCAGTTTTCTTGACCATCTGGAAAGTCTGCGCAAAAACAGCGCTCGCACGCGGAATGCGCGCCTGGGAGCCATCCACTCCTTCTTTCGGTACGTGGCTTTAGAGGAACCTGCATATTCGCTGCATTGTCAACGGATTCTTGCAGTGCCCAACAAACGCCATGAACGGAAACCAATCGAGTTTCTCAATCGGGATGAGATCAACGCTCTGCTCACGATTCCAGATATCTCCATCTGGTTGGGGCGTCGTGATCGAACTCTTCTTCTACTTGCGGTTCAGACAGGTCTGCGAGTTTCGGAGTTGGTTGGATTGAACTTCAAAGATGTTGTGCTCGGCACCGGGGCGCATGTGCGCTGTCTGGGCAAAGGCAGAAAGCTGCGTTGCACACCGCTACGTCCAGAAACGACCAAGATGCTTGATGCGTGGTGCCACGAACTCCACGGTCTGCCCGATGATCCGGTCTTCGCCAGCATCCGTGGTGGCCGCCTTAGCCGCGATGCAATTGAGCGCCTCATCACCAAGTACACTCATGCTGCCGGACAGAATTGTCCCTCGCTCAAACGCAAGAAGGTCTCTCCGCACGTGCTTCGACACACCGCCGCCATGGACCTTCTACAACATGGCGTTGACCGCTCAGTGATTGCGCTTTGGCTGGGGCACGAATCCATGGAAACGACACAAATGTATCTCCATGCGGACATGGGCATGAAGGAGAAAGCACTCTCACGCACTGCGCCGCTTGGCGTCAACCCCGCACGATATCGTCCAGACGATAAACTGTTGGACTTCCTGGAGACCCTTTGATTATGCCGATACTAGACACCCCCCGAGGTCCTCCACATCGCTGCCTCCGGCAAGGAGTCGGCATAATCGGGAAGTCGGCATGCTGCCGC
>CAYYKV010000301.1:1644-3754 GCA_964468605.1 uncultured Occallatibacter sp. | reverse complement strand
AAAAGCAGGTCCCTCGGCTCCGCTTACCCCACTGACGCGGGGCCCCAAGCGCGCTCCGCTCGGGATGACACGGCGTGGGTGTTGGGGATTTACGCGCGGTTTCGCCCGGGGTCTTTGTCTTTCAGACTCTGGCGGGCGGGTTGAAGTACGGGCTTCGCGGCCAGTGCACAGATCGGATTCTGGTGAAACGTGATGTGGATCACTGATTGCGGTCTTCGCCGGATTCGATACTTGGAGACCGTAGTCAGGAGTCTGCCCGTGAATCGTTTCTGTGCGCGCATGTTCGGTTTCATCCTGTTCGTTTTTCTCTTTTCGGCGATTGCCCTCCAACCTGCCCATGCTCAGCTGGATCAAGCCAAGCATGTGATGCACCGGCTGATCCCCGCCGGGGATACCTGTGCCACCTGCCACAAGGCAATCTATGACCAATGGAAAGCCAGCCCGCATGGCGCCAACGGCGTGGAATGCACCATTTGCCATGGCGAGACAACGGCAAAGGACTTCGCGGGCACGCCGGCGTTGAGCACATGCGACACCTGCCACACCGACCAGGTGGCACAACTGAAGTCCGATCCATTCATGAGTGGCAGGACGTGCGTGAGCTGTCATCAGGCGCACGCCTTCGTGGAGCACAAGACGGCGGCCCCGGCAGCCAAGTAATCACAATTTCCAGGCGCGGCACTCTCGAACTGCCGGCGCGGGTCGATCCGCGCTCTGCGCCCTGGATGCTTTCGGGCCGGTTGGGCGGTTGGGGCTCGGCGCGAGGGCTACCTGTAGGCCTGCTCTTCGGCCCAGTCCCCAATAAACGGGAGCTTGACGCGCTTGCCATTCGCCGCACCGATCACACACCAAAGCCACACGAGGAAAACAAGCAGCGCCACCAGGCAAATAAGACCGAACAAAACACGGGGCCCAAGGAACGCGGAGTGCCGCAAGACAAAGAACAGGACGTATCCAAAGAAAATTGTGTAAACGTTGAATACGAGCGATTGCCATGCGTGGAAGCGCACATAAGGTCTCTTGTTGTAGCGCCTGATGGCCAGAAAGAAGACCGCAAGCAGGGGAGTGAAGTAGGCGAGTGCGGCGACAGAATTGTCAGAAAAGCCGGCTTTGGGGGAATTGGGTTTCATCTCTCCCTTTCGGGATCTGGGACGAGTACCAAGGATCAAGTCGAACACAGTGGCCCGATTTCCTGAATTCTTTCCATCCCAGGAACCGGATGAACGGGAACGGGCCGTCGCGGGAACAGCTACAGATTATATGAAATGAGAGAGAGAACGGGCTGCAGGCGGGTTTCGGAGGCGGCGAGAGGCAGATCCGTCGGCTCCGGTGAAACGCGCTCCGCTCGGGATGCCATGGCGTGGGTGGGTGCGAAAAGGATGGTTCGGCGCGCGGGCGGCCGGTCGCGTATTTGGAAATCACTCATCGGTGAACGGCGTCGAAACGACTGGAACTTTATGCGTCCGGCGAGCGACGTCGAGTGTGCAGTCCCGCTCTCTTATGGCAGATAGCCGTCGCTTCTCCACTGTTTGAAAAGGCTCAACTGCTGAGCGCTCCAGTAAGGGCCGCCCGGAGGCATGGATTGTTCTACCAAAGTGTCCTCGACAGCCTGTGCGTTGCCGTGATCGCGCGAGGGATCCGACATATACGTGTAGTCGTCGAGAAAGACCTTATATCTGCTCATATGTTCGACGTCAATGGGCCTGAACAACGGCTTGATGTCGCGCGCGAATGAGACTGGCATGCTCTGTTCCCCTTTCTGCAGGATTTTGCGAAGGAATCAACTTGCAAAGGCCTCAAGTGGATCCAGTCTGCGACCGGAGTTGGCGACCATCAACTGCTCACTGAGACCGGAGTTGCGATGATGGTCCCCAAGTGTTGTTGCGCGGCTCGCTTAGTCCTGGTTTAGATACTCTTCAGGCACGTCGTCTTCGGGGACTTCGCGCGTGCGAACCTCCTGCCCCTCGCGTCCTCTGGAGTCTTCCACGCCCGACACGATCCCTGCCTCGAACGCGTTTCCTTCCTCCAGCAACTCGTCAACACTTTCAGAATCCGCACTCTCGACGTTCGATAAGCCCTCCAGATCTCCCGATTCCAATCCCGAGACCTG
>CAYYKV010000301.1:0-1544 GCA_964468605.1 uncultured Occallatibacter sp. | reverse complement strand
CGCGCGCCGGTATACTGGCAGCGCCATTGATCGCTCCCGCAGTCGCGCACTGCAAATCCTGTCTGATTTACGCGGCGGATGCGCGAATTGCAGCGGCGCGGGGCAGCGAACGCGTGCCAATGAAGACCTCGCCGACAACCAGGCGGGCATTGCCTTCGAAGTCGAGGAAACCGGCCTTGGCTTGCTTGCAAAGTGCCTGCGCCTCGGGCGAAAGATAGGGCGCGATGAGAACAGGCGTCGCGCCGGAGTCAAGAGACCAAGTGGCGCTTTCTAACTCGCGCAGCACTTTGCGCAGACTATTCGGATCCCCGTTGCGATTTACTTCGCAGGCCAGGGTGTGGCTGTGACCGAGGATGTTAATGCGGGCCAGGATAGCGCCAAAGCGAGCGCGGGGTGACGATTCGCGCTTGAGCTCCACGAGCTTGAAGGCAGAGGCGCGGCCAAGCAGCGCCGTCAGGGCTTCGGCGGCACGCTTTTCAAGTTCAGTCGGCACTGAGCCCGTTTTCATGAGCTTCTCCCATTTCGTGCAGCATTGGAGTTGCGGTTTCTTTGCCAGCAGGGCCGAGTATGAAGGAATTGTTTCCCGAAGGGATCATGGCGAGGGGAACCGGCGAGCGCCCGTTGTTGTCGCGTTGCTTCGATTCCAACCAGAGACACAACCTGGGATCATGAATTTCCGGCTGATCCTGCCAGAAATTCGGAGAGAGCCCGCATTCGATGAGCAGATGGTCGAGCCGGAGTTCGATCTTGTTGACGCGCTTGGAGAAGTAGCGGCGCACGTTGCTGGCGCCTACGTAAAGTCCTGAGACCCTGTGCCCGATCCATTGTGAAGTGACGACCACTGAGTTCCTCCGTCCGATCCAATGCCTGTTGATTCTGCTTTCGAAGGGAGAAGCCAACACTTGAGGCTTCTGAAAAATCCGTATCTTGCAGCGTCGTCCGGCGAGAATTCGGCGGAAACTCAAAAAACGTATGCCACGCTGCGGGGTCAGCGGATGCAGAACCTTGCACTTACAGAGACTTGCAACGATCTTGACTGGCGAACAAACCCGAGGAGAGCTTGGTTCCGAGGCGCAACGAACAGCGCGATCTGAGACGGCGCGAGAATTCGCCGATCGGGAAGGGGAAGAAGGAAGGCCAGGATCATTTCCGACGTTCGCTGAGCGGCCACCCTGACCGCCTGCGTCTCTTCCCTCACATTCTGTGGAAATCTTGGACCCGTTTCCGCGTAAAGTCAAGGCGGTTTGGTGAATGTGGAGAAAAGATCGGGCGGAAAAATGTGGAAAACTCGCGCGGAAAGGTGCTTTGCGGCGCCAGCAGATTTTGTTTGAGTCTCGACGATTAACGAACGCGCGCAGAGGGCTCGTCGGAGAAGATCTGGCCGTCGCGGATGTGGACGACGCGGTGAGCAAACTGGGCGATATCGGACTCGTGGGTTACAAGAACGATGGTGTTGCCGCGCGCGTGGAGCTGATCGAAGAGGGCCATGATCTCGAGGCCGGTCTTGGAGTCGAGGTTGCCGGTGGGCTCATCGGCGAGGATGA
>CAYYKV010000300.1:0-3755 GCA_964468605.1 uncultured Occallatibacter sp. | reverse complement strand
GCCGCCCCTCCTGCAGTCGCCCCGTTTGCCGCATCGCCTGCCGCGGGCGGATCGCCCGCCCCTGCTGGATTTCCTGCATCGCCCAGTACGAAAATTCCGTGCCCCGTTCCCGCAACCACGCGTCCGTCCTTCGTCTCCGCCAGCGCAAATACGTCGCGTCCGTCGAGCCCTGTTCCCAGCTGCTCCCAGTGTGCGCCCCCGTCGTTCGAGCGAAACACGCCGCCATACTCTTTGTCGTTTACCACGCCCGCATACAGTAGCTCCGGATTGTCCCTGTCGACGAGAACCGCCGCAACTTTGCGCTCCGAAATTCCCTGGTTTGACGGCGTAAACGTCGCGCCCCCATCCTCGCTCTCAAGTACGCCGCTGCGATCGGTTGCCAGCAGCACGCGATTCGAATCGGCGGGATCGACGTACACGTCGTTCACCACCACATCGGCGTCCGTCATGCGCATAAAGCTTTTGCCGGCGTCGGCGGTCTTGTACAACCCCTCGGTCGTTCCTGCGTACACCACGTCGCGCTTTTCCGGATCCTGCATCAGGCTCCGCGTCCTTCTGGCTTCAGACGGAATGCCCTGGATCTTGTGGAAGAGAGTTCCCGCGTTCTCGCTCTTGTAGATTCCGCTGCACGCGCTCAGGTAAACCGTGTGCGGATGCTCGGGGTCGACGATAATCGAAAACACGTCCGAGTCGACAATCAGTCCCTGCTTGATGTTGTGCCAGGTCTTGCCGCCGTCTGAAGTCTTCCACGGCAGGTGCCAGGTTCCCGCGTAAACCGTGCCCGGATCGCCCGGATCGACCGCCAGCGATTCAATCTCATGAATCTCGTGGCTGCCCGGCGGACTGATCTGGGTCCATGTCGCTCCGCCGTCTTTCGAGCAGAAGACCCCCTGCAATGTTCCGGCGTACAAAATGTGCGGATCGGAGGGCGCCTGCGCAAGCGCGTGTACCGGCTGGCCTTTCAATCGTGGTGTCTCGCTCCACGTGCGCCCACCGTCGTGGCTGATCCACAGTCCGCCGTCGACGGAGTTCTTCCATGTCCCCACGTAAATCGTCGCCGCGTCCGCGGAATCCACTTGAATGCTGTCCAGAACGAACCCGTCGTCGCCGCCCAGCTTGGCCAGCCGGCGCCAGCTTCCGCCTTCGTCCATGGATTCGTAAAGCCAGCTGTTGGTGGTGCCCAGCAAAAGATGCTTCGGCTGCCCCGGAAACGACGCAAACGCGCGCGCGTCACCGCCCGCAGGACCAACGACTGTCCACGGACTTTGCGCCGGCAAGCAAACCGCGCCGGGCAAAAATGCAATCAGGAGAAGAATTTGGGCCGGAACCCCAATCCGGCGCCCACGATTTCGAACACACTGCAACAGGCTCATTCAGACTTGAAGCTCCCACTCATCTCTTTCAAGAATAGACAATTCCAGGCCCAAAATGCGAAAAGGCTAACCAGTTTGTGCACCGGTCAGCCTCAACGCTCTGCTACAAGGCAGTCCTAAGTTGCGCAAACCCCCGCCCTGCGGAGCAGGGGCCCGCATTTCGTGCGTTAAAGAAAACCGGCCTACTGCGCCGCCTTCTTGTGATGACGCTCCGCCAGCGGCTTGCGCGCCTGCGGCTTCACCGCCGTTTCGTCCACCGGGGTTGTGCCCGGTACGTCGGAGCTAAACGTCGCCCCCGCCGGCACCAGGTAGTTTTCCTCCGTCTGCCCATCGGTTGCGCCCGTGGCCACGCTGATGCGCGAAGCGTCGATCCCTTGCTCCGTCACCAGGTAGTCCTTGGCATTCACGGCGCGCTGCGCGGCGGCGTCTTCCACCTTGGCATGCTTGTGCTTGGCAGCGTACTTTTCCTGCTTCTCCGTCAGCGCCTTCTCTTTGGCATCCGACTCGCCGACCAAAACCGCTTTGGCGTCAGCCTGCTGTTTCAGATCCAGCGCCACTTGATCCAGGCACGCCTTGGCCTCGTTGTCCACGCGCAGCGGGCGCCTGGGATCGTTGGTAAAGCTGGTCGTGCACAGAGCCTGCGTCTTCGGCGCTGGAGGCGGAGGCGGAGGAGCCAGAATGGTCAAAGTCGTACTCGCGGACGCCGTCTGATTCTTGTCGTCTGAAACGCCGCAAGTGATGCCCACCGCTCCCGTCGGTGCACCCGCCGAGGAGTACTCTGCTGTGGTCCCGGTACCAGTCACCGTACCCGCTGTGGCCGTGTAGTTATAGGTCAGCGGACGGTTCTGTGGACTTACGCCTACCGCCGTAACGGTCGCCGCATCACCCGGCTTGATGGTGGTGGGGCTGGCCGAGCAACTGATCGTCGGCGGCTCGAATTGTTTCACCGTGTAGCTGGCGGAACATTCTGCGGACTGGCCGGGCTTCAAACCTTCCTTGCCCTTCTTGCCTTCCTTCACGTCGGCTTTGGCCGTGTACGAACCGGGGGCCAGCGAGGCCGTATTCACAGTGGCTGAAGTACCGCTACCGGTTACGCCGTCTCCGCTCCAGCTATAAATGACGTTGTTCTTCTTGTTCGTGTCCACCGACCCGGCCGTAGCCGTTACGGACAGTGGATCGCCGGGGTAGATAGTAGGAGCACTGGCGTTGCACGCCAACGTGATCGGCGGAGCCTTCTTGCACCCCATGGGCAAGAGGGCGAAAACTGCCAGGGCCGGAACCAACAAAACGGACTTCAAAGTTCGTGAATACATGCTCTTTCGCTCCACAATTCTGTTGATAAATCGTTGAGAAAACGGTTTGTAAAAGGGAATCCGCACTTCATCTCTTTTGGTTTCGCAGAACACGCTCAGCTCTTGACGGTTGATAAGGTGTCATAAACCCGGTACGGATGTCGAGCACATTCTGTGTTTCCGCAGGTCATCTCCCACGGGCCATCTTGTCCACGCTTGAAAGCATACGCTCTCCCGCCGGCCGTGGTTGGTTCACCATAAGTTCTGTCAAGAAATTCTGCCCTCTGCTCGTCGGGGCTCATTCTGCATTGAGAGTCTTCAGCAGGCTCCGGGGTTCGCGCTGTATCTTCTCTTGTAGAAGCGAGATCGCGTAAATCAGTTGCTCCGGCCGCGGCGGACACCCGGGAACATATACATCAACCGGAACCACCTGATTGACGCCCTGAAGCAGCGCATAGTTGTTGAACACGCCACCCGAAGTGGCGCAGGCCCCCATCGAGATAACCCATTTTGGCTCAGGCATTTGATCGTAAAGACGGCGCAACACAGGGCCCATCTTTTGCGACACTCGCCCGGCCACAATCATCAGGTCCGATTGCCTTGGCGACGGCCGGAAGACTTCCGCGCCGAAGCGCGCGATATCGAAGCGCGACGCGCCCATCGACATCATTTCGATCGCGCAGCAAGCCAGCCCAAACGTCATGGGCCATACCGAGTTCTTGCGCACCCAGTTGACCGCAAAATCCATCGAAGTGAGAAAGACCCCCTCCGGCTCTTCGTAGCCGTAGTTGACCTCTTTCACTTTCATGCGATTTTTCGCGCTGCTATCAAGTGCGCCAAACAGATAACGGTCGCGCTCTATCGTAGCCGCCATAGAGAAAGTATACCCCGGGGCGGAATCGAGCATGTCTTCTACTCGCCTCGCCGAGAGCGGTGTCCAGATTCCGGAATTCCTTCTCCCCACCCTGCTCAACACCCGGCGCATGAAAAACCGGCGAGTTATCGTAAAAGCTTGCGTTATTTCTCGGTCTTTATGAGAATGATACGAAAGTCCAAAGTGATCTTCGATAGAATTCTGCCCGGCGGGCTC
>CAYYKV010000299.1:0-3782 GCA_964468605.1 uncultured Occallatibacter sp. | reverse complement strand
GGCGCGAACGGCCCCAACTCGCCGCTGGCCATTGTGGCGGTCGGCGTTGCAGAGCCGCTCAACTCGACCACCACGACTGTGCTGGCGACGCCCGATCCGTCGCTGTTCGGCCAGACCGTCACCTTTACAGTGCAGGTGACCACGGGAGCCGGAACCGGGGCTCTGACCGGTACGGTTTCCATCACCGACACGTTTGGCGGAAACACCGTGACGCTTGCCGCGGGCCTGGCGCTGAATGGCGGCGCAGTAACCTTTCAGATCGCTACGCTGCCCGTGGGCGTGCATGCAATTAAGGCAGCCTATAGCGGAGACGCATCGCACTCGCCGAGCAGCTCCACCGACAACGGGGTCTCGCCATTGAGTCAGATTGTGGAAGAGCAGACGGCTGTCGCGCTGACTTCGAGCGCCAACCCGTCGCTTGTAAACCAGAGCGTCACCTTCACCGCGACCGTGGCTGCGCCGGACGGCGGCGGTCTGATGCCCGATGGCACGGTATCGTTTCTGGACGGAACTACGATTCTCTTCACCGGCCAACTCTCCGCCGGCGTTCTCACATATGCGACTTCGACTCTGGCGAACGGACTGCATCCAATCACGGCAGTCTACAGCGGCGACGATACCAAGGAGATCCTTGGAGAGACTTCCACTGTGCTCAACCAGGATGTGCTGGCGCCAGCAACCCTGACCGTCGCGACGTCGGGAAGCCCGTCGTTTTACGGTGCGCCGGTTACGTTGATCGCGACCATCGCGTCCAGTGCTACCACGCCGGCCGGCGGAGTCGTGAACTTCTTCGACGCCGACGTGAAGATCGGATCGGGCGTTTTCAACACAGCCTATCCAGACACCGCGCAATTCACGACTTCGGCTTTGGCCATCGGGACACACCCGATCACGGCCACCTACGGCGGAGACAACTTCAACGCCGCGGCGGCTTCGGCGCCAATCTCGCAGGTCGTCACGCAAACGACGACAGCCACGACCGTCACCGCATTGCCTAATCCAGGAATTGCGGGCGCCGCCGAGACAATCACGGCCACCGTAAAGGTAACGCAGGGGGCAGGTACGCCCACAGGGCTTGTGACCTTCACCTCCGGCCCAATGGTTCTGGGCACGGCCAACCTGAACACGAGCGGCACGGCCACGATCAGCTCGGTCCTCGCGCCGGGGAACTACTCCATCATTGCCAATTACGCGGGTGACACCAACGACGGCGGCAGCCAGTCGGCGCCGCTGGCGCTGACCGTGGCGCAGGCGCAGACGGCAACGGTGGTCACTGCGGTTCCCAATCCTTCGTCGTGGCTGCAGGCTGTAACCTTCACGGCGACCGTGGCCGGCAATGGAGCGGTGCCGACGGGGGTGGTGGAATTCTTCGCCGGCGGCACCGTGATCGGGGCAACGCCGCTCAATACGAGCGGAGTTGCGACGCTGACGTTTTCGAACCTGGCGATCGGGACGTATGCAATGACAGCTACGTACATGGGCGACGGCAACGACGCGGGGAGCACGTCGCTTCCGGTCAGCCTGACGGTGAGCAAGATTCCGACCACGACGGATCTGGGCAGCTCGATGACGAGTGGCTCCAATCCTCAGGTCAATCTGGTGGCGACAGTCGTCGCCAATGTGGGCCCCATCCCGACGGGAACGATCACCTTCTCGAACGCATCGTCGACCCTGGGCACGGCCATGCTCGATATGAGCGGGGTTGCCACGCTGGTATTGAACCTGCCTGCAGGCACTTATGCCGTCATGGCAGTGTATAGCGGAGACGCGACGCATCTGCCGTCGACGTCGCAGCCGATCACCGTGGTTGTGAATCCGGTCACGTTCGATCTTTCGGTGTCGCCAGCAACGGTGAGGCTCAAGACCTCGCAATACGCCGTATTTGGCTTGATCCTCAACTCGGAGGGCGGCTTCACCGACACCATCGCGTTGGGTTGCCTGGGATTGCCGGCTGGGGCGAACTGCCACTTCTCCAGCCCGTCGGTAAAGCTGGCGGCAAATGGAAGCGCGATCGCGCAACTGACGATCGACACGAACTCGCCGTTGACTGGGGGCACACAAGCCATGAACAGGAGAACGGGGAGCGGCGGGGCGATGCTGGCCGGTGTTCTGCTTCCATTCGGCGTCCTTTTCGGGTGGATCTTCCGGCGGCAACGCAGGCGCATGGCGGCGGCGTTCACTTTGGCGCTCGTGATCGCACTATCGGCGATGGCGCTTGGGACAACCGGCTGTAGCGGCATCAGCACGACGAGTGCGACGCCGGGAACCTACACCATTCAGGTGGTGGGGTCCGGCACAACCACCGGCGTGGTCCAGACCGAGAATATTTCGTTGACGATCACGCAATAGAACCGCAACGTCCCGTAGCGGCCAACGCCGGGAGAGGCACGACAATGTTTTCTGCATGGGCGAAGTGGTGGAGCGGTGATCGAGGTGCAGGGGCAGGAGCCGGGGCAATCCGCGCGGGCGCAATTTTGGCCCTCGCCCTCAGCCTTGCGGGCATGGCGCGGGCTCAGACTGTGCCCGCTGGCGACAAGGGCGGGCTGGGAATTTGGGCGGGCGCATCAGGCTCGGGCTATTACGTCCAATACGGCGAACGCAAGATGATCGGTGTTACGTGTTTCGTCGATGCCGACACCCGTCGGCGTCTAGGCATTGAGGCGGAGGGCCAATGGCTGGAGTTTCGCCAATCGGCCAACGTCCACATCGAAACCTATTCGATTGGTGCGCGCTACCACTTCCACGTGGGCAGATTCCAGCCTTACGTGAAGGGCTTGGCCGGGTTCGGCGACTTCAATTTTCCCTATAATCTGGCGACCGGCCGATTCCTGGTGACGACCGGAGGAGCCGGACTCGACATCCGGCTCAATCGCAGGATTTATATTCGAGCGCCTGACATTGAGTATCAATATTGGCCGCAATTCGCCTTCGGCGCCATGACAACGCTGAGCGGAAGCGCGGGCCTTCGCGTGCGCGTCTTCTGATTGCCGCGGGGCGAACGACGCTCTTGCCATCGCCGGATAAACGTGGAGTGCAACAGCCGGTGCGCGCCGCTCCCTAGCTCTCGAGAGTCACAAACTTCGCATTCTTTTGCGCCTTGAGCACCAGTTCCGCGGCGAGCAGAGCCTCGTCCTGATTCTGCGCTGTATGCGTGCGGTTCACAATATCAGCTACAAACTGGGGCCCGAATGGCAGGGGCATGGCGCTGCAGTCGATAAAGCGCGCCTGCTTGCTGTCCACGACGAAGAGGTTGTTGCCCTGGTGGCTGACGCCGACGTTGGTGTACTTGCGCACTTCCATGTAGCCGTCGGTGCCGAGAATGAAGAGCCGTCCGTCTCCCCAGGTTCCCAGGCCGTCTGGCGTGAACCAGTCGAGGCGCACATAGCCGAAGCCGCGATTGCCGCGAAGGACCATGTCTCCAAAGTCCTGGAAGCGCGGGTGCTTGGGATGGCGCACATTCGCGATTTGCGATTCGACAACCTCCGCCTCTGTCGACCCCGTGTAGAACAGGAACTGATCCACCTGATGTGAGCCAATGTCGCAGAGGATTCCGCCGTACTGATCGGGGTTCCAGAACCAATCGGGCCGCGGATTTGCTCCGCCTGCATCACCATTGCCGCCCTGTGAAATCTGGTGCGGCGCAATATTGATGGTCTGGATCACCTTGCCGATCGCGCCCTGCCGAACGAGATCGCCCGCGTAGACGGCTGCCTTCACTTCAAGCAGCTCGCTGTACATGATCGCGTAGATGCGCTTGGTCTCGGCGATGGTCTTGCGAACAT
>CAYYKV010000298.1:0-3786 GCA_964468605.1 uncultured Occallatibacter sp. | reverse complement strand
TGTTCCGTTTCACGATAGAGGTCTCCCTTGTGGACGGAATCACTCTACGGCAAGATGGCGGCTCTTCGCCAGCGGGCAGATCTGGCATTTCCGGTCCCGATTTTGAGGGCTCGGCCCGCACGAGCCCCATGCGAGCGATGAGCGAGCGTCCGCCCCACCGCATGTGGTTACGCTGATGCCTTTTTCTCGATCCTGGCCCATGAGTCTTTCAGCGCCAGCGTCCGATTAAAGACCAATTTGCCCGGCGCCGAGTCCGGATCGAGGCAGAAATATCCCACACGCTCGAACTGAAAGCGGTCTTCGAGCTTGGCGCTCGCGAGCGATGGCTCAAGCTTCGCGCCGCTGAGAACCTCGAGCGAGTTGGGGTTGAGATTGTCGAGAACGTCCTGACCTTCCTCCAAGTCGTAGGGATCGGCCTTGGTGAAGAGCTTGTCGTAGAGCCGAATTTCGGCAGGGATCGCATGCGCGGCCGAAACCCAGTGCATGGTGGACTTGACCTTGCGGCCGTCGGGCGAGTTGCCTCCGCGGCTCGCCGGATCATAGGTGCAGTGCACCTCGACGACGTTGCCCGCCGCATCTTTCACCACGCTCCTGGCGGTGACGAAATAGGCATTGCGCAGGCGCACCTCTTTGCCCGGCGACAGACGGTAATACTTCGGCGGAGGAACCTCGCGAAAATCGTCGTGCTCAATGTAGAGCTCGCGGCTGAATGGAACTTGCCGCGTCCCGGCTGTCGGATCTTCAGGGTTGTTGGCGACATCAACGAACTCTTCTTTGCCCTCGGAATAGTTATCGATGACCAGCTTGAGCGGGTTCAGCACGGCCATTGCCCGAGAGGCGCGGTGGTTCAGATCGTCGCGCTGGAAGTGCTCGAGCATTTCGATTTCTACAATGCCGTTCGTGCGCGAAACGCCGGCGGAAATGACGAACGCGCGGATCGCTTCAGGCGAAAAGCCGCGGCGGCGCATCCCGGAGAGCGTGGGCATGCGCGGATCGTCCCACCCTTTCACGCGCCCCTCCTGCACCAATTGCAGAAGCTTGCGTTTGCTGAGCATCGTATAAGTCAGGTTCAGCCGGTCGAATTCAATCTGCTGCGATGGGAAGATTCCAAGCTGCTCGATGTACCACTTGTAGAGCGGCTGGTGGTCGGCGAACTCAAGCGTGCACATGGAGTGCGTAACGTGCTCAATCGAGTCGGACTGGCCATGCGCGAAGTCGTACATCGGATAGATGCACCACTCGTCGCCGGTGCGGTGGTGCGCGGCGTGGAGAATGCGGTACATCACCGGGTCGCGCATGTTCAGGTTGGGCGAAGCCATGTCGATCCTGGCTCGCAGTACGCGGCTGCCATCGGGGAACTCGCCGGATTTCATGCGGGTAAAAAGGTCCAGATTTTCCTCGATCGTCCGGCTGCGATAAGGGCTGTCCTTGCCAGGCTCAGTCAGCGTGCCGCGATGCTGGCGAATCTCGTCGGCGCTGAGATCGTCGACATAAGCCTTGCCGGCCTTGACGAGCTGCAGCGCCCACTCGTAGAGCTGCCCAAAATAATCCGACGCGTAGCACAGGCGGTCCCAGTCGAAGCCCAGCCAGCGGACATCCGTCTTGATCGATTCAACGTATTCCGTCTCTTCCTTTTCGGGATTGGTGTCGTCGAAGCGCAGGTTTGTTTTGCCGCCGAACTCATCCGCCAATCCAAAATCAATGCAAATTGCTTTGGCGTGTCCGATGTGGAGGTAGCCGTTGGGCTCGGGTGGAAAGCGCGTCTGGACGACCGCGTCGCCGTATTTCTTGGTGCGCACATCCTCGGCGATCTGATCGCGGAGAAAATTGGAGGGGGTGCGAGCCTCTTGATTTGGAGCGCCTGAGCTTTCCGGATTTCCGTTTGTCATATAACTTCAATTCCTTACTGGATTGCGGTTCCCCTTTGGTTACGCTTCTCAAGGTGAGCCGTTGCGTTCCTAATCCCGGACTGGATGCGTTCTTCTTGGACCAGTCTGCATGGCAGTCTCTTTTGGATGGCTACATATATTTCCAGAGCTTCGGGCACTCTTGATTGCCACATTCTGCATTCCGCCATGTACTGCATCGCCAGCGTCGACATCTCTTCATCGCCCCGATTGAGCACTTGCTGAGCAGCATCGTACGACTCATCATACCGATCAAGTGTCATCAAGCAGTTGGCTCTATCGACTAGGATTGCGGTCTCCCGCTCTCCATTTGGATACATTGCATGCGCCTCGGCCAACGCGACGAGCGCATCCTCAGGTCGACCCAACAAAATCAGTGCCCTCCCCTTATAAGCCAAGTGCTCATACCTGCAATCGCGGAAATCCTCTCGCTCCATAAACTCGGATCTTAGATTTTCTTCGATGAGAAACAGCCCCGGCAGCGCCTTGCCATGAGAAATATGGGACATGGCTTGAATAAAATTGGCAAAAATGCGAGACATCGCAGGCTCGGGGAGCTTCTCTAATTCGGCAATTGCCCCTTTCGTCAGGTCGTCCTCGCACAACCTCGTTGAGCAATAAAGAACATCAAAGAGGAGCCGCATCCGAGTGTCGTCATCGGGGGAGCGATTTAGCATGTCCCGAGTCAGAGTGAGGGCCGTTGCAAACTCGCCCCTCGCCCTAAGCTCTTCGGCTGCTTCGATTTCTCCTTCCGTAATCTCGACTTTTGGCATCTTTGCCCTTCTAAGTCACCTTTTAGCAAGTAATGGCGGAAGGAACAGTTTTCAAGCGAGCGATTGAAGATTCTTTTCGGCCTCGCGGATGCGCTCAAGGCACACATCGCGGCCAAGGACAACCATGGTTTCAAAGAGCGGGGGCGCATTCTTGCGGCCGCAAACGGCCACGCGGATCGGTTGGAAGGCTTGCCCAGCCTTTAAGCCCAGCCGATCTGCGGCAGAACGAAGAGCTTTGTCGAGCGAATCGTGGTCGAATGCGGTCGCAGGCAAAACCTCGAGCGCGGTTTGCAACACGCGTCGCGCGAGCGCGGCATCGCCCTTTTGCGGGATGAGTTCGGCCGGATCGTAGGGCGCAAGTTTGTCGAGGAAGAAGAAGTCGGCCGCCGGCACGGCATCGCGCAGCAGCTTGATGCGCTCGCGAATGAGCGGCGTGACGGCTTCCAGCCTTCCGGGTTTTGGACGAAAGCCTGCTGCGATAAAGAACGGCTCAAGGTCGCGACTGAGCTCTTCAACAGGCAATGCACGGATGTGCTCGGCGTTGAGCCAGACTGCCTTAGCATCGAATGGATCGTCGTCGGTAAAGTTGATGACGGCATTCGCACGGTTGACGCCTTCCAAGGTGAATGCGGCGAGGATCTCATCCAAAACCAAAAAATCACGATCGTTCTTGGGCGACCAGCCCAACAGGCAAAGAAAGTTGACGAAAGCCTGCGGCAGGAAGCCGGCGTCGCGATAGGTGGTCACGCTGACGACGGCGCCATGCTTGCGCTTGGAAAGCTTGGCGCCATCGGGTGCAACGAGCAGAGGCAGGTGCGCGAATTGCGGCGCCTCAGCTCCGAGTCCCTCAAAGATGAGCAGGTGCTTGAAGGTGTTGGTCAGGTGATCCTGGCCGCGGATGATGTGGCTGATGCGGAGATCGGCGTCGTCCACGCATGAGGCCAGGTGATAGGTCGGCATGCCGTCCGACCGCAGCAGAGCAAAGTCCTCCACCTCATCGGCCAGCTTTGTTTGCGGTCCATATACGGCATCGACGAAATGCAGCGTCCGCCCTTCACCCCGCGGAACGCGATAGCGGAGCGCAAACGGCTCACCTGCAGCGGCGC
>CAYYKV010000297.1:0-3800 GCA_964468605.1 uncultured Occallatibacter sp. | reverse complement strand
GGGTTCGGCCGGCCTTGCTCAGGCGCTCGCCAGACTGGCTACTGCGCGCCCGATGACAGCGCTCGTCCCTCATACGTCGCGCACCCTGATCATCACCGGAACCTCGCATCCGGTCACCAAGCTCCAGCTTGAGACGCTCGGTTCGGTTGACGACGATCGCGTTCGCGTTCTCCGCCTCCGCCTTCAATTCGGCGCTACTGCCCGCATTCGCTCAGCGTTCCGCTCGTTCGCTCCTCAGGCGCTCATTCTCACCGGCGGCGAAACGGCGGAACTTGCTGTTCGCGCCCTCGATGCCAACTCTTTTATCCTCCAGGGGGAGTTCATGCCGGGCATTCCGTGGGGCGTCGTTCAGGGCGGGGATGCACACGGATGCACTGTGGTCACAAAGTCCGGCGGCTTCGGCTCGCCGAACGCGCTCAACGAAATTCTTGCCGCGCTACGAGGTCAAGCATGAACAGGCTGGCACGCATCGCAATCAGCATCGGAGACCCGGCCGGCATCGGCGCCGAAATTGCGCTCAAGGCTCTCCACGATGAAAGTGTCGCCTCGCTCGCGCATTGGCTTCTTATCGCCGATTCGGCCGCGCTGAACGCAGCTCGCGGCATTTGCGGCATTGACCCCGCATCGTTGCCCTGCACGCTGGTCGACGTAGGCGCGCTTGCCGCCGGTCACGTCATCGAGTTCGGCCAGCTTCGTGCCGCATATGGTCTTGCGGCGATTGCCTATGTTCGCCGTGCGGTCGAACTCTGCATGAAGGCCGAGGCCGACGCCATGGTTACTGGACCGCTCAATAAGGAGGCCGTCACGCTTTCCGGCCAGGCTTTCTCCGGCCACACCGAGTACATCGCGGAATTGACGGGCGCGCGAGAGCCGCGCATGCTGCTCTACTCAGAGAAGCTGGCGACAGTGCACGTCAGCACGCATATCGCTCTCGAGCAGGCGTGCCGCCTTGACCGGGCGCACATCGTTCGCACCATCCAGCTTGGCAACGATGCAATGCTTTGGATGCGCCGCCGCGCGCCGCGCATCGCAGTCTGCGGCCTCAACCCCCACGCCGGCGAGCACGGACTATTTGGCCGGCAGGACGCTGAAATCGTCGCTCCCGCTATTGCGGAAGCTCGCTCCCTGGGCATCGATTGCTCAGGCCCCCACTCGCCCGACACGATTTTCGTCCGCGCTTTGCGGGGCGAATTCGATCTCATCGTGGCCATGTACCACGATCAGGGCCACATTCCCATGAAGCTGATCGATTTCGAAGGCGGCGTCAACGTTTCGCTCGGACTTCCGATTATCCGCACCTCCGTCGATCACGGCACCGCCTTCGATATTGCCGGGCGCAACCAGGCCGACGCTGCGAATATGAAGGCCGCAATGCGTCTTGCCGTGCGCATGGCGGAGGGCAAGTTCGCCCTCTCGGGAAATTCACCCCCGACTTCGGCTGGCCGACCAATCCTCGACCCAGCTCACCGCTGAGACGCGCGCGTCTCGTTTCAGGGTTTGGATACGCAGCACAATTGCACCGTGCTGAAGACAAAATAATGGGGATGCGCAAACATCCCCCGCTTTCCTGGTCAAAATGATCGAGTGCGTTGCGGTCAACTGCCGGGCATATGCCCAGCACACAGGCGCGCGTCCGCAGATCTAGAACCGGTACACCACGCCGAACGTCCCGCGCGCGTTCCAAGTGCGATTCGTTGAGTTGCCCAGTTGAGGAGTGTTGTTGGGCAGTGAGAACGACGCGGCGACGCGGTCGCCGGTAAGTTGCACGGCCCAATTGCGGCCCAAGCTATAGGCCAACCCTCCGCCAAAGCCACCGGCAAAGGAGATACTGGGCGTCATGTGCTCGCCCCCGGTATGCTCTCCGCCCACTTCGCCGAAAACCACTCCGCTGAGGTTCTCAAAGAGCGAAACGTGGAGTGCCGGCCCAACCAGGAACGTGTAAACCGACGGGTCGCCGGGATTCGGTAGGCCGGCGTGGCCGGTCCCCAACTTGTAGTAGTCCCCCGATCCCATGAGTTGAAAATATTTTCCAAAATCGCGGGCCACCGAAATCTTTCCGCCCACCAATCCGCTGAACGAAACAGGCACCTGCCTGAGGCGGCTATAGGCAACGCCCGCGAATACCTCGTACTTGTAGGGTGCGGCCTGCGCCGGGCCGGGCGCCGCCTCCGGGTTCACTTGGGCCAAGGCACTCTCGGGCGCCAGGGCGGCTGGAACCACGGCTAAAAGCAAGAACAACAACGTCCTCTTCAACTTGTAATTCTCCTCAATCGGTACCGCGCGCAAGCGAACCATCCCGGATGCGGATATGGGCTCCGGAGGAGGCAACTGGCTGGTTTCCGGTACCTACCTAGACTATCCTCTCCCCCTGCCTTTCACGAAGTCCATCGGCGCCGGAAGTGAATTGCAGGCTCCCGAATCTTGGACTGAAATTCGCGGAAAATGGCGCTGCATTCATCCTTTCTCCAGATACCAGGGAATATTAATCACCACGATGCGCCGGTTACCCTTCATCAGCAGAACCACCTTCAGCAGATCCGAGCGCCGATTGTGCAGCAATCCTTCCCACCAGCGGCGCACAACCAGCTCCGGGATCAGCACGCAAACCTTGCAGTTCTCACGCTCGCGCTCCACTTTCAGCACATAGTCCACGATCGGGTAAAGCACGTAGCGGTAGGGCGATTTGAGCGTCACCAGCTTGGGAATGCAACGGCCGGCCGCTTTCAACGGCGTCACAATGTCCTTGTCCCACTCATCGCAAAATGGGTCAGGATCGTCGCTGGTCTGAACGTGTACGCAGTGAATGTCGCACGACATCGAAAGCGCGAACGAAAGCGCCTTCTCGCTGATGCGGCTCCAGCGGTCCACCGGCACCACAACAATGGGCTCGATCACTTCGGCGGGAATAAAGGGCCGGTCAAGATCGATTTCGCGATTCACACGCACGTAGTGGTGATTGACTGCGCGCATGAACAGGATCATCACCACCACCAGCAGCGCAGTGATCCACGCGCCTTCCGCGAATTTGGCAACCAGCACCACCAGTGTCGTGATGCCCGTAGCTACCGCGCCCAGGCCGTTCACGAGGATGCGCGCCCGCTGCCCGCCCTCCCGCATCCAGTGCACGACCATCCCGGCTTGCGACAGCGTGAAAGCCATGAACGCGCCAATGGCGTAAAGCGGGATCAGCCGATCCGTCACACCGCCAAACAGGGTCAGAAGCAGGGCAGTCAACGCGACCAGCACATAGATGCCCCACGAATACAGCAGCCGCCGCCCGCGAATGAGAAAAACGTGCGGCATATAGTTGTCCAGCGCAATGGCCCGCGTAAGCCGCGGAAAATCGGCAAATGCGGTGTTCGCGCTCAACGCCAGCACCAGCAGTACAGAACCGATGGTGAGGTAATAAAACCACCCGTGTCCCATCACCGCGCGCGTCAGCATCGAGAGCACGCTCTCGTAGCCGGGCTTGCCGGGATCGGTGGCCGTAATGCCATAAGCACGGCACAAAAGCGCAATGCCCGCCAGCATGACGATCAGCAGCGCGATGATGATGGTCAGCGTTGTCTTGGCGTTCTTGCGAGTCGGCTCGCGGAAGGCCGTCACGCCGTTGCTCACCGCCTCAACGCCCGTCATCGCTGTGCAACCTGAAGAGAAAACCTTCAGGATCAGCCACCAGCTCACCAGCGCGGTCGCCGGCGGAATCGCGGGCAGTGGCGTCACCGGCAACGGATGCCCCGCCGCGTGCACCACCTGCCATCCGCCCACTGCAATCACGATCAGCAGCGTTCCCGTAAACA
>CAYYKV010000296.1:0-3816 GCA_964468605.1 uncultured Occallatibacter sp. | reverse complement strand
TGGGCCGATGCGCCGCCCGAGGGCGACAAGGTGACCGCAGGCGCGTGGTGGACCAACAGCAGCCCGGCCGAGATCGCGGTCAGCGACGGAGTGGCGCAGCGCCTGCACGTGGGCGTGGGTTCCGCCGTGGAGCTTGAGACCGGCGGAACGACGCGCACCCTCAAAGTTGCCGCTATCTATCGCGCTGACGGCCAGCACCTGGGAGCGCGCGTGCAATTTGTTCTTCCTTCCGGATTGATCTCTGACCAGCCGTCCACCTGGTACGGCGGCGTGCACATCGATCCGAAACAGGTAGCCGCAATGGAGCGCGCATTCTTTACGGCCTATCCAACCGTTACTGTCATCAACATCGCGGATGTGATGCAACGCATCGAGAGTGTCGTCGACCAGATCACTTTCGTCGTTCGCCTACTGGCGGGCTTCTCGATTCTCGCCGGCCTCACGATTCTCGCATCGAGCATCGCCAGCACGCGCTTTCGCCGCATGCAGGAAGCGGTCGTGCTCAAGACTCTGGGCGCAACGCGGATGCGCATCGTGCGCACCTTCAGCGTGGAGTTCAGCGTTCTGGGATTGCTGGCAGGCGCGGTCGGCGTGGTCTTTGCCAATTTGCTGACGCGCGTGCTTCTGCACCGGCTCGAAGTCGGATTTCACATCGCCTGGGGCGCCACACTAACAGCACTTGTTGGAACAGCGGTGCTGGCCACGGCGACGGGCTGGATCGCCAGCTACCGCATTCTCGGCCTGCGGCCCCTTCAAGTCCTTCGCGAAGAATAGAAGAATTCGGAAATGGGAAGGGGGGAGCAGAGGTGTGGAGATTGATCTTCTTGCGCCGTTTTCGAGCGGCGGGCAAATTGACCGGGCTCGGGAATGTCCGTAACATGAAGGAGTTGGCTTTGCGCGCCCAGCTTTGGGAGCCAGGCCAATCGGCCGCAAGACGAGCCGTCACTCGCGCTTGTTGCCCCCTCGTTCAATGGTAGGACAGCTGACTCTGGATCAGCATATCGGGGTTCGAATCCCTGGGGGGCAGCCAATAGAATCAATGGGATTTTAGCCGCCGAGGGATTCTCCTCCTACGTGCTCGCGCCTTGCGCGCAACGCTTGCCGACTCCGTTCGCAAATGGCAGCCACGGTTGCATCTCTACTGCCTGCGCATGTTCCTCCTTCGCCGCGTCCTCGACCATGTACCGCTTTCCCAGCTTAAATTCGCGGCAAATCTGATCGACCAGCGCCGCCATTTTTTCCCGGTACGCGCCGGAGACAAACGCGCTCGAAGCGTAGCGTCGCTCGTATGCGGCGAGTTGGCCGGGAAAGTGCTCGCGCACAAACCCGAGAAATGTGGGCAGGGAACACGGCTTCAGAAACAGCGCTCCGGCCGCAAGAAAACTCGCGCCGGCAACGGAGGCGGCGCGTGCCACCGCGCGGACCGAGCTAGCGCTGTCGGTAATTCCCGGCATCAGCGGCGAACACATCACGCCCGCGCGCAGCCCGGCCTCGCGCAGCTCAGCCACGGTCCGCATGCGCAAGTCAGGCCGCGGCGCTCGCGGCTCCAGTTGCCGCGCCAGCTTGGCGTTCATCGTGGTTACGGTGATGTGCAACGTCAGGCGGTTGTTGCGCTCAACTTCTTTCAGAAGGTCGATATCTCGAGAAATCAACGCCGACTTGGTCACGATCCCCACGCGGAATCCGCTGTGCCGCGCAAACACCTCGAGCAGCGAGCGCGTGATCCTGAGCTTCCGCTCGAGCGGCTGGTACGGGTCGGTCGCCGTCCCAATCGCAACCTCGGTTCCCGGCTTCAGGCGTTTCAGCTCCTGCTCCAGCAGCCAGGCGGCATTTTGCTTGAAGTAAATCTTCCGCTCGAATTCGTCGGGCTTCATTTCAAGGAACTCGTGCGTGTAGCGGGCGTAGCAGTAGCGGCAGCCAAACTCGCAGCCTCGGTAAGGGTTGATGGCGTGGCTGAAGGGCAAGCCGCGGTTCGAGGTCACCTTGTTCAGGATCGACCGGCTCGTCAGGGGCCGATACTCGGTCAGGCATCCGCTTGAATCGAGCGGCGCCTCGGCAGCGGTTCGAGCCAGACCTGTCATGGCTGGGCCGGCGGTGGGGGAGGGCTGGAGGATGGGGAAGAGGGATTCTATTTTCGCCATTTGTTCGCCTCTTCGATAATGTATCCCGAATGCCGAAGAGCGTCAAGGGCCGTGGTCCCTGGCTGGTATTTGTCAATGGGTTCATAGGATGTTTATCGATCCAACAACAGATAACCTATTGAATCTATTGAAAAGTGATCAAAAATGCATCCAAATTGCACTAAGAATGGTGCAGGTTTTTATTTTTTTTTTGGCGGCTATGAGCGGGCCTGAGCGCGGAGGAGGGCCATCGCGATTTTGGCGGCTCCGAACAGTTCCCGGCTCTCGTCCTGAGAGAGGATCATCGTGAGCATGCCATACGTAACGCAGGCGATGAAATCGCGGATATTTTCATAGCCTGTGAGCATGGGCAGGGCTTCGCGGAAGCCGTTGGCGCCCTGTTCGCGGGCGAAAACTTCATCCTGGTCGCCTTCGTCAAGGTAGTTGAGGCTCTCATCTTTGGGGTTGATAGAGGCCAGATTGTAGGTGCGATTCCAGGCTTTGATGCAGCGCTCGAGGGCTGGATTTCTGGGGTTAACGGGTTGGGGTTGCAAGTTTTCGGCGGTGGCCGTTTCGGTGGAGCCGGCCAAGGATGAGGACTCAATCGAAGGCAGTGTCATGGCAGAATTCCTAGATGAGATTTGATTCTGAGACCATGGTGCGCCAAAGGGAGCAAATCATCGGCAAACTTCGGGAATAGAATTTTGCGAGTGTTTTCAGTGGCTTGGGCTGATTTGGTGCCGGTGCGGGACTTGACACGCAGTGGAGGGTGTCTTCCGAGGCCCCGGAAGGATCGCCAAAGTCAGAAATCCGTCCCTCAGGGGCTAAAGCCCGGGTTTTATGCGCCTCTGGCGGCAGTCGGGGATGAATCCCCGACCTACCAGCCGTGCCCTTTCAAGACATCACTTATGCAACCTGCTCCGGTTTTTCGCCGATTGAGGCCTTTCACACGGCGCCCGAAATGGCAGTTTAGAATCGAAAAGCTGAGAGCTGAGGACTGATAGCCAAGAGCTGAATCTTGAGGAGCACCCATGAGTAAATCGCTCGCAACGCGCATCACCTGGCTTGGACACGCCACCGTGCTGATTCAAACCGCGCAGGGAACCAATATCCTGATCGATCCCTTCATCGCGCACAATCCCAAGTACCCGCAGAATTTCGTGCTGCCGGAAAAAATCCATTACATTCTGCTCACGCATGGCCATGGCGACCACATCTCCGACGCCGCGCCTGTCGCCAAGAAGCATGGGTCGACAGTGGTCGCAATCTATGAGCTGGCCGACTACATCGCCGGCCAGGGTGTGAGCCAGACGATGGGAATGAATCTGGGCGGCTCTGTTGAGCTCGACGACGTGACTGCGACCATGGTCGATGCGAAGCACTCCGCCGCGGCCGCCGACGGAGAGGGCACGCACTACGTGGGCGTCGCCACTGGCTTCGTCCTCGCCGTCACCGGAGGTTCCGTGCTTTACCACGCGGGAGACACCTCGGTCTTTGGCGATATGCAACTGATCCGCGAGCTCTACCAGCCGCGAATTGTCATGCTGCCCATCGGCGGCTTTTACACGATGGGACCGCAGCAAGCCGCGCTTGCCTGCCGGCTTCTCGAGCCTGAGACGGTTCTCCCCATCCACTTCGGAACTTTTCCTCCGCTCAAGGGCACGCCGGCGGAGCTGGCGGCTTTGGTCGCGCCCGG
>CAYYKV010000295.1:0-3825 GCA_964468605.1 uncultured Occallatibacter sp. | reverse complement strand
GCTGTGGCTGCGGAGTTGCTTCGCGCTGCGGTTGCGGAGCTGCCTCGCGCTGCGGCTGCGGAGGCGCTTGGCGCTCCGGCGGTTGCGGAGCCGCCTGACGTTCCGGTTGCTGAACCGCCTGACGCTGCGGCTGTGGAGTTGCTTCGCTTTGCGGCGAAGGGTGATTTGCCGGAAGCTGCTGCTGCTGCGGAGCAAACCCGCGGGTCTGCGGTTGCGGAGTTGCTTCGCGCTGTGGTTGCGGAGTTGCTTCGCGTTGCGGTTGCGGAGTTGCTTCGCGCTGTGGTTGTGGAGTTGCCTCGCGGGTTTGCGGCTGCGGCGCCGCCAGGTGCTGCGCCGGCTGCGGAGTCGCCTGCCGTTGTTGTTGCTGCTCTACAGTCCGGTTGGTTGCCCGCAACGCCGGTGGAGCTTGCACGTTGTGATCGGCCGCAAGAGGCTGGTTAACGGCCACGCTCGCCGGACGGCCATGATTTGCACTGGCGAACTGGGCGCGGTTGGTGCTGGCTGCGTGCTCATTCTGCACTTGAGCGCGCATAGGTGCAGTGTGCGGCTGATTCATCGCCACCCGCTCCGCGGGCCGCGCTGCCACATGGAGACCACCTGATCCGCCGTTGTAGCTGATATGGTTGTCGTTCGTATACACGACAACCGAGCGGTTATAGACGTTGTGCACCACAGAGACATTGACGTTGTTGACCGAGCGGTTGTAGTTGAAGTGTCCCCCGCCCCAGTAGCCGCCCTGATAGCCGTAGCCGGCGTAGCCAAAGCCGTAGTTGACGCCGCCGTAGTAGCCGATGTACTGGCCCCAGTAGCCAGGGTAAAACCCGTAGGCATTATTCCAGTAGCCCCAATAACCAGGCGTCCATAGTGCGCCCTCGTAAGGCGCCTCAACCCAAGCTCCGGGCACCCAGAAATAGCCGTCTGGAGACCATGCCCAGTAGCCGGGCGTCCATATATAGTCGTCGCCGGAATCCTGTGGCTGGTCGTAGTCAGGCAAAGGCGGAGGCGGCTGCTCCGCGGTGTATTCCGGCTGCTCTCCATAGCCCGGATTATAGGAAGACTGGTCGGGCGGTTGGCCATCCTGGTAGCTGGATGCGGGCGGGGGATTGCCTGAGTTGTCTGGAGCGGGGGGCAGGTTCGCTACTGCCGGATCAGAAGCCTGGTCCTGCGTGCCCGCCTCGTTATCCGCCTGAACCAGCGTTGGATCTTTGTGGCAACCGGCTATCGCTACTGCGATGGCCAGCGGAAGCAGGAAAAATCGCGAAAACTGAAAAAGATGCCTCATATTACCCCCACTCAGCTTGGATGCTAGTGGAGCGCATGGGCCAAAACTGCTCTCTTTTGACCACTAAGAGGCTGATCTCAATAAGGCTGATCTCAATGCCGAACGGCGGGTGGGGCAGACTTGCCGTGGTTGTTTGCCGGCGGGGTGGTGACGGGTTTGCGCTGCGGCTGCGAGTTCAGCATCTGCAGGCAGACGGTCGAGTCCTGCCCGCGCTCGAGACCCTGAACAGTACTCTCCCCGCGACAAAGACGCAGCTCCATGGCATCGGCATCGTCCCTGGTGAGTTCGACCGTGCGCTCCAGGCCGCTGAAGGGGTCAACGTCATAGCGGAAGAGCGTGTCGCTGGGCCCTCTCACTTTTCCGTAGTCGAAGTGGTTCCATGTGCAGAGAAAAGCGCGGCCATCGGGTTCAGTCATGACGGCGTAGACCTGCGTCCAGGCGATGCCGCTTGCGGCGCTCGGGCCCGTGGCATTCCAGACGAGGACTCCCTGGCCGCCGCGCATCCATCGCGCCACCCACATGTGATACGAGACATCGTAATGAATCGCAGTAAAGTAGGTGCTGGCTGCACATTCGCGGCAGTTGTCGTAGAGGATCGTCAACTCTTCGGGCGCATCCGCGGCAAAGTGCTCCCAATCGAACCAACGCAGATTCACTCCGGAGAGCAGCGGCGCCACCACGTGGCTGGTCAGCGAAACGTTCCAGATGGAAAAGGCGTCGTCCCCGGGCGCAGATTGCGGACCGGGTCGATTGGTAGTGACGACCAGCGCTGCATCGTAGACGACGCCGATCTCGCGGATCGCCGTCCACTTCTCTACCGCAAGCGATCGCGTGACCCAGGCAACAATGTTCTGATCTTTAGCGTCGTGAAAATCGATCCAGCGGAATGTACCCGATGTTTGCTGCGCGCCAAGGGGAAGAACAAAGGCCAGCGCTGCGGCAACCACAATGAGGCGCCTGGGGAGGTCAACCTGCATGAATTTAGATATAGCAGAGCGGGGCGGAAAGCAGGGACCGAGGGAACAAGGGACCAAGTAACCCAGCGACGAGAACCTGTCGCTGGTAACTCCGGCGGAGGGCACAGGAGCGGAGGAGAGATTCTTTCGCGGAAACGCGCGGCGGCATGGGCAACACGCATGGCGCGCGAGCCGGTCTATTTCTGCGGGGCGGCGGGCGCGGGTTTGATTTGCGTCGCGAAGCCCGGCGGTGGGGCGTCTTCGGCTGCAACGCTTGTTACCAAAGCATCCCAACCGTCAGCGGAGCCGTGGTATTTCGTGTATCCGGCCTTGCAGTAGGCCACCATGCTGCCGGCATCCTGCGGAGTTGCGGCGGTCTGCGCGAGATGAATCGCTCGCGCACAGAACCAGAAACCGCCGGCATCCAGAGGCGTTGATTCGAGATCTGCAACTGCGAGCTGGTAAGTGTCCTGCACGTTTGTGGGGTCGATCTTCAAGGCGCGCGTCAGCCACTCCCGGGCCTGCGAATAGTTCTTTTGCTGGACCGCGCAGTAGCCTTCCGCGCCGACGAAGATATCGTTGAGCAGTTTGCTCAACGTTACGTAGTCGGCCTCCGTCACTTCCGCGGGCTTGCGCCACATGGGGACTTCGAGCATTCCTCCGGAGGCGTCGACGCACATGTCGTTGAGCGCCGCATTGTCGCCCGCGACCGCGCTCGCGCGTTCGAGCGCAACCACAACGCCCAGGACGCGAATGTTGCCTGAGTCCGCCGCCAGCAGCCGCTTGGCCACCCTCAACACTTGTTTCGAATCGCCGGCCGCCTGCCACGCCGCCATCTCCTGCTCCAACGCATCGATCAAGACCACGCTATTCGGGTACTGCTCGACGAAGGCCTCAAGGGCTTCTGCGCGCGCGGTTGCGTCCTGCGTATTGGCGGCGGCCGCGTAGGCACTGGATTCGGCGGGGTTCTGAATGACCTTTTGCCCGGAAGGCGGCTGCTGCGCGGAGACGGAAACGGCGATGAGAAAACCGAGCGCGAAGAGCGAAAGGAGGGTCTGATGGAAGCGCAGGCGATGCACAAAGGAAGCGTAGCACAGGCGAGTCGGCTGATTGGCTCGTTCAAATTGTGTCTGTTCGTGGCGATTTCGGTTCAGCATTTGGCTCAGCTTTTTTCGGGCCGCGTCGCGCCTTGCTCTCCGGGCCATTCGCTTGCGACCAGGAACGAAATCTCATCGACGACACGCTTCAGTTCACCGACCGTGCGGTTATTCAGGCGGAGTTCGAACACCTCAAGCAGCGAATGGATGTACCAGAGCTGTTCCTTTGGGCCGCGCTTAAAGCGTTGCCAGACCGCGGGGCCAATCTCCTTGAGGTCGTCGAGAATGGCCTTCGCGTTGTAGAGCTTGTCGGCGGCGGAGATGACGAGGACGTCTTCAGGTTCCGTGCGCAGGCGGGCGAGATAGGCGTTCTTGCGCTCCTCCCAGCCCTCTTTTTTGTCGTGATCCTCGGCGAGAGTGTCGGAGAGGCCTTCCACCATGCGCGCGACGTTGGGGCCGAATTGTTTCTCGACGTCGTCGAGGCGTGGCT
>CAYYKV010000294.1:0-3853 GCA_964468605.1 uncultured Occallatibacter sp. | reverse complement strand
AGCGCAGCGTCCAGGCCAGCGTCTCCTGCTTCATCACTTCCACGCGCCGCATCTTCCCGTTCACGTTCAGCGTAATCAGCCGCTCGCCCGCGCTGCGCATGCGGCCGCCCGGCGACAAGATCTTGTAGCTCGCCGCGCCCACCATCGCGCCGCCTGCGATCACGCCAAGAATGAACCGGCGCCTCGTGATCTGGTGCGATTTGCTTTCGTCTGTCTTTGGGTCTTCCATCTCCGGCATGGCATTTTCTCCGGCTTCGGGATCGTACTGGAAGGTCGTTCCCACCTTAAAGGGAATTGCGTTTCTAGGTTTGCTCGAACCGAGCCGCTGCTTTCTAAGGGATAGATCCGCGGCGCTCCCAGCTATCTTAGCTCCACTCCAGCACCCCCGGCAAAACGGTGGCGCATCATCCAGCCACCCTCAACTGCCAATGACAGCGCCTTCATTCCTGCCCGCCGCTTTCTGGACTAAACTGAATCTGTTATGGCCATCGCAGGCGTCTCTCCCTCTATACAGCCTCGCTCGCCTCAAGGCGCGTTCTCCAACGAGCCGTTTACCGACTTCAGTAATCCTGAAAATGCGCGCTCCATGCGCCGCGCGCTCGACCTCGTGGCCTCGCACCTCGGCGTGGAGTACCCCCTGATCATTGGCGGAAAGCGTCTCAAAACAGCCGAGAGAATTCGCTCCATCAATCCCGCGCGACCGGCGCAAGTCGTCGGCATTCACCAGAAAGCCGGAGCCACGCAGGTTGAACCCGCCATGTCCGCCGCGCTCCATGCCTATGAATCCTGGAGCCGGACCTCAATCGACTTGCGCGTCTCTTTGCTCCTCGGCGCCGCCGCCATCATCCGTGAGCGCAAGTTCGAATTCATGGCTTGGCTCACCTACGAAGTCGGCAAGAACTGGGCTGAAGCCGACGCCGACGTCGGTGAAACCATCGACTTCCTCGAGTTTTACGCGCGCGAGGCGCTCCGCCTGGCTGCCGCCACCACTCCCATCCAGTATCCCGGCGAGCGCAACGAGCTCCACTACATCCCACTCGGCGTGGGCGCAGTCATTTCGCCCTGGAACTTTCCCTTCGCCATCATGGCCGGCATGACCGCCGCTGCTATCGTCGCGGGTAACACCGTCATTCTCAAGCCCTCGAGCGATTCGCCCACTATTGCCGCACGCTTCGTTGAAGTCCTCGAGCAAGCCGGCCTTCCCGATGGCGTAGTCAACTTCTGTCCCGGCTCCGGCGCTTCCTTCGGCAACGCCATCGTCGAGCACCCAAAAACCCGATTCATCGCCTTCACCGGCTCCAAGTCAGTCGGCCTCGAAATTCATGAGCGCGCCGCCCATGCGCAGCCCGGGCAAATCTGGATCAAGCGCACCATCCTCGAGATGGGCGGCAAGGACTCGATCCTCGTCTGTGCCGATGCCGATTTCGACGCTGCCGTCGATGGAGTGGTCGCTTCGGCCTTCGGGTTCAGCGGCCAAAAGTGCTCCGCTTGTTCACGCGCCATCATTGAAGCCCCCCTCTACGATGCCTTTGTCGAGCGTCTGCGCGAGCGTGTCGCCAAGTTGACATTAGGCGATCCGGTCGCCAACCCCAACATGGGTCCGGTCATCAATCAAGCTGCGCTCGACTCCATGCTGCGGTTCATTGAAATCGGAAAGAAAGAAGGCAGGCTGATGGCGGGCGGAAATCTGCCCACCACAACGGACGCCGGTTACTTCCTTGAGCCAACTGTCTTCGCCGATATTGCTCCTAACGCGGCGCTTGCCCAAGAAGAAATCTTTGGCCCAGTGCTCGCCGTCATCAAGGTCGCCAGCTTCGAAGAGGGCTTGCGCGTCGCCAACAACACAGAATATGGCCTCACCGGCTCTGTTTACACAAGCGATCCCGCAAAAAAGGCTGTCGCCCGCCGCGAATTCCACGTGGGCAATCTCTATTTCAACCGCAAGTGCACTGGCGCCATGGTCGGCGCGCATCCTTTTGGTGGCTTCAATATGAGCGGTACCGACTCCAAGGCCGGCGGTCCCGATTACCTCTACCTTTTCACCCAGGCCAAGAGCGTCGCCGAAAAGCTTTAGCTTCCGTTCCACATCGCAATAACCGTCGTCAGCGCCACTTCAATTTGACCGGAGACCCGATGACAGCTTGGGAATTCACAGCATTAGTCTGGGGTCTTTCCTTCCTGGCCGGCTTCCTTGGCGCGCTCACCGGCCTCGGCGGAGGCGTGGTCGTTGTCCCTGCGCTCACTTTGGCGCTCGGCGTCGACATGAAGTACGCCATCGGAGCTTCGCTGGTCTCCGTGATTGCCACCTCTTCCGGCGCGGCCGCAGCCTACGTTCGCGAGGGCTTCTCCAACATTCGCATCGGCATGTTCCTTGAGATCGCCACCACCCTCGGCGCGATTCTCGGCGCATATCTCGCCGCCCGCGTCGGCACCCACGCTCTCGCCATCGTCTTCGGCCTGGTTCTTCTTCAGGCCGCGTTCCAATCTTTTCGGGGAAGCAAGGGTAACGACCTTCCCGCTGCCTCCGACGCCCTGGCCAGCCGCTTGCGGCTCGCCAGCTCCTACCCCGTCGACGGCAGGCGACAGGAATATGGCGTGCGCAACGTTCCCGCAGGCTTCGGCCTCATGTTTGGCGCTGGCACGCTATCCGGCCTGCTCGGAATCGGCTCCGGCGCCGTCAAGGTCATCGCCATGGATCGCGTCATGCGTATTCCCTTCAAGGTCTCCACCACCACCAGCAACTTCATGATCGGCGTTACAGCCGCCGCAAGTGCCGGCATCTACCTCAGCCGCGGATTCATTGACCCGCGCGTGGCCATGCCCGTGATGCTCGGCGTCCTCGCCGGCGCGCTGCTCGGCGCAAAAGTTCTCGTGCACGCTCGAGTGCGCACGCTGCGGGCCGTCTTCGCAATCGTGATTCTGGCCCTCGCCATCGAAATGATCGTCAACGGTATCACGGGAAAGGTGTAGCCCTTATGGATGACCGCCGTCTTGAGACCATCATCGGCCGCCTTCTGCAAATTGGCGTCCTCGTCGCCGCCGCAACCGTCTCTGTGGGCGGCATTCTCTACCTCATTCAGAGTCACTCCGGTCACGTGGACTATCGCAGCTTCGTGCCCGGCGGCCCCAATATCCGCACGCTTTCCGGCATCGTCCTCTCCGCCGCGCACTTTGAAAGCCAGGGTCTCATTCAGCTCGGCCTGCTGCTTCTCATCGCCACGCCCGTCGCGCGCGTCGGCATGGCCGTCGTGGGATTCGCTCTCGAGCGCGATCGCTTGTACACAGTAGTCAGCCTCATCGTCCTGGTGATTCTCGCCTTCAGCCTGATTCACGCCACCTGACACACGAATGCCCGTGTCGGCCCCGCGTCTCGCCGGATTAAGCTTCCTTCGAGTCCATGTTGGATTTGATCCGCGGCTCGCGGATCGTCGGCTGGTTTACGCCACGGCGCCGGGAGCGGTTTGGTTCGCTGCCTGGTTTGCTGCCTGGGTCTCGGCTTCCAGTTTGCTTCCCACTTCGGCCGCAGCCTTGGCCAGCACCCGGTGATGAATCGTGAACAGCGCCAACTCCAGCCGATCACCTACGCCGGTCTTGTCGTAAATCGATCGCAGATAATTCTTGATCACCTGCTCCGTCGTCTTCAGCCGGATGGCGATCTCGCGGTTTTTGCAGCCCTGCACGATCAGAGCCACAATGCGCATCTCTTTCGGCGTCAGCCGATCGCGTACGCGCGCTCCCACCAGGTCCTCTTCTACCGCTTCTGGTGGCGCGGTCTGCGTCGGCAACCACGAGTCTCCGGCCGCAACGCGGCGCACGCATTCCACCAGCGCCGGCCCTGTCACGCTGCGGAACA
>CAYYKV010000293.1:0-3869 GCA_964468605.1 uncultured Occallatibacter sp. | reverse complement strand
CGACGATGATCTGCTTCACTTTTTCTTCAACGGCCATGCGTACCTCTCCTCGTGTGATTGGGAACTTAAGAAAACGATTCGGGGATTCAGAAGACTGCCCGCCCCGCGAACTTACCATACCGGCCCGCGGCAGGGAATGACAACCACCGCGCCGATAATCCTGCGCTTGGCCCCGAATCTTCAAGTCTACTGGCAGGGCCTTGGGGTGTAAAGGTTTCCCGCTGAGGGGAAACCTTTGAAGAAACAGGGAATAATGATCCGGTGACCTCCAATCCATCGAGGGCCGCAAAATGCACAACCTCTGGGCGTATATTTGGCGAAGAGGGACATTCCCGTGGGAAGCTCTGGAGTTGCCTTTTCTTTGATTGCCATCGCTATCTTTCTGGTTGGCTTGTGGCTCGGGAACAAGCAAGCACGCGGAAGTGCGCAGCTTTTGGTCGATGAAGCGAAAAACGAAATCAAGGAACTGCGCCCAAAGGCCGAGGAACTGGCTGCAACCAGGCAGCAGCTCAAGAATGAACAAGAGAAATACATGCAGATGAAGGCTGACCTCGACGCAGCCTTCAAGGGTGCGGCGGCTGATGCACTTCGAGCCAATACACAGTCCTTCCTCGCCCTCGCCAGACAGGAATTGGGCGGGCAGGCGCGGGAAGCGAAGCAAACGCTTGAAGCCAAAGAACTGGCCATAAAAAATCTCGTCGATCCGCTCGGTGTCGCACTTGGGAAACTCGATGAGCAAACGCGCGCCATGGAGGTTGCGCGATCAGGCGCCTATTCGGACGTGAAGGCGATGGTCAACACGATGCAGAATTCGATACCTGCGTCGCTCGATGCGCTGAAGAACGAAACATCGCAACTCATCAGCGCCTTGCGCGCGCCCAAGACGCGCGGGAATTGGGGCGAACTGCAGCTACGCCGTTGCGTCGAATACGCCGGAATGATCGAGTACTGCTCCTTCTATGAGCAGGTCTCTGCCCGCGATGAAGACGCTCGGCTGTTGCGCCCCGATCTTATGATTCGACTTCCTAACGGTCGCGAAATCATTGTGGACGCGAAGACACCCCTCGACGCGTTCCTCGACGCTACCGGAAATGACGACCCCGCGACGCAGAAGGTGCGTTTTGATGCGCATGCGCAGAGAGTCCGTGCACACCTAAGAGACCTTTCAAGCAAGGCATATTGGAAACAATTCGAGAAAGCGCCGGACTTCGTCGTCTGTTTTCTTCCGAGCGAAGCACTTTTCAGTGCAGCACTCGAAGCCGATCCTTCGCTTATTGAATTCGGAGCGCAAAGCCACGTGGTCCTCGCTACGCCCACTACGCTCATCGCACTGCTGCGAGCTATTGACTTCGGCTGGCAGCAATCGAAAATTACGGAAAATGCGAAGGCAATTCATGAGCTGGGCCGCCGCATCTACGAGAAGCTCGTCGTTGCGCAGTCTCACGTCACGCGGCTTGGCAACGCGCTCGCCAACAGCGTGGACACCTACAACAAGTTTCTTGGCTCAATAGAAGGGAAGCAAGGTGGAAGCGTCTTCTTCCTGGGGCGTCAACTGGGAGAGCTGGTTCATTCTGACCAGGATCTGGCCGAAATCAAGCAACTCCAACCGGATTCGCGCGAAATGGAATCGCCGGAGTGGTCGCAGCCTTTGCTCACTGGCGCCCCTCAGGACGCACCCGAAACCAAACAATAGTTTGGGGACCTTCGAACCGGAAATCCCGTCCTGGCCGCGTTGCGGCGAATGCGGGCTGACTTGTTAACCCGCTGACTTGCTGGCCTGCTCTCTCGCTGCTCCATTGAGGCGCTTACTAATTTGGCGTTGTGGGCGTCGCCGGCATTTCCTTTACTCGCGTCAGCGTCAATTCCATCCCGGGGAAATCCGGCGAATCAGTCTTCGTCTCCATCTTGATCGATCCGTCGTCCACCGTACAGTCGTGGTGTATCGTGATCCCGTTGAACGAAACGTCGAAAGTGAACTTGTTCCCATCCACCTTGCCGTTGCTGATTTCCATCGGGTCTCCGCCCGGTCCCTGCACCGTCCCGGTCAGCGTGGCGCCGTCCTGCGTGAAGGTGAAAGTCAGTTGAAAGCTGCTGCCATCCGGCGTCGTTGCCTGAGCCGTCCAGGTTCCCGTCACGCTCGCGGCCATTGCGGTCGCAGCACTGAGCATCATCGCCATTGCAGCGCAAACACAAAGCAATTTCCTCATTAGGTCCCTCAAGAGCCGTTTTCCAGGCGAACCCATGATACAGAGCTGCAGTAAAGAGCGAACAGTGACCGCCCCCGCAGTCCCTTGCTCCCTCGCTAACTTGAGCCCTGCTCCCCAAACGCCTTCCTCAGGCGCTTCCAGGTCGTTTCCAGATCTTCAGGGAGAACGCGTGTCTCGCTCACAGTGGTCGTGAAGCTTGTGTCTCCAATCCAGCGCGGCATGCCGTGCACATGCAGGTGTCCCGCCACGCCCGCGCCTGCAGCCTGGCCTATATTCATTCCGAAATTGAATCCATGCGGCCTGTAAACACGCTCCAGCACGCGCTCAGTTCGTTGCGTAAGGTCCATCAACTCGTGTGCGGTCTCGGGATTCAGCGCCGCCAGCCGGTCCAGATGCGCGTAGGGCATTACCAGCACGTGCCCTGACGTGTACGGAAACGCATTCAGGCAAATGAAGCAGTGCTTCGCGCGCAGAACCAGCCCGCCAGCGGCCTCAGCCTTGTCACGGTCCATTCCGTTCGCAATGGCATAGTCGATGGCCGCAAGCAGATTGCAAAAAACGCAGCCCAGATCGCCGGGCCACGCATCCAGTTCCTTGGGTACGCCGCGCCGCGCCGCGCTCTCCGTCGAAGTAATGTAGGCATAGCGCCAGGGAGTCCAAAGGTGATCCATCGCTGGTTATCCATCTCTGATGGTAACGCCGGCTCAGTTCCTTAACGGCGCAATTTCGAGCTTATCCCCTCGCTTCAGGTTCACGTCACCGCCATTCGAAAAGAATGCCAGCGTAACGCAGGAGGTCGGAATCATGTACCAGGACTTGAATACCGCTCCCGACAACCCATCGGTCAGGTCTTTTGTGCCAATTCCAACTCCTCCGGCCATTAGCATATTGGCAATCTGCCGGCCGCGGCCCGGCTGAATCTTTTCTTCGTCCCCGGCGCTCCTAGTGCGCAACATGACAGGCTGGTCGAACTTAAGCAGCATGTGGCCACGGCGGAAGAATCGCCGCGCGGGAGTAGTCACGAGGGTGCCGGAATACTCACCAGATGGGCACTTGACCAAAAAAGGCGTACCCGATGCCATCCACGACGAGGCGTAGGTTTCGAGGGTGCAAGTCTCCGCCAACGCCGCGCTTGAAATCACGAATACGGCCAGAGCAAGATACTTCATCAAGGGCAACATCCTGGGTGGATCTCGAGAATCCTGGAATCGACAGGCTTCAGAGGCGGGCATTCAGTGGCTCGATTATAAGGCGCACAATCCAATATCGACCCGGTCCGTCCAAATCCGCGTTCCGGCCGGCGCCCATCCTCTGAACGCGTTGCGCCGCCCCTAAACCATTTGCCCTAACTCATTTGCTTTGATCAGCTCAATTGACCGTGCTTTAATTGACGCTGCATCACGGAGATTGCTACACTTAAAGGGTAGCTTCCTGCGCGGATTCCAGCAGTGAGTTGCGGCCGCCCTCCCAGCAAGCCGTTGCCTGCCGGCGTTTCCCAAGGAAACCCGCCGTGTTTTACCCCAGTGCAACAACTTGGGGACGGCCTTTCCTGTGGAAGACAGAACCGGCGCGTCACGCGGCGCGAGGGCAAGTCAAGGGACCGAAGGCGACCGGAACGCGGAATTGCGGCGTGGGAGCCACCCAGCGGCTGGAGCAATCCTT
>CAYYKV010000292.1:0-3902 GCA_964468605.1 uncultured Occallatibacter sp. | reverse complement strand
CCGGCCTCACCTAGAGAAGACTTGCGTAACTCCTTTATGAGGGCTTCTTAATAAACCGATGGCTCCCACGGCAGATTCGAATTAGGTATATACTGGTGCCGCAATAATCAGCCACTTTGGAGCCCTCCTATGCCGATTCGTAGTCGTGCGCTTTCTATATGTCTTCTTCTGGTGATTTGCTGCACGGGGATGCACGCCCAGCATTCCGCTAACGCCAACGTTATCTACCAGCAGTTACGCGGTTTGTTGCCGGGCAGCGATGTGATCACCGTTAATAATCTGGAGATACGCCGCGACGCAGCCACCTTTACGTTGCGCAACGGCAACATTGCTTTCTTCCCCGAGGTAAATGGCAAGGTGACCGGCGCGGTCTTCAAGGGTTACGGCCACATCCACATCACACCCCCAACCGCCGTGGAACGCCACAATCTGACTTACTTCAATCACGAACAGGAGTTCGATGAGGACTTCGATGAGGCGGTGCTGCGCTTTACTGACTCGACAGCGGAAGAGCTGCGCAAGGCCTCCACTGGCAGTGCGAGCCCGGATAAATCTTACGCCAAGCCGGTGGAGGAATTGCGGGATCTTACGCGGCATCACCTGCACACAAACTTCGATCTGCGCCTGCTTCAGGATGTGCTCAGCCCGGCTCCCGGCGGATTTTTTCTGGCTGCCGTTCACGGGCAAAAGGACGCTCATCTGTTTTTTATTCTCGATCCGCATGGCGTTTACGGGTTGGCGCCGGAGGAAGTTGCGCTGCTGAATTGGAAGTGGGGCGATGACACGTCGACCTACCCGCTTGCCTTCCACCGCGCCGCCGAGTACGCCAACGGCACAGCCAGCGGGAATGAGCACAACGCAGCCTACAAGATCACGCATGAAGACCTTGACGTTTCCATCGAATACAGCGGATTTCTTTCCTGCACTGCTACTGTGACGGTTCAGGCGGAGCAAGACGGCGTTGCGGTCATCCCACTGAATCTTCACGCGGACCCTAGGACAATCCTCACCGTAAGCAGCGTGGAAACTCAAAAAGGCGAACCGCTGGATTTTGTGCAAGAGAAGAAGCAAGACGACGCGGATTTTGGCGTAGTGCTCGCCACACCGCTCAAAAAAGGCGAAACCGCTACAGCGAAGATCACCTATGCCGGCAAGGACATTGTCGTCAACGAGGGCGGTGGAAACTATTATCCGACTGCCCGTGAAGACTGGTATCCGAACTCACGTCAGGGATTTGGTGATTATGCTACATATCACATGCTTTTTCATGTGCCCAAAGGATTGCAGTTGATCGCCACCGGAACCAAGGTGAGTGAAAAGACTGAAGGCAAAGTTACAACGACCGAATGGAGGACGGATGTGCCGCTGCCGGTGGTTGGTTTTAGCCTGGGCGATTTCACCATGAAAGAAGCCAAGGTTGAGAATAAACAAGGCGGTAGTCTGACCATCGATGCCTATGCCAATAACGATACGCCGGACACTTCCTACGCTGGAACCACCATGATTGATCGATCGACGAATAGCTACGCCATTGGTTCTATGGACACGAAGCCAATGCTTCCTATGGAGCTAAGTCAAGGAACCACGGCGGCAAACATCTATAGCAACTACTTTGGACCACTGCCTTTCTCCCACGTATCCCTGACACAACAGACCGCTTGCCTATACGGCCAGAGCTGGCCCATGCTGGTCTATCTGCCGATCTGCGGATTTATGGACACTACACAGCAGCACTTCCTGGGGATCGGCAGCGAAAGTGTGTATAACCGCAAGCATATGTACTGGAAGGTGGTGACCCCGCATGAAGTGGCGCACCAGTGGTGGGGCCACACGGTTGGATTTCGCAGCTATCGCGACCAATGGATGAGCGAAGGATTTGCGGATGCTTCAGCTTCCATATTTTTGCAGGTCACTCGGCCCAAGCCGGATGAGTTTCTTGACTTCTGGAAAGAGGAGCGGAAACTGCTCACAGAGAAGAACGCCTTTGGCTTCAGGCCTAACGACGTTGGGCCGGTGACGATGGGTTTTAGGCTTAGCTCGCCAAAGACTGGATGGGACATCTACGGAGAACTCGTCTATCCAAAAGGCGCGTATATTTTGCACATGATCCGGATGATGATGTGGAGCACAAAGGAGGGGGACGAGCGCTTCAAGGCAACCATGCACGACTTTGTCAACAGTTATCGCCTGCAGGCGGTTACTACCGAAGACTTTAAGACTGTGGTTGAGAGACATATGAGCCAGCAGATGGACCTGGACGGCAATGGAAAGATGGACTGGTTTTTCAATCAGTATGTTTACGGCACGGACTTACCGGCCTATCACTTTGAGGGCCAGGTTACCGAGAACGCCGGAGGGAATAGCCTGCATTACAAGCTGACTCAATCGGGAGTCTCGGCCAGCTTCAAGATGCTCGTTCCGATCTATCTGGAGTTTACCGACGGTAAAATTATTCGCATAGGGGCGGTCCAGGTAACCGGTTCAAACACTCTGGATCAGACAGCGAACTTACCCAAGCTGCCGGGGCAGGTGAAGCGGGTTTCTATCAACTACTATTACGACGTGCTATCGACGGAGAACTAAGGCCAGCCACTCGGCACGGCGCAGTTTGCGATCTGCTAAGCCACGCAGCACGAAGAAAATGAGGCCTCGAAGGTCAACCTTCGAGGCCTCATTTCTCTGTCGGCAGTTTGCCGACTCGCTGACTTGCTGACTTGCTTCTTACGCCATCGCTTCCCTGCTCATCGGCTCAAACTTCAACTGGTTCGATTTGCGGTCTACGCCGATGCGCACATGCGATCCGTGTAGAACTTCGCCATTCAGAATCTTAATGGCCAGAGGGTCCTGCACCATGCGCTGCAAGGCACGCTTCAGCGGGCGCGCTCCGTAGGCCGCGTCAGAGCCTGAGGTTAGAATCAGTTGCCGCGCAGGCTCTGTCAATTCCAGCGAAATCTGCCGGTCTTCCAGCAGTTTGCGCACATCGTTCAAACGCAGATCCAGAATCTGGCTCATCTGCGCTGCCGCGAGCGGTCGGAAGATTACAATATCGTCCACGCGGTTCAAAAACTCCGGCCTGAAGTGCTCGCGCAGAACCCGCATCACCGACTCACGCGCCATGTCGAAGTCGTGCTCCGTCTTGAGTGTGTCGCCGACGAGCAGATTTGCGCCCAGGTTTGAGGTCATGATGAGCACGGTGTTCTTGAAGTCCACCGTGCGGCCTTTCGAGTCGGTCAACCGTCCGTCGTCCATCACCTGCAGCAGAATGTTGAACACATCCGGATGCGCCTTCTCGATTTCGTCGAAAAGGATCACCGAATAGGGCCTGCGATGCACAGCCTCGGTCAACTGGCCGCCCTCGTCGTAGCCCACGTAGCCGGGCGGCGCCCCGATAAGCCGCGCTACGGCGTGCTTTTCCATGTACTCGCTCATATCGATGCGGATCAGGGCCTGCTCATCGTCGAAGAGAAATTCAGCCAGCGCCCGCGCGGTCTCAGTCTTCCCCACGCCCGTCGGGCCCAGAAAAATGAACGAGCCGATGGGCTTCTTCGGATCGCTCAAGCCCGCGCGGCAGCGGCGAATCGCATTGGCCACAACGGTCAGCGCCGCGTCCTGGCCGATGACCCGCTCGCGGAGCCGCGTCTCCATCTCCACCAGCTTCTTCACCTCGCCCTCGAGCATTCTCGAAACAGGAATCCCCGTCCACTTGCTGACGATTTTGGCGATGTCCTCTTCGTCCACCTCTTCCTTTAGCATTCGAGTTGCGCCGCTTTTGCCATCCTGGGCTGCATCCAATTTCTTCAGCTCCGCTTCCAGCTTTGGCAGCTCGCCATACTGGATCTGCGCAGCTCGGTCGAGCTGGCCCTTCCGCGTCTGCTCTTCGGCCTCAAAGCGCAGCGCCTCGA
>CAYYKV010000291.1:0-3903 GCA_964468605.1 uncultured Occallatibacter sp. | reverse complement strand
GAGGGTGCATGGGATCTCCGAATTTGCGTCTAATCGCGGTGCGGATGCACGTGCGTGTGCCCGTGCTTCGAATCGAGCGCATGCGTGGGCACGCTCATCACCAGGCGGCCATGCTCGACGCCTTTCAGGCCGATGATGAGGTCGGCGAATTGCTGAACGCGGCCGGCCTTACCGTGGACGATCAGCACCTCGAGACACGAATCATGATCCAGGTGCGCGTGGCTCGTAGAGACAACCAGGTCGTGATGTTCGTGCTGCGCCTCGGTCAGCTTCTCAGTGATCCCGAAAGCATGATGGTTGTAAATGAGAGTAACGGTGCCGACCACGGTGGCGTCGGGCGTGGCAGTCTGTTCTCGCACCAGCCGGTCGCGGATCAGGTCGCGAAAGGCTTCGGAGCGATTCGTGTATCCGCTCTTCTCGATGGAGCGGTCGAACCGCTTTAACAGCTCTGAATCGAGGGCAATGCCAATTCTGCTTAGCTCTCCCATGCGCGCTCCCGCCGCCGAGTCAGCTCGGCCGGCAGGATCAGAATAGCGCTTGGCGGCGAATCGAACTACTGCGGCGCGATCAAGTGGTGCGCAATGGCGAAGAGCGCAAGTTCCAGACGCGTTGAGACGCCGGTCTTGTCAAAGATATTCGAGAGATGGCGCTTGACGGTCTCTTCGCTGAGCGTGAATTGCTTGGCGATGTCGCGGTTGCTGCAGCCCTCGACGATGCAGCCGACAACCTCGAGCTCGCGCGGCGTAAGGCCGTAGGTTTTGCGTTGCGGCACTGCGGCTTGTTGCATCAATTCGTGCAGGGCTGAGACCAGGTTGACGACCCGCTTGCCGCCGATCCAGTAGTCGCCCGCGTGAACAGTGCGGATGGCGGTCTGCAAATGGCTGGCCAGTGCGTCTTTGAGTACAATGCCACGCGCCCCGATCTGGAGGGCCTCGATGATCTGCTGCGTAGTGATCGTTGACGTGAGAAGCAGAATTTTGGCTGTCGAGGGGCCGCTCATGATGGCGCGCATGGCCTCGAGGCCGGGAAGGCGCGGCATGGCGACGTCGAGCAGGAGAACGTCCGGCTGGAGCTCGAGGGTCTGGGTGATGGCTTCGTCCCCGTCCGTGGCATCGCCCACCACGTCAAATCCATCATTCTTGGTCAGCATGTTGCGTACGCCGATGCGGACCACAGGATGGTCATCTGCCAGCACGATTCGAATGGGTCGATCCATTTCTGCCACACGCCTCCCGGAGGCCCGATCCACGCGCAGAGAAACGCGCCCGATCAGGCAGGCAATTCAGCATCAAGCATACGCTCCAACCCTTGGGCAGCGGCACGCAAATCGTGGAGCAGAACGACGCTGTTATCCAACTGGTTATCCTTCGAATTGAGGCCGGTTGCCTCTAAAAGCGCACCCACGCGAGCAGCCTGAAGCGCGCCGGCCATGCCGCAGCCTCCCTTGATGGCGTGGCCAATGCGGCGAATCTCCGCGACGTCACCTTTGGCGATTGCGGCTCCCAGCGCATCAATTCGCCCGGCGAGGTCGGCGACGACGACCAAGTAGATTTGCCGCAACGCGGACTCGGGCATCACCCTTCGCAACTGAGCGAGAACCTCGACGCTGACCACGGGCTCATCGGGTTCGAGCAGTGTGGGAGCTGCTTCGGGTTGACTGTCGACGAGAAGCTTGCGCAAACTTTCAACATTGAAGGGCTTGAGAAGAAAGCCGTCGGCCGCATCGGTCAACTCAGGGGGCGCGTCGCTGCCGCTGATGACAAAGATGCGAGCCTCAGTGCGGCCGCGAAGCTCCGCTATCAACTTCTTTCCGCTCAAGCCAGGCATCTGCGCATCCATCAGGATCACGCCCGGCCGGAACGTTTCATCGGCGAGCAAGTTTAGCGCCGCATCCCCGCTCTCGGCGGTGTGGACAGTGAACCCTGACATGGTGAGCACGGTGGCCGCTACTTCACGACTGACCAGGTCGTCGTCAATAAGCAGGACAACGGGAAGTTGCCTTTTCGGAGAGCGCTCGAGCATGCATCTAGTTTGCATCCGCCCCGCACTGATGAGTCAAGAAATCTACAGGCCGGTAATCGCCGTGGTTCAGCCACGGATTGACACGCCGTTGGCCAACAGCACATCCGAAACCTGGCGGCCTCTCTTAATGCGCGCTTGCGGCAGGCTCAGGCATTTCCAAAGCCGCGGCCGAAGGCAGATCCCGGCCATTCTGCCAGCTGTAGATAGCCGCTGCAAACTGTTGGCCGCGCTGCTGCCAGCGCTCGATCTCCAGGTCGTAGCGGACGGTGACGTTGTTGAGCCAGTACGGGCGGTTCTCGGCCAGCCACACCTGGCTGTACTCGCTCTTCAAGGCCGAGTAGGCGTCGCGCAGATCCTGGCAGCGGCCGTTCGCGCCGCTGATCTCGCTGAGCAGAGTATTGGTGGCGGAGCTTTGTGTCTTGTCGTGCTGCTGGGCGACCGCCTGCGCATATGCCGTGGGAATCTCCTGCGCCAGCTGGAACTTGAGGCCGATGAGATCGAGGCGTCGCGCGCCCAGGTCCATGGCGGTGAGCGCATCGGGCTCGGCGAGCTTCGGGGTATCCTGGCGTGCCTCGTCCAGCAGTACAAGGGCCTGTTCGGCGTGGACGCGCAGATCGTGCGCAACGGGAAGGAGCTTCGGCGCAACCGCTTGCCCTTCGGCGCTCCACGGATCGAGCCAGAACAGCGCATCGCTGGTCAAACCGGTTTTGGCGTTCGCCAGGTCTTCTTGTGCGGCCATGAGCTCTTTTTCAGCACTGTCGATCTTGCCGCTCGCATCGAGATGAAAAACCGGACCGTAGGCATCCTGGTAATCGGCGATGGAGCTCTGGCCGCTCTGCCACGCGGCGGCGGCGCCAAAGAGCACGCCGTACCAATCCATATTGAAGAGACCCTCCCCATCGTCGTTCCATACCGTTGTGAGTGCGCCGGTTGACCCAAGACTCTGCCCTGCAGCGATGAATCCCTGAATGTTCCGGAGCGCGGTTTGGGCGATTGGGTAAACCTCGTTCCAGTTTGAGTCGCCGGGAGCGACCCAGGTTTCGATGCCGTTCTTCGCGAATGGCGCGATGAGCTTGTCGAAGCCTGTCAGGTCGGAATAGTCCCAGGGCACAGCGATCATGTCCTTGGGCAAGCCGGCAACGGCGTCAGGATTGGCGTCGGCAATGTCGCCCCAGAAAAGCAAGCGGCGATTAAGCGGCGCCAGCGCGTCGTGAATCTGCTTGAGGAATGCGACGTAGACCGGTCCGTAGCCCTGCTGCGCAACCGCGTCGTGCGTTCGGCCCTGGCCCAGGTCGAAAGTTTCGTCAGCGCCGATGTGGATGAAGGGCGACGGGAACTCCCGTGCGACATCTGCAAACCAATCCTTAATCAGCGGCAGCGTTCCGGCCTGGCCCGGCGCGAGCATGTAGCCGTGAGGAGTCTCAACCTGATCCTGATAGATCTCCCACTTGAGCACGTGATGCAGATGGCCGAAGGATTCCTGGTCCGGAACGATGGTGACGTGATATTGGCGCGCGTACGTCACCAATTCCGCGACCTGCGCGGGCGTGAGCGAGCCCCCAGCGGGCGCAGCCAGCGGATGATCGGGATAGAGGAGCGTGTTTTCGAAGTAAGGAGAGTAAATGTTGATCTTGAACGAAGCCAGCGCGCGAATTTGATGCTTCTGGAAGTCGAGTGTGGGAAACGGACCGCGCGAGAGATCGTCGCTGACGCCGCGATATTGCATGGCCGGCCAGTCGCGCACCGTGCCAGTGGGAATTACGCGCGGCGCTCCAGGCAAGGGCAGCAACTGCTTGAAAGTCTGCACGCCGTAAAAGACGCCCGATCCGGTTGCGCCAATGATTGCCGCCTCGTGCGGGCCGATAACGAGAATGTATCCCT
>CAYYKV010000290.1:0-3919 GCA_964468605.1 uncultured Occallatibacter sp. | reverse complement strand
AAAGTGTTCCTGCCAGCTTTCGCGCACCCTGAGCGCTCCATCTGGCCTCCAGTTCCTGGGGAAACCTAAGTGTACTTTGATCGCTGAAGCTCCGCCTCAACCGAAAGGTGGATGCGCGCAGGCGCGACCGGACGTCCGACGCTGCATTCTGGAGAGGCTGGAAGCGATTGTGCGCGATGGATTTGGGCGGCCCGACTCGAATTACGCCCGCGCCATCGGGGGCGGACGATAACCGAATGCCGCGTCTACGTGAGCCGCGACGCCCAGCGCGATTTCATCCTCGAAGGGCCGCGCAACAATCTGCACGCCGATCGGCAACCCTTCGGGTGAAGCGCCCACAGGAATCACCGCAGCCGGGCAAGCCAGCGCGTTGAACCACTGCGTGTATCGCATGGCATCAAGATATTCGACGGCCCTGCCGTCGATCGTCCATGCGCGCTCGTTGTGGCGAAACGCGGGAATGCTGGCCACCGGGCAAAGCAAAACCGAATATTCGCTCATCTCGGCCAGCGTCTTCGTGCGCAGCAGGTCCAACTCGGCCCACGCGTTGAGTAACTCCGCCGCGCTGAGCGGCCCGGCAGCTTCCGCAATTCCCAAAAACTCATTGAAGATGGGGCTGAGCTTGTCACGCTTGCCGCGAATCTCGGGCTCATAGAACATTGCCCCGCACTGCACAAAGAATTTCCACCAAAGTTTGCGCAAAGGCTCTAACGTTCGCGGGCGAAACGGCTCCACGCGAAAGCCCGCTTCACGCAATGCTCGTGCCGCATCATTCACCGCGGCGCGCGTCTCAGGCGTCACCGGAACAATGCCATCGTCTTCGAAGAACCCGATCGTTTTCGCACGCAATTCATCGGGGCTGGGGTGTCTCAGTGCGATCGGTGGACTCACCGGATCCAGCGGATCCTGGCCGCTTAGCACTTGAAACAGCATGGCAACGTCGCCAACTGTACGGGCCATTGGCCCAATCGCACCGAGAATCGAGAACGGACCCACGCACGGCGGCAGATGACCTCGTCCCGGAATCCGCCCGGGAGTCGGTTTCAGCGAACAAATTCCCGTAAAGTGAGCGGGAACTCGAACCGACCCCCCGCTGTCGCTGCCGAATCCTGCTGCGGACATTCCCGCCGCGATGGCTGCCGACTCGCCGCCGCTCGATCCGCCCGGCGAGCGGTCGAGATCCCAGGGATTGCGCGTGCGCCCATGGAGCAGGTTCGCGGTATCGTACGCCATCAGGAACTCCGGACAGTTGGTTGTGCCCAGAATCAACGCTCCTGCTGCGCGCAGCCGCGCAACCACAACCGCATCCTCCGCCGGAATTTCGCCCTTGTGCAGCAGGCTGCCAATCTCGCATCGGCAACCCGCAGTTGCAATCGAGGACTTGATGGTCACCGGCAAGCCATGCAAAGCGCCGCGCGGCTCTCGTGCTGCGTCGAGTTGCCAGGCCTGCGCCCGCACGCGCTCAGTGTCAAAGTCGGCGAATGCGTTCAATTCCGGATTCAGCCGTTCGATTTGCTGGATATGAGCCTCTGCGAGCTCAGTCACGGAGATCTCGCCCGTACGAACCAGCTCAAGCTGTCTCGTCGCCGCGGCGAGCACAATATCGTTCATGGCTGCGTTTCGAGCTGCGGTTGCACCGCTCCAATCGCGGGCGGCGCCGACGGCAACAGTTGATAGTTGAATCGATACGATCGCACCGGTTCCCCGGATTCAAACCGGTCGTTCCAATTCAATCGGTAGTCGAGCGATGCTGCATCGTCGGGATATTTTTCGCTCGCCGGATACGGATAGGTGCTCATGCCATGGAATGGCATTTGCGCCACTGTGAATGGCGACGCGTCCCACCAATCCATGTCTTTCACGAACCCATTGGCATAGAAAAAGTAATCGCGTTTCCAGTGTGCAGGCAAAGCGGGCAGCTTCTCCGCGTCGAATTCCGCCGCAATCTCCTCGCCACTGCCAAACACAACAAACTTGTCGCCTGTGGTCTTGAGCAGCGGGGTCACATTGCCAAAGTGCGTGTAGCTGCCACGCTCGCGCTGAAAGGGCCCGGTCAGGCTCACAAGATTGTAATCGTAGTCCAGATCGCCCGGACTCGCGCCCTCAACCTGCTTTGGATAGCCTCGAAAGTGCAACATCGCGCTGGCCAGCGGAATCTCCGTTGCACGCGTCTGCGCGCCCCCGCTCTGATCGATCAAGACCTGGTCCCAGAAGATTTGCAAATTCGTCATCAGCCGAATGCGCCGCGTTCCTGCCGGCAGCTTGCCCGTCAGGTCCACAACGATCGTCCGTTCCAGCCCGGCTGGAAATCCCGCATCGCCCGGAAGTCGCCGCCAGGAGCCATCCGGGAGTTGCGCCTCAACGTACGGCGGGATCTCCTTCAACCCCGCCTGCCATGCGGCATAGAGCGAAGTCGCACTGAAGTAATTCACGTAGCCCGTCATCAATAGCCGCAGCGGACCGTCCTGTTTGATTTGACCCAGGTCAAGCGTCAGCGCATGCAGGTTGGCAAACCCGTCATAAGGCAGCGCCGTAAATCCGCTGGCAAACACATGATCTCGGCGGCTTAGCCGGTCAAGCACATCATGTCCTTCGCCATCCCACGCGCCCACAGGTAAACGCGTCGCTTCGCTCGCCACCACGCGCCCGGAAGCAAAGGGCGGATCGTCGAGGAATCGCTCGTCGGGGTTCACTTCCACATCCTCCGGGTGATCGACCGCGACCATTCGCAATTGGTCGAGGTAGTTCACCTCCTCCATCGGCTCCATAAAGCGCACACTGATTTTGCCGGCAACGAGCGCGACATTCGTGCCGTCAATCTTCACCCACTCACCGGGATTCGGCGTATTGCGCCGCACGGGCGTGAACCAATGGCCCACCACGGCCGCGCCAATTACGTCGGTCACGAATTTATAGCGATGCCCGTCCCACGCAAACAGCACGGGACACGAGCTGCCGCGACGATCCGCCTCTTTCATCGCGATCACCTGTTGCTGAGGCAGATCAATCTCGTCCTGCAAGACGCCGGTGGGCCACAATATTCTCAGCAAGTCGATGCCCGGCGCCTGCCCAAGTCCCACAAGAATCTGCGGCGGTGCCTGCGTCTGGTAGCCCGACGCGCCCGCAAGCTCCCACTTCTGCCAAAGTCCGTCGGCAAATACCTCCACCTTCACTCCCAGCGCGGTCTTGTTGTCCGCGAGACCAGTCAAATCGAGGCGCACAAAGTGGTTCTTGTTTGCGCCCACATTCCGCAGCAGCACCGGTGGAGCATTCTCCTGAGTCACAATCAGATCGGGTGCGCCATCGCCGTCCACATCGGCGGCAATCAGTCCGCGCGGCGCTACGAGCCGGACACTGTCAAGGCCCAGCGCACGGCTCACGTCGTCAAAACTGCCATCGCCGCGATTGCGAAAGACCTTCACTTGCGTCCCGGCCTTCGTCTCCACAATCGCCGCCAGATCGATCCAGCCATCGTTATCAATATCGATGGGCGTCAGGCCCCAACCGCGCACTGCTCCAATGAGCGGCAGCGCAACGCGCTCAAAGCGGCGGCCAATGTGATCCGGCCCCTCGACATTCCGCCACAACGTAAGGCCAGGCGCACCAGCGTGCGTCACCGCAATATCCATCCAACCATCTTTGTTGTAGTCGAGCACCGCGATGCCAACTGTTGGCGGAAGCTTCACATTCGCGTACAGCGGCTGCGTAGGATATTTGCCTTCGCGCGGATTCACGTAGATCAGCGGCGAAGGTCCATCGCCGGTCACCGCAAGATCCACGGCGCGATCGTTATTGAAGTCGGTCAGAATTGCTGCCGCGGTCTTGCCGCTTCCGCCCAGCCCGGTCGGCTCCGTTTGCTCAGTGAACGTCCCGTCGCCATTGTTGCGCCACAGAACATTGGACTCATCGCCCGGCTTCA
>CAYYKV010000289.1:0-3921 GCA_964468605.1 uncultured Occallatibacter sp. | reverse complement strand
AAAGGGCTGCGGCGTTGACGTGGAACCGCGGCCATTGGCCGAGAAGCGTGCCCAGGACGGTGCTGCAGGCTCCGGCAGCAAGCATCTGCCAGCCTGCAGCCACAAAGCTGTTGACGCGGAGGCGTGCGCGGCGGGAGATGACACTGCCCACGCTCCAACAGAGCGCACCACCCAACAGCGCGACAACGGCCCAAAGACGAGCACGATCGCCAGCGAGGCCGTTACGAAGCGAGGGCAACAACAGGGCGACGAGCCCAGCGAAGCCGAGGGCCATGCCAAGCCATCCGCGAGCCGGAAGCGGCTCGCCACTGGGCAGGAACATCTCAATGAGAGCAACATAGAGCGGGATGACTGCGTAGAGTAGTGACGCGAGGCCGCTGGGGACCGCCTGCTCCGCGTAGACAAGACCGACATTGCCCACGCCGAGAAGCAACAGGCCGATTAGGGCGAGAAGGAACATGTCTTTCGGCGGCCAGACCAGGCGCAGGCGGCGCCAGCGGCACCATGCCAACAGGACTGCGCCGGCGATGAGGAATCGCGTACCGGCAAGCAAGAGTGGAGGCATCTCGTTGACGCCAACGCGAATGGCGGCGTAGGTGGAACCCCAGAAGATGTAAACAGCGGCAAAGGCAAGGACAATTCGGGCAGTGGATGCGGCAGGATGTTTTCCGGCGCGGATGTGGGGTGGAGATTCGGACATGGAACTTGATTCCATCGTAAACGGGATCAGGAGTGGGCGTGGCAGCGGCGACAAGCAGCGTGGTATCCTCGACTTTAGCGGAGAATCCATGCAGATGCGCGCCAACCGGGAGTTACCGCAAGCACCAGCCACCGAGCGCTGGTCGCGGTCGCGCGCTCAGCGCATGTGCCCGCGGAAACACCTGCGCGTGCTGCCCACCCGCACTCGACCTAGCCTCTTCGGCGGCGATTAGCAACCCTCCGCCGAAGATCCTCGCCTGCGATGGACCCGAATGGGTCCACAGAAATGAGCGATCCCCTTCGCTGGGATCCGTGGCCGCGCCGCATCCGAAGCGCCAAACTCGGAGCGAATAACCGCCGGGCCGCCCAAACCGAATCTGCCGAGGAGAATGTGCGATGAGTCAAAATGCGATGAATAAGCAAGAGCTGCATGCGCAATTTGGACCGAAACTGGTTTGTCCGCTGCCGGGACCGAAGGCCAGGGCCGCTGTTGAAGCCGATCAACGGCTCATCTCGCCGAGTTATACGCGCTCGTATCCACTGGTTGCCAAGCGCGGCCGGGGAGTTCGCATAGAAGACCCGGATGGGAACGAATTCCTCGACTTTGCGGCGGGAATCGCCGTGGTTTCGACAGGCCACTGCCATCCCGAAGTGGTGGCGGCGATCCAGAAGCAGGCGGCGGAGCTGATCCACATTTCGGGCACCGATTTCTACGATGAGCATCTGACGGATCTTGCCGAGCAGTTGTCGGCCGTGGCGCCGATGGCCGGGCCGCACCGATTTTTCTACGGTAATTCCGGAGCCGAAGCAATTGAGTGCGCACTGAAGGTGGCGCGCTATCACACGGGACGCCAGCAAATCATCTCGTTTTTCGGCGCATTTCACGGGCGCACGATGGGCGCGCTGTCGCTGACCGGCTCAAAGCCGCAGCAGAAGCGCAGATTCTCTCCATTGATGCCGGGCGTGACGCACGTGCGGTATCCCTACGTGTATCGCGGTTGCACGGGCGGGCCGGAAGAGCAGGAGGCCTTCAGCCTGGGCTGCGCGCGATACATCGAGGAGAAGCTGTTCAAGACGATTTTGCCGCCGGAAGAAGTGGCTGCGATTTTCGTTGAGCCAATTCAAGGCGAAGGCGGATTTGTGCCGGCGCCGGCAAATTTCCTGCGCGAGTTGCGAGCAATCTGCGACCGGCACGGGATTCTGCTGGTTTCGGACGAGGTTCAGTCGGGTTGCGGGCGCACCGGGAAGTGGTGGGCGATCGAGGATTCGGGCGTGGAGCCGGACATTGTCTGCATCGCCAAGGGCATTGCGAGCGGGATGCCGCTGGGCATCTGCATGACGCGGGCGGAGATTATGGATTGGGCGCCGGGCTCGCACGCGTCGACATTCGGCGGCAACCCGGTGTCAATCGCAGCCGCTCTGGCGACGATGAAGATCCTTGAACGCGAGGGAATTGCGAACGCCGCGAGCGTGGGCGAGTTCATGCTTGAGCGGCTTCGTGGCTGGGTGAAGAGCCATCCGCTGGTGGGCGACGTGCGCGGGCGAGGATTGATGATCGGCATCGAGATCGTGAAGGACAAGGCGACTCGAGAGCCGGCGGTGGAGCTGCGTAATCGCATCGAGACGCTGGCCTTCGAACGCGGATTGGTGATGCTGGGCTGCGGCGAGACGTCGCTGCGGCTTTCGCCTCCGCTCATCGTGAGCAAAGAGGAAGCCACCGTCGCGCTGGACATCCTGGAAGATGCGTTAGCGACCGCGGAGAAGGAACACGAGCAGAGCGCAGTCGCGACCGTGACGGTGTAAGCGCGTCCGTTTGTTCGCCCAGGTTCCTTGTCTCGCAGGCCCCGGTGTCATTTTTGCCGAGCGATTTGCCTGTTCCGGGAAACGGGCCGACAATGGTTGCCGATGGAGCGAGTGGCACACGTACGAGCGGGAATCTTCGACCGAGTGCTGGCGGGCCTGGACTGGGTTGCCGCGCGGCGAGGCCGAACCGCAGCCACCCCGGCTCATTTGCAGACCGGAATCGAAGGCGAAGATGCGGCTTGTTCGTACTTGCGGCGCAAGGGCTACATCGTGGTGGCGCGGCGCTGGTCAGGCGGAAATCTGCGCGGCGACCTGGATTTGATCGCGTGGCAGGGACGCCTGCTTTGTTTTGTCGAGGTAAAGACCCGCACAGCGCACGATATGGCGCCTGCCGAAGCCATGGTCGACACTCACAAGCGCAATATTTTGCGGCGACTGGCGCGGCAATACGTGCGGCAGCTGCCTGGTGAGGCCTTCCCAAACGTTCGCTTCGACGTAATCAGCGTGTATCTTTTACCGAATGCGGCGCCTGAATTCTTCCATTTCGAGAGCGCGTTTGGTTGGAGAGAGCGGCCCTGGGAAGAGCGTTCAGGCTGGCGATGACCCGAGATGGAGACGCGAGAAACTCAAACGTTGCAGGCGCCGATTTGAGGGTCTTTTACGCGGAATCAACGGCGCCGGCCGCGAAGACATCCGATAGAGAAAGGAGTTTTCGAAGCAGAGGCGTTATCCTGACGCACTCTGTGACGGCACAGCTTACCGTGAAGTAGTCATTCTCGCGCGTTCCGGCTGACAATTCCAGACGCATTGGGCCGGGGCATCCGCGATGATTGTTCGCCGTCGATCAAGCCAGCAAGGATGCGCTATACTCCAAGGGCAGTGAGAAGCAGGAGGATTACGATGCGTTTGCATGCGATGACTCGAATTCTGGCAGGTGCGACAATCATGGCCGCGCTGGGAGGGTCAGGCTGGGTGGCGGCACAGTCCGGCGCGAATACCGTGCTGAAGCCGGCCGATCTGCAAAATCTGTTTCCGGCCACTGTTTACTACTGCGGGCAGAGCGCACCCGCGCAATTGCGCAACTCAGGCGGCGTAAAGTTTGCCGACGGCCATTATGTGCTGGCCAGCCTGGTGGACACGAGCGGCTACTCGACAGGCGTGGCGGCGAAATACCAGGGATATCTGATCGCGGAGGTTCCGCTGAAGATTGAAGGGAAGCTTCTGCCTGCAGGAGCGTATGGCTTCGGCTTCCTTGACGGTGATCGATTCCTGGTGACCGATCTGGGGGGCCATGACGTGCTGACGGCTCACTCGGCGAAGGACAGCGACAAGGCTCGGCCCCGCCCCTTAGAGGTGACCGACGCTCCAGCCGGCGGCTTCCGCCTCTATGCCGGGCGGAGCTACGTGCACTTCGGCCGG
>CAYYKV010000288.1:0-3942 GCA_964468605.1 uncultured Occallatibacter sp. | reverse complement strand
CGCCGAGCCCGAGCTCAGCGCCGCGCAGGCGCCCGAGCACTTCATCAACCTCGAAACGGCCGATGCGCTCGGCCCTCTGCCGCGCAAGCGCCTCGACTTCGAAGCCATGGCCCTCGCCGCCGGCCAGCGGCCGGAAAAGATCGGCTTGCAGCCCTGGGAGACCGATGAAGTGTGGGAACGGCTCAAAGCTGCCATGCGCGACTACCGCAACCTCAAGGCCGCCGGCCACAATACCGCGCCTGTCGAAGCCGCCATCATCTTCTACGCTGGCTGGCTTGGCCACTACGTCGGCGACGGCTCGCAGCCCCTTCACGTCACCGTGCAGTACAACGGCTGGACCGGTCCCAATCCGAACGGCTACACCACCGGCCATCAAATCCACCACCAGTTTGAGGGTCCGTTTGTCGCGGCCAACATCCATGCGCCCGACGTGAAAGCGAAGATGACTCCGCCCGCAATCATTCAGGGCGACATCTTCGACGCGTACCTCGCATACCTGCGCCGCTCAGCGACATTCGTTGAGAAGGTCTATCAATTCGATAAGGCTGGCGCTTTCCTTGGCGCGGGGACCGAGGAGTCGCGCGACTTTGCCGCCGCGCGCCTCGCCGCCGGAGCCAGCATGTTGCGCGACATGATCTACACCGCCTGGATCGACAGTGCCCAGCCTGTACCGGACCCGTATGCGGGGAAGTAGGGGGCGCTACAAAACTCGCCAACCAGCCAGAATTTGGAACGTTCGTCGATTACTGAAGAGAAGCCGACCTTTCGGGGCAATCTCCGTCGGCGAAGATTTGATGTTTCCCAGGTCTCAGAAGCGAGACCTGGCACCCGGCGCCTGGCAAAGGCTCAGTCACTCGCCATTCATCGATCGAGCAGTCCGGCGAAGAGCCAATCCGCGTCAAATCCCTCAACGCTTTCCGGTTTCGGGAGATACCCCGACTCAGGGTCGAAGGGCTCCTGACCAGCCGATCGCTCCAATAGGCCATCTACGCGCGCGTCGAGTTCTGCAATCTCGTTCTCGAGGCCGAGGCCACAGATTCGCTCAAGACTCGCAAGCTCGTCGCGTTCACTGCGAACCTCATCAGCGTCGTTCACGTTTTCGAGAACTCCTTCGACGGCGAGCTTGCATTCCTCGAAGAGCCATGTTTTCTCGCGATCGGTCAAGGGAGTCTGGTCGGTTGCTATCAACTCAGCTACGACTCGGAGCGAGTCCAGCGACCAACCCCAATTCTCGTTTTCGTCATCGAGAGACAGGGAGAGAGCCTGGCGAAGGGCCGAATTGCAGGTTGCCTTGGCCTCGTCGGGCCAACCGCTATCCTTCATGACCCAACCATGCAGCATCTTGACGCTGTGTGCAAGGTAGTAATCATGTTGGATGCCGCAGATGAGGCTGCGCCACCCGTCAGGAACCAGAACTCTCTTCCGTAAATTAGCAAAGAGCTCATCCTTAGTCTCCGCTTTCGACTCAATCTGAAGCCGCACAAGCGTTTGGCGCGGCCTGTTCGCATTGCCAGGATCCCAGACCCGACGCACTGCCTGGCCGAAAGGTTGAAAGTTTATAAGTTCCCCTCCGGGGAAATTTTCAACAGATGCAGCCACCTTGCGGAGCGACAGCCAGTACGACGTGGATAAGGATCTCAGCTTCCGTCCACTCGAAGTTTGCTCTGCAAGCTCGCGAACCTGACTAAAGCAGATGACCGAGTCGGTCAGCCGCTCAATCCAAGACGGATCGGATCCTAAGAAATTGTCGATGAATTCCTCGACCGAGGCATTATTGAATTGAGCCACAAGGAAGTATTCGGCTCTATTCGACTTTCCCGGATACCGGTTGGTGGAAATGAAATTCCCATCAAGCTGACGGAGGCCGTCTGTAAAGTGAAGCAGAAACTCTCCGCCAAGGTGCGCATCGAATAATTGCTTTACCGCAGATTTCAGGCTTTCGAGCTCGGCAGTTCCACCGAATGTCCATAACACCATCAAAATAGACCGTGCGACGGGGCTGATGTCGTAACGAAAGGGGTGCTCCCAAATTCCCGCGGGATTATCGAACTCCCGCTGAATGAACTGGATATATTCCTCATCGGTCATCGCACGACTGTTCGCATAATTACTGATGGTCTCCACTATCCGCGGGTTGAAGTGCGTGTGTTCGACAATCCTTCGATAGACGCGGTCCTTTACGAGACGCGCGAGGCGGCCATCCGGAAGATCCGAGAAGTACAAGTGATTGAACAGCATTTTTGCGCGGTGTGCCTTGGAATAATCTTCAAGTCTCAGCGTATACTTCAGGATTTCGTGGGCGCGGGAAGCGAACGCACCGTGGATGCGCTGAGCGTCGGCAAGTATGTATTCTCGCGTCGTGAGTATAAAACGGAGGTTTGGCGAACGGCGGACCTTTTCCAGGAATTCCAGGAGCGACAACTCCTCGTTCTTTCCAAAACGCTGGGAATCAAACCGAAGACGGCCGAGGAAGTCGTCGTATAACACAACCATCTTGCGGCCAGTGCCCGCAGGGTCATGCACGAGGTCCCAGGCATCGTCGATGCTTCCGGTGACGCAAAGGGGCTCGAAACCCTCCCTCAGATAGTGGCAAAGCAAGATCCTTCCTAGCGTGGTCTTTCCGATACCAGGATTTCCGACTATAAGGACATGATGGTCTTGGCGCAGCAGTTCCAGCGCGCGGTCAAAACCCCGGTGCATAACGATGCGGCTCAGATAGACCTTTGTCGATTCCACCGTCGCCTGCGTAATGTTGAAGATGCGCGAATGGAGGAGACGCTCAAGGACAGATGTGCTGGCGATCCAAAGCTTGAAATGGGCCCTCTCGACGCCTGGGTAATCTCGGAGAAGGCCATTCAGTTCGGCGGCCCCATAGATGTCCCCGGTCGATCCGCACCACGGTTTTAGAGCGGCAATGAGGGCATCCTTGTTGCCGGGCGATAGCGGAACCGAGGTCGCCAGCACGTATCGAACGGGCCGTAAAGCATCGATCTTTTTTTTCTCCGACTTCACCGCTCGCAAGAGCTCCGCGAATTTATGCGGCGCATACCGCTTGCACTGCACGATTGTGGTTCCGGGCACGCCCAGGACGCGCGTGTTGCGGAGGTCAATGCCTGCATCCTTTCCCGGTTTAAACCTTTCGAGCCTGATGCCCCAATCATGTGACAAGAGATCTGCTGAGAGTTCTTCGAAGTCGTCTGGCGATAGAGTTGTGAAATCGTATGCCATTCTGAAGAGTTGCGCCTTTAAAATCCCAAGGGACGCGCCATGTTGTTTGGCTCAGCTGTATTCAATAGCATAATCGAGCGCGCCTTGTGCAACGGAGCCTGGACTGATCCTGAAAAACGCCAATCCCCCCAACTCGAAATTGCACGCAATGCACCAGAGCTGAACTTGTTGCGTTTCCCGCGGCTGCCATTGAGACGATGTTCCTGAAGCGCGAGGACCACGACCGAGACCCGGCAATGCAAAAGCCCCACCGGGTAATCACTCCGGTGGAGCTTTGGTATTTCCAGTAGGACGCCGCCTGAGAAACTGACTCAAGTATAGCCAGGAGTTCGGATTCCTGCCTCTGCACAAGCCCGGAAAGGGAACCGCCGCTTCAGTCGCCTGCTTCGGCGGCTTTCAGAATCGGAATGCGGCGCAGCATCAGGTTCAGCCCAACCGTCATCAGCAACACCGCCGGAACGGCGGCAATAAGCCAGGCCAGAAGAGCCTCGCCGGCCAGTCCGCCCATATTTTTGGCAAGATTGAGAGCAGAAAAATGCTCGAGCACGCGCGGCGCAAGCAACTGCGCGGAATGTGCGGGCACAATCCATCTTCCCAGCCGCACAAAGGGGACGATGAGCGCCAGTTGCAGGGGCATGGCGGCGTAATTCGCGGCCTGAATGGCAGGCTGATTGAGGCGCAGCGACAGCGCCAGTGCGGCGCAGAGCACTGTGG
>CAYYKV010000287.1:0-3950 GCA_964468605.1 uncultured Occallatibacter sp. | reverse complement strand
TGAACTTCGGATGGCGCTATCTGCTTCCGCTCGCCATCCTCAACATTGTGGGAACCAGCCTCTGGCTGGCCTATCGCCAATAATGTGGGTGCCCCCGGTCCCTCGCATTTGGGAACCGGGGAAAGGAATTCGATTGGGAACAACACCACCAAATGAGCCGCATAAGGCTCATTTACAATCGGGAAGGATTTTCCTCGAACGACGATGCACCTGATCCTGTTCTTCCTTTTTGCCGGATTCTGCCTCGCGGGAGCCATCAATCTCCTGTTGCAGACCCATCCCATCAACAGCGCGCTCTCGCTCATCGTCGTCATGACCTCGCTCGCCGTCCTTTACCTGCTGCTCGGCGCGGAGTTCCTCGCCATCGCTCAGATCATCGTCTACTCCGGCGCCGTCATGGTCCTGTTCACTTTCGTCGTCATGCTGCTCAACGCCGGCCGCGAAGAACGCACTCTCGGCAGCCGCGCCGCATCCCGCGTCGGCTTTCCTGCTGTTGTCGCCATCTTTGCCGTTCTCGCCACCATCTTTCTTCATGTGCAGGGTCTCGGCTCTGCGCATCTCGGCCAAGGTCTCTCCAACGCGCCCGGCCAATCGAATCTGGTTCTCCTCAGCCAGGTGCTCTTCCGCGAACTGCTTCTTCCATTTGAAGTCACCTCGGTGCTCATTCTCATCGCCATCCTTGGCGCGGTCGCGCTGGCCCACGTCGAAGGTTCGAAGATGCCCACCTCGGAAAGGACGGCCGAAAAGTGAGCTTCCTTCAACACGACGTCCCGCTCTCCTGGTATCTGCTTCTAAGCGCCATCCTCTTTTCGCTCGGCGTCGTCGGCTTTCTCATTAAACGCAACCTCATCACCGTCTTCATGTCCATTGAGCTCATGCTCAATGCCGTCAATCTCTCCTTTGTCACCTTTGCCTACCAATGGCATGAGGTGCGGGGCCAGATCTTCGTCTTTTTCGTCATGATGGTCGCCGCTGCTGAAGCCGCAGTCGGCCTCGCCATCATCATTGCTGTCTTCCGCGCGCGTTCCACGTTGGCCGTCGATCGAATCGACCTGATGAAGCTATGAACGAGCCCGCACATCTCTGGCTGATTCCGCTGTTCCCGTTCCTGGGATTCCTGCTCAACGGAATCCTCGGCTCGCGCATGCCGCGGCGGCTCGTCTCGGCCATCGGCGTCCTCGCGCCTCTCGTATCCCTCATTCTCGTTTTGGGTGACTTTGGAGCCACCGTCATTACCGCGGCTTCAAGCTGTCGAGGCTGTGGGCCGGTCACCGCGCTCGCGCTCCCCGCTGCCGAATCGCTCTCTTTCCCCTGGATCGCGATCGGCGCACTCCGCGTCGATTTCATCTTTGTGCTCGATCAGCTTTCCGCGGTCATGCTGCTGGTGATCATGGGAGTCGGCTTCCTCATCCACGTCTACTCCGTCGGCTACATGCGCGACGAGCCCGGCTACGCGCGCTACTTCAGCTTCCTTAATCTCTTCCTCTTCTTCATGTCCATTCTGGTCCTCGCCGGCAACTTCCTGCTTATGTTCGTCGGCTGGGAAGGTGTAGGCCTCGTCTCCTACCTGCTCATCGGTTTTTATTTCCAGCGCAACTCGGCCGCCGACGCAGGCAAAAAAGCTTTCATCGTCAACCGCATCGGCGACTTCGGCTTCCTCATCGGCATCTTTCTCGTGCTCTCAACATTCGGCACGCTCAGCTTTGGCGACATCGCGGTCACTCTCTCGCTCGAACCCGCATGGCACGGCACGGTTCTCACCGTCATCTGTCTCTGCCTGCTTGTTGGCGCTGCCGGCAAAAGCGCTCAGCTACCTCTCTACGTCTGGCTGCCCGATGCCATGGAAGGCCCCACGCCCGTCTCCGCGCTCATTCACGCCGCCACCATGGTCACCGCCGGCGTTTACATGATCGCTCGCACGCACCTGCTCTTTGACCGCTCTCCCGTCGCCCTCTGGACTGTCGCCGTCGTCGGAGCGGCCACCGCTCTTTTCGCTGCCACCATCGGCCTCGTCCAGAACGACATCAAGCGCGTGCTCGCCTACTCCACCATCTCGCAGCTCGGCTACATGTTTCTCGCCTGCGGTGTAGCGGCCTACTCCGCGGCCATCTTCCATCTCGTGATGCACGCGTTCTTCAAGGCGCTGCTCTTCCTTGCTGCCGGTTCCGTCATTCACGCCATGGCGGGCGAGCAGGATCTGCGCAAGATGGGCGGCCTGCGTACCAAGCTCCCCGTCACCTTCTGGACCATGACCGCGGCCGTCTTCGCCATCGCCGGATTTCCGCCGTTTGCCGGCTTCTTTTCCAAGGACGCAATCCTCTATGCCGCATTTCTTCAGGGAACCGGCGGCAAGCTCCTCTGGTTTGTCGGCCTGGTCACGGCTCTGCTCACATCGTTCTACATGTTTCGCCTCTGGTATCTCGCCTTTTTCGGCAAGCCCCGTAGCGAAACCGGCCATCACCACGCCACGCCGATGTCGATGCTCGTTCCGCTCGTCATTCTGGCCGTCCTCTCCGTCTGCGGCGGTTGGATCGGGATCGAAAGCTTCAGCGCTTATCTCAAACCAGTGGCCGCCGCGCATCGCCCCATGCCCACCGGCAATTCCAGCCTCGAATTCATTCTGAGCATCGCTGCGGTTCTCGCCGCGCTTGAAGGCTGGCTGATCGCCGACAAATACTACCGGCGCAAGACGGAGCGTCCCGCCCAGCTCGCTGCCGCACTGCCCACCGGCTACAAGCTGCTTCTGAACAAGTACTACGTCGACGAAATTTACGGCGCGCTGATCGTCAAGCCGCTCTTCGCTTTTTCGAAGTACGTTTTGGGCGGCGTCGACCTTCTGCTCGCTGGCCTTGCCTGGCTTCTCGCCGGCGTGGCCAGCATGACCGGAATGATTCTCCAGCGCTGGCAATCCGGCAATCTTCGCTCTTACGCCGCGTGGCTGGCAGCCGGAGCCGCAGCCGTGCTTCTATTCCTGCTGCTCACTGGCTCGCCTCACGCGTGGAGCCTTCCGTTCTTTCACTCCGAAACGATCTTCAAAGTCAGTCACATCACCGTGATTCAACCCGGACAGGCGGGGCATTGAGAATATGAGAGCATTCGATCCCATCATTCTCACCCTCATCCTGCTGGTTCCTCTTGCGGGCGCGGTTCTGGTCGCGCTTCTGCCCGATCGCGCCAAGCTTCCCAACTGGATCGCGCTCATCGCCACGCTCTTCACCTTGCTCCTCACGTTCCATTTGCCCGCGCACTTTGTCACCGGCCAGTCCGGTTTTCAGTTCGAGCAGAACGTTCCCTGGATCGAGAGCCCGGCCATCTTCTACCACGTAGGCGTCGACGGCCTCAGTCTCTGGCTCGTCGTTCTCGTCGGCCTGCTCGCGCCCGTCGGCGTCATCGCCAGTTGGAACGCCATCCAGACCCGCCGCAAGGTTTACTACGCGCTCTTTCTCGTCCAGCAGACCGCCATGTTCGGCGTCTTCATCTCGCTCGACCTCATGCTCTACTACGGCTTCTGGGAGCTTTCGCTCGTCCCCATGGCCATCCTCATCGCCATGTATGGCCGCAAAGATGGGCCCCGCGCCGCGCTCAAATTCTTCCTCTTTACTTTCATCCCATCCGCGCCGCTGCTCGTCGCAATTCTCTGGCTCTACGCGAAGACCCACACCTTCAACTTCACCGATCTTCAGTACCAGACCGCCAGCGGCGTTCTTCCCGCAGGCGCGCTCTACTGGGTCGCGCTCGCTTTTCTTTTCGCATTCGCGGTCAAAGTTCCTGTCTTCCCGCTTCATGGCTGGCTGGCCGACACCTACAGCGAAGCTCCGGTCGCGCTCGCCATGGTCGTCGCCGGAAAGCTCGGCCTCTACTCCATGTTTCGCTTCCACGTGGGGCTTTTCCCCGCCCAGTCCCGCGCCATCGCTCCGCTTCTCATCGCTCTCGCCGTCATCGGAATTCTG
>CAYYKV010000286.1:0-3956 GCA_964468605.1 uncultured Occallatibacter sp. | reverse complement strand
CGGCGCGGACAGCCAGGCCAGCCAGATCGGCGGTTGCGGATTGGATCACCTTGCGAGCTGATTCGGCTTCGGCGTCGAATTCGGCTTTGGCCTGGCGCACTTTGTCGCCGGCTGCTTTGCGGGCGGCGTCGAGCGCGGTGTCGCGCTCGGCGGTCCACTGCTTCATACGCTGCTCGCGAAGCTTGTAGGCGTCAGCGCGCGCCAGGCGGAGGCGTTCGGCGTACTCGGCGGTCTTGGATTCAGCCTCGGCAATCGCTTTGCGGGCGTCTTCCATGGCACCGTCCGTAAGGGCGCGGCGCTTGGCCAGAACCGCCGTTAGCGGCCCCTGCACCAGAAACTGATAGGCGATGACCAGCACGATGAACAGCGCTGCCGTCGGGATGGCGCCAATCAGATACTTTTCGATTGCTTGAAGGATGTCTTGCATGGAGGTACTGGAGCCCTGAGCCTCTTCACTGACAATTTTCGCATGTGGAACCCCTTTTTGTATCAGGGGCAAGCCCTCAAGTCAACGCGAGGAGGAGCGTCAGGACCGCGTTCTGTGACACCAGTCACGAAACGGGAAAATTCACACAAAAAAGACCTTGCTATTACCCAAAACGGTCCTACACTGGAACTACCACCTAGACCCGGACCAGGGTCCAGCGGGCAGCCGGTTTCGGGATATCCTTCCACTCCCGAAGCCGGATGCCCGCTTCTAATTTTTGGGGCAACTTTCAGCTTCCAATCGCCAGTTTTTACGGCTTTGCTCCAACCGCGGAGTTGTCGACGGTCAGAAGCCCCTGGGCTCGAAGCCAGCTCTCGAGCAGGCCCGGCCACTGGTCCAGCGAGGGGTCGCCCTTGCCCAGGCCCGAGCCGTGAGCGCCATTCACGAAAACGTGCAGCTCCGACGGAACTCCGGCCTTCAAGAGCGCCTGATAAAAGTCGATGCTCGCGGCCGGAGACACGGTCTTGTCGGCAAAAGTCTGGTAGATGAACGTCGGCGGCGTGTCTTTCGTGACGAACAGAATCGGATCGTATTCGGCGCGGAGCGCGTCGCACTGGTCCATGATGTTGAGGATCTTGCAGTAGCTCAGGTAGGTGGTGTCGCGGGTAATGGCGTCGAGCCAGGGATAGCCGAGGACGAGGTAGTCGGGACGGCTGGAAGCTCGATCGATGGGGTCCTCGGCATCGTGGCTACCGGGCACGGATTGGGTTCCGGCGAGCGCGGCGAGGTGGCCGCCCGCGGAGAAGCCAATGACGACAATTCGATTGGGGTTGATGTGATAGTCCGCTGCGCGCGCGCGAACGGTCTGGATGGCGCGTCGCGCGTCGATGAGCGGAATCGGCAGCAGGTATCCCTGCGAGCTGAGGCGATAGCTGAGGATGAAAGCATGGAATCCTCGCGCCGTGAACCAGTCGGCCACTTCACGGCCTTCGAGGTCGCCGGCCAAGTGAAGGTATGCGCCACCGGGAAAGATGATGACGGCCGAGCCGTTTCCGGTTCCCTCGCGGGGACCGAAGATGGTAAGCGCAGGAATGCCGCTGCACGGTTCGCTCTTGGTTGGGGGCGAGGTCTGAACTCCAGGCGTCATGTCTCCTGGCGGAGTTCCGGGCCAGAGCCAGATGGTCTGGACGCCGAGGAAGTCGTTGTCGGTGCCGGGCGTGGCGCAGTTGGCCAGTTGCGCGTGGGCGGGGATGGCCACCAATGCCAGGATGGGGGCAGCGACGAGGAATGCGAAGAGCTGCTTCATGGGAGCCTCGTTCGGGTTCGCGAGGATTATAAAGGCAGGGACCGAGGGAACAAGAGAACAAGCGCGGTCTCTGTTTCCTGCTTCTTAGAGCCAGAGGGCGGCGTGGCTAGGGCAGAGGCTGGCGGCCTGCTCACAGAGAGATTCGGCGAGCGTGGGCCCGTAGCGCGCGAAGTAGTACGCTCCGCCATGGACGCGCTCCTGCAAAACGCGGCCGGGATAAAGGGCGTTGAAGATGGAGTTGGCGTGGCGCGTGAGGGTGGTCTCGCGCTGGAGCTGGAAGTTGGCGGCGAGGGTGCGCAGGCGGTTCATCTGGTAGCGGATCTTTCCAGCGGCGGTGTCGGCTGACTGGCCCAGGCCCTTGTCCTGCGACTGCAGCCAGTCAACGAGGACAGTGAGTTCGGCATCGAGAGCGTTGCCAGCAGCTGCGAGCTTTTGCTTTGTCTCGACGGGCATGGAGCGGGCGGCGAGACGCTGGGCAAGCGTGGAGGCATTTTCTTCCGCGAAGACCTGCTCAAGCGTAAGTTCGTGGCGGCGGAGAAGCTCGGCGACGGAGGGCTCGATGAGCGTGGCCGAGAAGCGCGCGATGGGAGGCGTCTGACGGCCGAGAATTCGCTCGAAGAGAACGGCGGACTGCGCCAGATAGGCGATCTCGGCGGGACCACCGACCTGCGCTGTGGTCGAAAACAAGAAATCCTGAAAGACGGGCCGCAGAAGGGCGGAGGGCGAGATGCGCTCGGGCTCAGAGTCGAGGATTCCAACGAGATCGGATGTGGAGTAAGTCTGCTCCCCGGCTTGCCAAAGACCGTTGGGCTCGGCTGGCGTGGGCGCGACGCGGCGAAGCGCGATGCGTGCGCCGGTCCTCGTGTCGATGAGGAAGAGCAGGCTGGACTGCGGAGCGACGGCAACTTGCATGTGATAGCCGGCGGCTTCAAGGGCCTTGCCACGCTCGATGAGCGCTGAGTGGAATTCGTCGGCGCGCTCTATGGCGGCGCGGAGGACAGGCGCGCCGAGGCGATGGAAGTCGCGGCTGCCGGCGTCGACGATGAGAAGCCCTTGGGCGGCGAAGATGGCCGAGTAGATTTCGCCAAAGGCTTGCGCGAAGGTGCGGCCAGGCCTGTAAGCAGCGACTAATGCATCTGTCGTTTCAGAGGGACCGAGGAGCTCGGCGGCGCGCTCGACGAGCGCCGTGATCGATTCGTCGAAGACGATGCGGCCGGCGGGCACCGCGACTCCGGGCGCATTGGTGTAGGTCAATGTGGCCAGCTCGCGGCCGGCGGGAAAGGTGACGTGATCGACTTCGGCGAAATCGTGGTCCTCGCTCGCGACCCAGAAGACCGCGGCGTGCGGATGGCCGGCGGCTGTGGCCTTGCGCGCGCGGGCGATTGCAGTCGCAGCTTTGAACGGGGTGTAGAGCGGGCCGCCGAAGAGACCGACCTGCTGGCCGGTGAGGACAGCGCCGGCGCCTTGCGCGAGTGCATCGAGAGCAGGCTTGGCTGCGGCGGATGGGTTCTCAGCAGCGAGGAGTCGAACCAGTTCCGGCCAATGCGCGGGGTGCGGTGGAGGTGCTTGCGAGACATCGTCCAAAGGGAGGAAGGCGCGGAGCGCACCGGCGCAAAAGTCGAGAAACAGGCGGGACTGGCCCGGCATTACGGTTACTGGATAACAATCGGCTTTCAAGGATACGGTCACTCTTGTCTCGTGGTCGGGCAGGAAGTGGATGCGTTGGCAAGAAATCTGCGTTTGGCGCTGCATAAAGGATGCCACGGCGGGGCGGGGCGATGCAGGAAAGGGCAGAAATGGCAAAACTGAAACAGGCGAGTGCGTATACTCGTGATGAATTGAGTGCGATCAGCGCTGTTGGCAAAGAGGGGATGAAATGCCGGAAAAAAAGACAGTGAAGGCGAAAAAGATCAAGAAGGGGAAGGCGGGAAAGGCGGGCGCAACGATTGAGCGCGCCACGATCGTCAGTTCGCAGGTCGTGTTTCAGTGTTCTCAGTTCAAGGTGCTGCACGACAAGCTGATTGAGCCGGGTGGAAGGGAGAACGAGCGTGACGTGATCCGCCACAACGGAAGCGTAGTGATTCTGGCGATCGACAGCTCGAAGAGCAAGAAGAATCCCTGGATCGTGATGGAGCGCCAGTACAGGCACGCGGCGCAGCAGTACCTGTGGGAGCTGCCGGCAGGCAAGATTGAACCGGGCGAGGATCCGCTGGAAGGAGCCAA
>CAYYKV010000285.1:0-3990 GCA_964468605.1 uncultured Occallatibacter sp. | reverse complement strand
GCCCTCGCCTTCCTCGCCCTCATCGCCGCCCTCGTCTATCTCTTCAAAACCAATCCCGCCGCCCTCCATTGGGTGCAGGGCTATAACCCCACCGGCAGCTTCTTTCTCTCCACGCTCGTCGCCGCGCTGCCCATCGTGGTTCTTCTCGGCGCAATGGCCGTTCTGCGTCTCAAGGCTCACGTCGCCGCGCTCGCCGGTCTCGCCACTGCTCTCCTCGCCGCAACGCTCGTCTATCACATGCCCGCTCGCCTTGCCTTCACCGCCGCGGCCTACGGCGCAGGCTACGGCCTCTTTCCCGTCTGCTGGATCATTCTGCCAGTCATCTTTCTCTACAGCCTCACCGTCAAAACCGGCCGTTTCGTCACGCTGCAGCAAAGCCTCACCGGCATCACCGCCGACAGCCGCCTGCAATTGCTTCTAATCGCCTTCGCGCTCGGTGCTTTTTTTGAGGGCACCTCCGGCTTCGGCACACCAGTCGCCGTTTGCTCCGCCATCCTCATTAGCCTGGGCTTCCGTCCTCTCAAGGCTGCCGGCCTTTCGCTTCTCGCCAACACCGCGCCCGTCGCCTTCGGAGCCATGGGCATCCCGCTCATCGCGCTCCACGGAGTCACCGGCCTCGATCAGCTCCCCCTCTCTCACACCACCGCCGTCATTCTCCTGCCCTTCGACGTCCTCATCCCCTTCTGGCTCATCTGGGTCTTCGCGGGATTCAGCGCCATGCTTGAAGTCTGGCCGGCAATCCTCGTTGCCGGCGCTTCCTTCGCCGCCGCGCAATATCTGATGGCCACCTACAGCGGACCCTGGCTCGTGGCTATCGTCGCCGCCGCATCCACCATCGTCGCGCTCCTCGCATTTCTCCGCTTCTGGCAGCCGCCGAGAATTCTCAACGTGGATCTCGAAGACATCACCGGCCACGCCCGCAAGGAACACGGACACACTGCCTCCGCGATCTTCAACGCCTGGTTTCCCTGGCTGGTTTTGAGCGTCACTGTGTTTCTCTGGGGACTTCCACGCATCTCTGCGTGGATGGACGCGCACTCCTCTGTCAAGATTCCTGTCATCGGCCTCAACAACGCCATCCAGCGCGTTCCGCCCGTCGTTGCCGCCGCCACCAAAGAGGCCGCAATCTTCAACTTCAACTGGCTCACTGCCACCGGCACGGGAATTCTGTTCGCCGCGCTCATCGCCGGTCTCCTCATGGGGCTCGGCCCGCGTTCGCTCGCCGCCGCCTTCGCGCGCACCATCTTCAATATCCGCTACACCTTCGTGACCATCGCCGCCATGATGGCCATCGGCTACATCACGCGCTACTGCGGACTCGATGCCACGCTCGGCCTCGCCTTTGCTCGCACCGGCGCGCTCTATCCCTTCTTCGGAACGCTCATTGGATGGCTCGGCACTGCCTCGACCGGCTCCGACACATCGTCCAACGTCCTGTTCGGCAGCCTGCAAGTCATCACCGCTCGCCAGATCGGCGTCTCACCCGTGCTCATGGCCTCGGCCAACTCGGCCGGCGGAGTGATGGGCAAAATGATCGACGCGGCCAGCATCGTCGTCGCCAGCACTTCCACCGATATCTATGGTCAGGAGGGCGCCATCCTCCGCTTCGTCTTCTTTCACTCGCTCTCCCTCGCCGCTCTCGCCGGAATCGCCGTCACCCTCCTCGCCTACGTCCCGCTCTTCGCCAACTTCGTCGCGCACTAGCTGCGCTCGTTCCGCTAGTCCCGCTAATTCCGCCCGCTCCACAACCCCTCTATGGCGTGAACTTGAAAAAGTCGTTCGTGTACGCGGTGCCGCCGTCAGTCCCCACCGAGTCGTAGCCTTTGCCGCCAAAAATCCAGAAATTCCCCGACGAATCGGTCCAGCTGACGCCGTCCTCCCGCGCCCCAGGAATGTTGCCTGCGGCTGCAGTCCCTAATGTCCCGTAGATTCCGTCTTCGTTGGGAGCGTCCGATCCGCCCATCCACGTCCATTCACCCGTGCTTGTGCTGTATCTCCACAGGTCGTTATAGAGGTTCTCGCTGGTTGGATTCTGCTGGGTCCACCCGCCAAAGAGCCACAGATCTCCCGAAGAGTCGGCCCAGGTGAAACCACCGTATCGCGACCCAGGTACGTTGCCGGCCGCCGCCGTTCCCTCCGTTCCGTAGGTCGCAACCGCGAAGGCGACATTCGATCCGCTCATCCAGGTCCATTCGTCCGTGCTGGGGCTGAACTTCCACAAGTCGTTAAGCAACGCGTACCCACCTTGCGTCCCCACTGAGTCATATCCCTCGCCGCCGAAGAGCCAAAGATTGCCTGAAGAGTCAATCCAGCCCATGGCATCGCTTCGTGCGCCGGGCACATTCGCTTGAGCCGCCGTACCCTCGGTTCCATAGGTTCCGTTTTGTGCGGCCGCATTCGACCCGCTCATCCATGCCCATTGACCGGTGCTCGGGCTGAACTTCCAAAGATCATTGAGTTCGATCAAGCAGGCTTCAGTTCCTGTCGCGTCGCAGCCGGACCCGCCAAAGAGCCAAAGGTTTCCCTCGGCGTCGGTCCAGGTCACGGCGTTTCTTCTCGCCCCTGGAGTATTGCCGGCAGCGGCTTTTCCAAGCGTCCCATAAGTCCCGTCAGCCGAATTCGTCGATCCGGCTTCCCACGTCCACTCGCCCGTCCCGGGGCTGTACTTCCAAAGGTCGTTGAGCGATCCCGAAGAACCCTCCCCGCCGAAGACCCAGAAATTGCCCGATGCGTCGACCCAACTTGAAGGTGCGATCCGCCCGCCCGGAACGTTCCCGGCGGCCGCCGTTCCTTTCGTCCCGTAAACTCCCGCTGCGTCTGCGGTCGATGATCCACTCACCCATGTCCACTCGCCCGCTACAGTGCTGTACTTCCACAGGTCGTTGAGGTATCCCAAGCCTCCATGCGATCCGGTCGAGTCCTCACCCTCGCCCCCGAAAAGCCACAGATTGCCTGACGCATCGGTCGAGCCGGTGGCCGAGTACCGCGCTCCCGGAACGTTGCTGGCAGCAGCCGTCCCGAGGGTTCCGTATGTGCCCGCTTGGAAGGCGACATCACCGCCGTCCACCCACGTCCATGTCCCGTAGGTGAAAGAATTCCCGCCACTCCCGCCTGACCCGCCACTCCCGCCACTCCCGCCTGAGCCGCCGGACCCACCTGATCCACCCGATCCGCCAGATCCTGCGGTGGAAGCAGTCCCGCCGCCTCCGCAACCGGCAAGGAAGGCAAACAAGCTGACACTCAACACCATCGCGCAAAATTGCGCTCCGCCGGAATGTCGGCGATTAGTCTCGTCCGCACCATGTTTCATGAACAACCTCCTGGGGATGACTCTTGTTCCTCTGGGAATGCGCAACCTGCTCGAAACTGTGCTCATGAACTCTGAGCAGGTTCGCCCTCGCAGGCAAGATTCTCCGATCTCCCGCGCGAACGGAAGTCTCAATGCGCCTCTGTAACGTTACAAAGGCGTCTTATCGTCTTCTTTTGAAGAGATTGTCCCGCTCAATTGGATGCACTACCCGCGGACTTTTCTTGCGCGTTTGGTCACAAGCCTTCGTCCCGCACCAAAAACCGCCCCCCGTTCCCTGATCCCTGATCCCTATTCCCTGATCCCTGTTCCCTGTTCCCTGACCTCTGATCTCTGTATCTCCTGTCACATTCGCACGAATCTGGAAATCGTAATATTATCCTTGGAAGCCTCAGTGAAGAGCCCCGCCAGCCCGCTCGCCCCGCCGCCCGTCTCGACATCCGACGCGCCCCGTCCCCGCCTGCTCGCGCTTTTTGACGACGCTGCCCACAATCTTCGCGGCAAAGTCATCGGCGTCTATGGCCTGCTCTTCCTCTTCAATGCCGGCGCCTGGATCTGGGCCGCCATCGCTTTTCGCCACTACCCGCTCCTGCTCGGCACTGCTCTGCTCGCATACAGCTTCGGCCTTCGCCACGCCGTCGACGCCGACCACATCGCCGCCATCGACAACGTCACCCGCAAGC
>CAYYKV010000284.1:0-4005 GCA_964468605.1 uncultured Occallatibacter sp. | reverse complement strand
TGGTAGGCACGATTGGATTCGAACCAACGACCTCTTCCGTGTCAAGGAAGCGCTCTAACCAACTGAGCTACGCGCCTGTTCTTCCGCAGTCAGTAGTTTAGCAGCACTGGGGCAGCGCGAAAAGCCATCCAATGAAAGGGTTGTGGGGCAGCTTCAAGAGTGAGGGCTGGTCGGGTTGGGTTCGAACCCATTCCTTCGCAGTTGGCCGGCGGGAGTCGCAAGCCGCCTGCAAATTACGATCGGCTCACGGCGCCCCGCAAAGTCCGCATCACTGGCCCTTGTAATCCTGAAACAACTCCGGGAACTCCTTTTTGAGCGCATCGATCTTTGGCCGGTCGCAGACCAGAATGTACGGATTGTCGGGATTGTGCAGAGCGTAGTCCTGATGATAGGCCTCGGCATCGTAGAACCCCTTCAGCGGAACAACCTCGGTCACAATCCTGCTGGCAAATACATGCGCTGCGTCCAATTGCGCAATATATGCTACGCTGATCCTCCGCTGGTCCTCATTGGTATAGAAGATTGCCGAACGATAAGACGTGCCGACGTCCGGTCCCTGGCGATTGAGCTGTGTCGGATCATGCGCAACCGAGAAGAAAACGCGCAGCAGTTGGCCGTAAGTAATCTTCGACGGGTCATAGACCACTCTCACTGATTCTGCGTGTCCCGATGTCTCTGTGGTCACCTGGTCGTAGGTTGCTGTCGCAGCGGAGCCGCCCGCATAGCCTGCTGTCGTGGCAACCACCCCTTTAACCCGCTCAAAGACAGATTGCGTGCCCCAGAAACAGCCGCCGGCAAACACGGCCGTCCCCCTTCCCGGATTTTTTTGGAGCGCGTCGTCGCTGACTGGAGCTGGAACTGGCATCTTGGTGGCGGCTCTGCACCCGGCAGTGCATCCAAATAGAAGGATCGCGATGGAGACCACTGTGACTCGTGTCGATAGCGAGTAAAGCATTTCACCCCCGGGGAATTTTGAAGTCGGGCCCGTCAATTGTTAGATGAGTCTTTCTCCCGAAGGTTACGGCAATCCTGATCAGATGCCATTCCAGCCAGCATTCCTTGTCACAAGCTGGCTCATCGCGAGGTACCCCTTACTGAATGCCCAATTTGACTCCGGCCACAATCGCCGCCAACGCAAGCGCAAACAGAAGGGCGAATGGCGTCAACATGAACCGGATCCACTTGCCGTAGGAAACGCCTGCGAGCGCCAGCATCGCCAGCAGCGCTCCAGTTGTTGGCGTAATCAAACCTGACACAAGGCCGCTGTATTGGTAGGCCACCACAACCATCTGGCGCGAGAGACCGAGAAGATCCGCCAGCGGGATCGTCACCGGAAGGCTCATCATCGCCCTGCCGGAATCGCTTGGCATTGGAAACGCGAGCACCGATTCTGAAACCATCATCATGGCTGCAGACAGGCTGAGGGACAGATGTCGGAGTGGGCTGAATAGCACGTTGGCAATGGTATCGAGGACAAGGCCGTTTCTCAGTACAACGGAAATCGCACGGGCAAAGCCCACCAACGCGGCCGCCACAACCATTCGCCGAAATCCCTCTGCGAATTGTTCGGAGGTGCCGCGCCAACCCAAGCCTCCCGCCAACCCTGCGGCAAGCCCCATCAATACCCAAATGGCGCTGAATTGAAGCAGCTCCCAGTGCAGGAACACGCCTCCCAATATCATTGAAGCCATGCCGGCATTCATCGCGACCAGCACCCAGATGTCCGACGTCTTCCACTTGCCTGCATGGGCAGCGGCAGCTTGATCGGCCGCCGATACCTCGACGCGAAATCGAAGCGCGTACCAGCCCAGGTACGCTCCCCAAATGCCGATGGCCAAAACAAAGACAACCGACCGGAATGCGAAACCGGAGAACAACGCCACCTGCGCCATTGGTTGGCTGATCCCCAGGGTAAAGGTATTGAATGGCGAGAAAACCGCCGCCACCGTCGCTGTCCCAACAGAAATCGCTAATGCCATCTCGTGATTCAGTCCCAACCGGCGCATTAATGCGCAGAGCAACGGGATGAATGCGAGAATCTCCTCATACATATTGTTTGAAGCGCCTCCGATGAGAAACAGGATGGAGGCAAACCCAAGAACCAGCAACGGGTGGCCGCCGAAGCGCCGCATCAAATGATTGAGCAGGTTGCTGACAGCGCCCGTTGATTCAACAACCGTGAGAGCGCCGCCCGCCAGAAGCACGAAAAATACCACTTCCGCAGCTTCCAGCAGGCCCTCCGGAATCGAAACCAGTGCGCCCCATGGTCCGACCGGATGTCGAGCCACGGATTTGTAGGACCCCGGAACGACGACCGTACGGTGCGTCTGGGCATCTGTCTCTCTTTCAAATTGTCCGGCCGGCAATACCCACGTCAGCATCGCCGCGAGCACGATAATGGAACCGATCAGCAGCAGGGGGTCCAACGTGCGCTGTTTCGTCAATGTTCGAGTCTCCGTTCCGGGACAGTCTTCCGGCCCATGAAACCGGCAAGGGCGGCTCGTGCAAGCTTACTCGATTGTGCGTTGATCACGCTCGGAGCCGCCGGGTAGCCGGCGATGAATGCCCCCTCCCCCGGCATCCCGCGGAATATCAAAGATAATCTCAGGCGCCCTGTCGATTTGCCCAGGGGCCATCCGTCATTCGAGTGAGGCGCTCAACGCCTACAATCCATGACACGGAGGATCGGATGAAATATCTACTCACGCTTTACGTCGATGAGTCCGGCTGGGGCCGGATGACACCCGAGCAGCAACAGCAGGGCGCGGCAGCTTACACGGCCTACACTGAGGCACTGAAAACTGCCGGGGTGCTCATCAACTCGAACCGGCTGCAACCCTCATCGACAGCCACCACTCTTCGCACAACCAACGGAAAGACGCAGGTGCTTGACGGTCCATTTGCTGAATCCAAGGAACAGCTGGCCGGATATTACCTGATCGAGGCGTCCGACCTGGACGCGGCCATGCAGTGGGCCGGCAAATGCCCCGCGGTGCAGCACGGAATTGTCGAAGTGCGCGCCATCTGGTCGATGTGACGCCAGAATCCGATTTTCAAGGTCTCTAGTGAGGCAAACGTGCTGAACAAGTCTTTCACTGCATCGCTCGTCAGAAGCCCAAAGCCAGGCGGCTGGACTTATGTCATCTGGCCGGAATCGGCCGCCTTCTTTGGGACGCGCGGGCTGGTGAAGGTCAAAGGAACCATTGACGGTTGTCCATTCCAAAGCTCGTTTATGGCATTGGGAGACGGCAATCACAAGCTGCCTGTGAAAGCTGCGATCCTTGAGGCAATCGGAAAAGCACCAGGAGAAACGGTCAGGGTCAGGCTGCTCGAACGGATTGATCCCGCCGGCAAACCGGCAAAGCGGCGTTGAGCCGGCAGGAAGATCGGCCATGGTGAATCCCGCAAACGACGACGGCGCTTACGCGGCTGCGGAGGCTGTAGCTCTTCGCAGCCGCGGCAAGCTCATCGCTTACCTGGCGGCGCGCTTCGGAGACGTTGCCGCTGCTGAAGATGCCTTGTCCGAGGCTCTTGTGTCCGCATTGTCGGTGTGGCCGCGGAAGGGCTGCCCCGACAATCCCGAGGCGTGGCTGCTCACCGCGGCCCGGCGAAAACTCATCGACCATCTTCGCCGCAATCGCGAATCGTCGAGCGACGACGAACCCGAGCAGTTGGCCGACGCCATGATCGCGGCAGCGAACGACGAATTTCCTGATCGGCGGCTTGCGCTCCTTTTTGCCTGTGCACATCCGGCGATTGACCCGGCAGTTCACGCGCCGCTCATGTTGCAGGTCGTTCTGGGACTGGAGGCCGCACAAATCGCTTCGGCCTTTCTCGTTTCGCCGGCAGCCATGGCACAGCGACTCGTGCGCGCCAAGACCAAGATCCGCGAGGCCGGTATTCCCTTTCGCATCCCGGAGCGCAACGAACTTCCTGACCGGCTGGAATCGGTGCTCGATTCCATCTACGCAGGCTTTGCCGAAGGATGGGCCGATGCCACCGGAA